>NZ_JBHYJI010000002.1:0-222190 GCF_042740435.1 Streptomyces sp. NPDC059002 | reverse complement strand
CTCATCGGCAACGTCGGCGAGAACGGCGACCCGACGACGCGCGAGGCGGGGGTGGGCCTCCGCGGGGGCCGCGGCGCCCGCCACCGCGACGAGGGGGGGGGGGTGAGAGCCAAACCCCCCCCCGCCCCCCGCCCCCCCGCGGACCTGCGTCCCCGTCAGCGAGTGCCGACCGCCGCACGCACGGCCCGGCGGGCCAGCTGGCAGTCGTCGTGCAGCCGCCGCAGCAGCAGCCGCTGTTCCTCGCCGGACGGCGCGGCACCGGGATGGGCCGGGCCCGATGCCGTCGGGGCCGATTCGTGCATCGAACGCTGCACGGCCGTTTCGTACGTGCGGATCTCTCGGGTCAGCACGAGCATCAGGTTGACCAGGAAGGCGTCGCGCGCCGCCGGACCCGGGTTCTGCGCCAGCTGACTGATCTCGCGCCGCGCCACCGGGGCGTCACCGAGCACCGTCCACAGCGTCGCCAGGTCGTACCCCGGCAGATACCACCCCGCGTGCTCCCAGTCGACCAGGACGGGCCCGGCGGGCGAGAGCAGCACGTTCGACAGGAGGGCGTCGCCGTGGTTGAACTGCCACATGGATTGATGGCCGTTCACCTGATGCGCCACCGAGTGCGCGATGCCGTGCAGCAGCTTCTGCAGGTCGCCCATGTCCCGGTCGGTGAGCAGGCCCAGCTCATGGAAGCGGGAGATCCGCCTGCCGTACTCCAGCGGCCTGCCGAACATCTCCGCCGGCGGACGCCAGCTGTTCAGCCGGACGACCGACCCGAGCGCCGCCCTGATGTCCGCCCGTGGCGGGGCCTCCAACGGATGCCGCTGCAGTGCCGCCACTCGTCCGGGCATCCGCTCGATCACCAGCGTGCAGTCATCGGGGTCGGCGGCGATGAGCCGCGGCGCCCGGACCGGTGGGCGATGCCGGACGAACGAGCGGTAGGCCGCTATTTCGTGCCGGATCCGCTCGGCCCAGACCGGCGAGTGATCGAGTAAACACTTGGCGACGGCGGTGCTGCGTCCCGCTGTGCCGACAAGGAGCACGGTGCGGCCGCTTCTGCGGAGCACCTGCACCGGATTGAACTCGGGGCAGATGCGATGCACCGAAGCAATCGCGGTGCGCAGTTGCGCCCCCTGCGGGCCGGACAAGTCGACTCTCCCGCTGAGCGGTTGGGTGCCGGGCCCCGGCACGCGGCGCGTCCGGCCGACGCCGAGCTGCGCGGCTCCGGGGCGCGCGGGCTCCAGATACGGGCCGCTTCCCTGGGCGGGAGGCACCTCACGGCCCCGGGGAACCGGGGGGCGCGGGTGCAGCGGCCGAGGCGGGGCGGACACGGAGGACGATGCTGCGTACATGGGCGAACAGATCCCTTCGTGTGCCTGTGAGTTGCGTGCGCCTCCCGGCCCGGCCGCTTCGGGTGCACCCTGGGGAGTGCCTTGCGGCGACCGGGTCGGGGTGGCGCACTCCTACCTGACACCCGCCGTCCCGTGGCACACCATGTGGCGCACCCTGGCGAACCCTGGCGAATAGTCGCCCAGCAACTGACAGAGGGTTACTGTCAACTCAGCCGAGAACCTGGGGGCTTGACGTGAACGGACAACCCAATACTCGCCTTTCGGACCTTTTCGGCCTGGCCGGCTGGTCCAAGGGGGAGCTCGCGAGACTGGTGAACCGGCAGGCGGCGGCCATGGGCCACCCCCAACTGGCCACCGACACCTCGCGGGTGAGGCGGTGGATCGACATGGGAGAGATCCCGCGCGATCCGGTGCCACGGGTACTGGCTGTTCTGTTCACCGAGCGTCTCGGCCGTGTCGTGACCACTGAGGATCTAGGTCTGGTCCGGCACGGGCGCGTTGGGAAGCGGCGTGGCGACGGGAGTGTGGAGCACCCCGACGGCGTGCCGTGGGCGCCCGAGCGGACAGCTGCGGTTCTCACCGAATTCACGGGAATGGACCTCATGCTCAACCGACGCGGCTTGGTGGGCGCGGGCGCTGCGCTTGCCGCAGGCTCCGCACTCAGCAGCGCCATGCACGACTGGCTGCACACCGATCCGGCCTTCGCGGCCGACGCCCCCCGCATCGACGATCCCCTGCACGCCGACCCCGCTGGACTCGACCGTTACGAGGCCGCCCCCATCGGGTCGCAGGAGATCGAGGAACTGGAGCGTTCGGTCGAAGTATTCCGCGCCTGGGACGCGGCCCGCGGAGGCGGGCTGCAGCGCAAGGCCGTGGTGGGCCAGCTCAACGAAGTGGGCGGCATGCTCGCCTACCGACACCCTGAACACCTCCAGCGGCGCCTGTGGGGCGTCGCTGCCAACCTCGCCGTGCTCGCGGGCTGGATGTCGCACGACGTCGGCCTCGAGCCCACGGCACAGAAGTACTTCGTCATCGCGGCGCACGCGGCCCGCGAAGGAGGGGACAGGCCGCGTGCCGGTGAGGCGCTGTCGCGGGCGGCGCGCCAGATGGTGCACCTCGGCAAGCCCGACGACGCCCTGGACCTGATGAAGCTCGCCAAGTCCGGGGCGGGCGAGGAGGCGCTGCCGCGCACCCAGGCCATGCTGTACACCATCGAGGCCTGGGCACAGGCGTCGATGGGGCGCGGCCAGGCGATGCGGCGCACCCTCGGCATGGCCGAGGACCTCTTCGTCTCGGACAAGGGGGACGTGCCGCCGCCGAGCTGGATGCAGATGTTCGACGAGGCGGACCTGCACGGCATGCAGGCCCTGGCGTACCGCACCCTGGCCGACCACGAGGCGTCCGCTGCGACCATCGCCCAGCGGCACGCCAAGCAGGCGATCGAGCTGCGCGCGAAGAACCGGAACCGCTCGCAGATCTTCGACTACATCTCCCTGGCATCGGCGTGCTTCATCGCCGACGACCCCGAACAGGCCGACAGGTACGCGCGGTTGGCGCTGGTGTCGATGCGGGCCAACTCCTCGCACCGCACCTGGGACCGGCTGCGCGAGATGTACCGGCTGACCGCGCAGTACGCCGGATACCCGAAGATCCAGGACCTGCGCGAGGAGATCAAGCTCGCGCTGCCCAAGGGGGCCAAGAGGGCAGGGGGGACGGCCAGGGCCTGACGGGTCGGGTCCGCACGGTCAGATCAGATACGCATACGCGCGGGTCAGATCCGCGCGATCAACAGGCAGGCGTCGTCCTCACGCGGTGCCTCGCCGAATTCCTCGACGACGGTCCGTACGCACTCCTGTGCCGTACGCGCCCCGGTGAAACGGGACGCGAGGGAGAGCAGCAGACCCGTCGCCGCGTCCCTGTCGCGCCGCGGCACCAGGCCGTCGGTGTGCAGCAACAACAGGTCACCGGGCCGCAGTTGCTCATCGGCCTGCCCGTACGTCGCCCCGGACGTGGCTCCCAGGAGCACGCCGTCCGGGGGGGTGAGGGTGCGTCCCGTCCCGTCGCGGAACAGCAGCGGGGCGGGGTGGCCTGCCTGCGCCCAGGTGATCCGGCGCGCGGCCGGGTCGTAGCGGCAGCAGATGGCGCTGCCGAGCGCGGGCTGGGCCGTGGCGTCGAGCAACTGGTTGAGCCAGCCCATGAGTTGGCCCGGCTCGGCCCCGGCGACCGCCATGCCGCGCAGCGCGCCGAGCAGCATCGCCATGCCGGAGGTGACGGTGACGCCGTGCCCGGTGAGGTCGCCGACGCTCAACAGCGCGCGTCCGTCCGGGAGTTGAAGCGCGTCGTACCAGTCGCCGCCGATCAGTGCGCTGCTGGAGGAAGGGAGGTAGTGCGCGGCCAGGTCGAGTGCGCCGGGGCCGCCCTGGGGGAAGCGCAGGGCGCCGCGCCACGGCGGCAGGACCGCCTCCTGCAGCTCGACCGCCAGCCGGTGCTCGGTGTGCGCCCGGTCGCGGTGGCGCTGCAGGGTGTCCCGCGTCTCGCGCACCACGCGCTGACTCCGGCGCAGTTCGCTCACATCGCGCAGCACTGCCCACATGGAGGCGGTGGAGCCGTCGGCGGCGAGCACCGGCTCGCCCATCATGTGCACTTGGCGTACGCCCCCGTCGGGCCGCACGATGCGGAACTCTCCGTCGATCGGCTTTCCGTCGATGAGGCAGTCCGTGACCATCGCGGTCAGTAAGGGCTGGTCGTCGGCGGGCACCAGGGAGGGGAGTTCGTCGAGGGAGAGCGGGGGAGCGGCCGGGTCGCGGCCGAGGATCTGATAGAGCTCGCCGGACCAGCTGGCCTCGTCGTTGAGGAGGTTCCACTCGGCGCTGCCGACCCGGCTCAGGAGCGAGCCGCGCCGGGGCTCGTCGGAGGCGGGCTCGGCGGGCGCGTCCGCCACCGGATCCGGCTGCGCCGGTCCGTCCCGCAGCTGGGCCAAGTGGTCGTCCAGATCGTTGAGTTGATGCACCGCCAGATCGCACAGCGCCCGCTGCCAGCGGCCCGTGGGGTCCCCGTGGTCCGCCACGGCCTCGCGGCGCACGGCGTCGACCTCGCCGCGCAGGCGGCGCGTCTGCGAGATCAGCGCATCGACCGCGCCGCGCTCGGGCGGCTGGGCGGCTGCGTGGTCCGCGAAGACATGGGACGGCATGAGGTGCTCCGTTGAAGATGCGGTGCGACCAGCTTGACGGGTGGTGGACCGCTAATGACTTTCGCACAGCGGCAGGTGGCCTGTAAGGGATTTGGCAACACACGATGCGGTGGTGCTTCTGGCATATGTCTCTGGCGTGCAGATATGCGAAGGCCGGAGCGGAAGTCTACGGCGAAACGGTGAAGAATGCGTAGGGCCCTGGCGCGGAATAGGGGGCTCCAGCGGGGGAGTTGGGAACAGTGGGCGCCGGAGCGTGAACCTCCGGCCGCACGGCGCACGGGAGTTCGGGCGCGCCGCTCCCGAAGGATGAACCCCAGAAACGCACGGCCGCGGTACGGACCGATCCCACGCATTGACGTGCGCTTGCCAGCTCCTTAGCGTGCTGTCGCCAAGTCGGTGCCGGTCCAGGAGCGGTCAGCTTGAGTCTCATCGCACAGGAACAACCCCTGCTCGACGCGTTACGACCGCAGGACCGGGCTGCCCTCCTCGCCCTCGGCGTCGCACGGGACTACGCGGCGGGGGACGTGCTCCTGCCCGAGCGCGCCACCACCTCGTACGTCGTCGCGATCCTCAGCGGCTGGGCAATGGTCTCCGTGGAGACCGAACGCGGCCACCGGCTCATCCTCGCGCTGCGCGGCGCGGGCGAGTTGGTCGGTGAGCTGGCGGCCGTGGACCGCCGGCCGCGCAGCGCCACCGTCGCCGCCCTGGGCGATGTGGGCAGCGTGGTGATCCCCGGCGACCGGTTCCGCGGCTTCCTCGGTGCGAGCCCCGCGGCCAGCGCCCTGGTCCTCAAGCAGCTCAGCTCCCGGCTGCGCAGCTCCGACGGCGAACGCCGGTCGCTGGCATCGGAGAACGTGCTGCAGCGCCTCGCCGCGCGCCTCGTCGAACTGGCCCACCGCACCGGGCGCCGCAACCCCGACGGCAGCGTCACCATCGACCTGCCGCTGCCCCAGCACGACCTCGCCGCCTCCGTCGGATCGACCCGCGAGGCCGTCGCCAAGGCGCTGCGGCTCCTGCGCGAGCAGGGCATCGTCCGCACCGCCACCAGGCGTCTCGTCGTCACCGACGTCGAACCGCTGCGGCTGCTCGCGGGAGACGGCGGCCCGGCCGCCGACCGGGTTGTGTAAACGGCTACATACGCCGGGGCCGTCCGGGGCCATCCTGGGCGGGCCGCACCGTTGTTCAGGGGGTCGCGTTCTCCAGGGGGTCGCAGTGAACAGACAGGAAGCCGTCCACCGGCTCGTGGTGAACGTGGACATCAAGGGGTCGGGACGCCTCGGGCACCAGGCCAAGATCCGGTCCCGCACCGGCATGTACGACATCCTGGAGTCCGCCTTCCGCGCGGTGGGGATCCAGGGCGGCGACCAACTGCACCTGGAGGACCGGGGCGACGGGGTGCTCGCCGCACCGGCTCCCGATGTGCCGCCTTCGGCACTGGTGGGGCTGTGGCTCGAGGAGGTCCACCAAGGGCTGCGCGAGCACAACGCGGGCCTCGCCGAACCGCTGCGCCTGCGGATCGCGATGCACGGCGGACCCGTCAGCGACGACGGCAAAGGCCTGGTCGGCAGGGCCGTCGACCTGACGTGCCGACTGTGCGACAGCGAACCGGCGAAGGGCATCCTCGCGGCGGACGACGGCATCGACCTGGTCTTCGTGGTCTCCGACGTCCTCTACCACTCGGTGGTCGCCGAGGGCGGCAGGTTCGTGGAGCCCGAGCACTACCGCCCCCATCCGGTGCGGGCCAAGGAGACCGACGAAGTGGCGTGGTTCCACGTGCCGCGCCGCACCGAACCACCCCTGCCCGCGCCCGGTCCGGTCCCTGCGGCGCGTCCCACAGGGGTGGACACGCCGGAGGGACCGGACCGGGCCCAGGCGTCGGCCGACGCGAACGGCGGGACCGGGGCGGAGCCCGGCGGGCCGTGGCCGACCAAGTACTGGATCAACGTCAACGGATCGAACCAGATCGTGGACGGCGCGGAGGTGCACGGCGACATCGTCGGCGTCCGCGTCACGCCCGACGACGACAGCGCGGAAGGAGCCGGTCGAGGTGGCTGCTGACGGAGGGGGCCAGGGCGGCTCGCAGGGCGGCGGTGGCGGCGCGGGCAAGGGCCCGCAGGGCGGCGGCAGCGGCGGCAAGGCCGGTGGCGGAGCCAAGGGCGGCGCGGGGGAGAAGGGCGGCGGCGCACCGAAGGGGGCAGGCGGCGACAAGAAGGGCGGCGGCGCAGGTGCCGCCGCATCCGACGAAGGCCGTCGGCACGGCGCCGCGCGGGCCGGCCGGCTCGGCGACCGGACGGCGGTCGGCGCGCACGAGGCCGTACAGCAGGCGCGCGCCAACTTCATCGACGTCAACGGCCGCAACGCCATCCTCGACGGAACCCAGGGCGATGTGCACCTGGGCGACCATCACCACTACGACGGCGGCAGGACCGGCGTGCCCCGCCTGGTGTCCGGCGCCGTGCCCCGCGACGAGCTGCAGCGCCTGCGGCGTGTCTTCGAGGAGCCGCCCGCCTACGGGGAACTGCTCGAACTCCTCAAGCGGCAACGGCTGGTGGCCCTGTGCGGCGACCCGGGCAGCAGTCGCGGCTATGCGGCGCTGTCCCTCCTCGACGAGGTCACGCACGGCTGCATCGAGCGCATGGACCCGCGCACCGAACTGGACAAGATCAGCGAGTCGGACCTGCAAGAGGGCCACGGCTATCTGGTCGAGATCACCGGCGAGGAGACGCTCACCAGAGGGCGGCGCCCGAAGGACGACGACCGGGACAGGGAGGAGAGGGACCGCAGGTGGCCCAGCGAACCCCCCGCGGAACTCCACCTGGACCGCCTCAGCACCCTGCTCGCCCGGCGCGGCGCGTACGCGATCCTCGCCGTCGGCGCGGGCGGATTCGCCGACGAACTGCTGCGCGGGCGCTACGGACAGCTGTTCAGGACCCCGTCGGCCGACGGCATGCTGCGCAAGCACCTCGTGGTGCTCCTCGGCCACGGCGAGCGCGAACTCCTCGAAAAGGCACTGGAGTTGGCGCGCCGCCCCGACGTACTGCAGGCCATCGGGCTCGACCCGCTGCGCCCCCACGAAGTCGAGTCGCTGGCCCGCCTCCTGGTCGGGTGCCTCAAGGAAGAGATCTCCGAGGACGAACTCCGCGCCGAACTGCGCACGTTCGCGCACGCGCAGGCACGCGCGTGGTTCGCCACCACCGGGCGCGCCGAACCGCGCCACCGGGACGCGGTGGCGGCCGTGCTGCGCCAGGCGGCCTTCCGTACGGCGGTGGCCGTCTACAACGGCTCGCGCCTCAGCATGGTCGACGAGGCCGCGGAGCAACTCGCCTGGGAGTTCACCCAGGCCATGGACCCCGAGCAGGAACAGGGGCGGGTGCTGTTCAGCGACCACCGGCAGGCCAGGCTCGCGGCCGCGCGGGCCGAACTGTTCACCGGTGACGTCATGTTCGACGGCCGCCGTCTGGAGACCCGCAAGGTGCGTCTCCAGGGCGGCGCGCTGGCACGGGCCGTCCTGGCGCACGTGTGGGAGGACTACCACAACGCGCGCAGGCCGCTGAGCCTGTGGCTGCGCACCCAGTGTGCCGACGGCAGGGCGGTGGTGATGCTGCCCGCGGCCATCACGGCCGGCGCACTGTGCACCCTCGACCTCGCCTATGCCGCCGAGGAGATCGTGATCCCGATGGCGTCCGGCGACGACATCTCCCAGCGGATGGCGGCCGCCACCGTGTTCGCCCAGGCGGCGGCCCTCAGCGACGCGGTCCGCCCGATCGTGCGGGACGCCGTACGGGAGTGGGCGCGCGGCGAGGACGGGGCGCTGGTCTGCACGGCCGCCCTGGTGCACGGCTTCGGCACCGTGGAGGGGTCGGTCTCCGCCAGCCTCGACGAGCTTGGCCGGCTCGCCGCGAGGGCGGACGGGGACTGGGACCTGCTGACGTACATCTCCCTGAGCGTGCGGCGGCTGATCGCGGGAGCCGAACCGGAGACCGTGCTGCGGCGGCTCGGCGCCTGGATGGGCGACCGGCGCACCAGGCACCGGGACCTGGCGCTGCTCACCGTGGACGGTCTGGTCTGGCAGCACACCTCGCGGCTGTGGGGACTTGAGGGGGAGCAGGTGAGCGAGGACCAGTTGAGCTGGCCGTTCGCCGCCGTACTTCTCGTACGGGCGCCGCAGTACACCCCGATGCTGGCCGACCTGGTGTGGAGCGGCCTCGACACCGCCAGATGGCGGGAGGACCTGGAGATCTCGCTCGCCGACTGGATGCACAGCGGCGAGGACGATCCCGTGTTGCTGGACGTCCTGTGCGACTTCCTGCCCCACCTGGTGAGCGGTGCGAGCGACGCCGAGCGGCTGCGGAACCTGGTGCGCCGCATGGAGCGTGACCCCGACGAAGCCCTGTCGCGCGCCACCGCCCAGCGGCTGCGCGGCGCGATCGACGGGCGGCAGACCATCGCCGTGGAGCCGGCGCCGTCCGGCCCCTCAGCTGAGAAGACGGAGTGAAGATGAGCACCCAGAACCCCCTGCACGTCCCCCCACCCGTCCCCTCCGCACCACCTGGGCCGTCGCCGAGCGGCGCCGGCGCGGGCTCGGGCGGGGTGGAGCGGAAGCCATGGACACCCCTGGAGACCCCGGCGAAGACACCGAAGACCCCGGCCGAACGCCCCGCCGCCGCCCAGGAGTTGCCCGGGCCCTTCCTGCGCGAGTACCGCCCCGACTGGCCCTACCGGCACCGCAGCGCCCAGGTCACGGCCGTGCTCTACTACCGCAGCCGGCCGCCCCGCGCGGTCGGACCCGAGGGCGAGGAGGGGCTGCTGCTGCGCTGGTTCGCCCGCCCCTACACCGCGTTCGAGCTCCAACTGGGGTGGCACACCGTGTCGTTCAAGGTGGAGCTGCCCGCGGAGGAGAGCGGCAGGTCCTTCCCCACCGACGTGCGGGTGCGCTGGCAGGTGAGCGACCCCTACCTCGTGGCACGCAGCCAGGTCACCGATGTCGCCGCGCTGCTCGTCCCGGAACTGGAGCAGCGCCTGCGCGACGTCTCGCGCGGCTACTCCATCAACCGCGCGGAGGAGGTCCGCGACGCCGTCCACGAGGCGCTGCGCGGAGAGGAACTCGGCAGCCAGTACGGCCTGGAGCTCGATGTCTTCGTGACGATCTCCTGGGACAAGCTGATCCGGGACCATGGCACGAGCCTGGGCCGGGTGCTGCACCAGACGGACCTGGAAGAGGTCCACCAGAAGCTGCGCGAACTCAGGGACCAGAACAAGCGGGAACTCATCGGACGCTGGGCCGAGGACTTCCAGGCCGCGGTGGCGCGCGGCGACGACGCGGTGATGGCGCAGATGATGGCGCGCAACCCCAAGGACCTCGGCGAGATCCGGCAGATGTTCCGCAAGGAACAGCGGGAGCAGCGCCAGGACGGCATGGAGCTGATGTCCCGCCTTGTCGACGGCGGACTCCTGGAACGCTGGGAACTCGGCGACCAGGCCATGGTGGTCGTCGAGTTCCTGCGGTCCGGCGCACGGCACGTGATGTCCGACCCGCTGCCGCAGGTGACCACCGCCGGAGAGCCCCGGCGGCGCAACGTCTACTGGCAGAAGGCGGACGACAAGGAGGACGCGGACACCTCGGGGCCGTCGGGCGACGGCCCCGCGTCGTAAGGCCGGACCGGCGGACCGGCGGACCGGCGGACCGGCGGATCAGCGGACCACGTCGAAGACGTTCTTCTGCAGGCCGTTGGCGTACACCTCGTGCTCGACGAGCTTCAGCTTCTGGGTGTCCTTGTCCGTGCTGGAGAAGAGCCGCTTGCCCGCGCCGAGGAGGAGGGGGAAGACGAGCAGGTGGTAGCGGTCGATCAGACCGGCGTCGGACAGGGACCGGTTCAGGGAGGCGCTGCCGTGCATGATGATCGGGCCGCCCTCGGTCTCCTTGAGCGCGGCGACCTCGTCGAGGGAGCGCAGGATCGTCGTCTCGCCCCAGTTCGTCACCAGCTCGCCGTCGGTGAGGCTGGTGGAGACGACGTACTTCGGCATCAGCTTGTAGTCGGCGAAGTCCGCCATGTCGGGCCACACGGGGCTGAACGCCTCGTAGCTGGTGCGGCCGAGCAGCATCGCGGTGGCCTCCTGCTGCTCACGGCCCTTGATCTCGTATGCCTCGGGCAGGAACTCGATGTCCTTGAAGGTCCACCCGGAGTTCCGGTACCCGGGCTCGCCGCCGGGGGCCTCCACCACACCGTCGAGGGAGATGAAGGCGGAGCTGATCAGAGTGCGCATCGAAGTGTCCTCGGTGTCGTGTGTG
Organism: Streptomyces sp. NPDC059002; assembly: GCF_042740435.1. Taxonomy (NCBI): domain Bacteria; kingdom Bacillati; phylum Actinomycetota; class Actinomycetes; order Kitasatosporales; family Streptomycetaceae; genus Streptomyces; species Streptomyces sp. NPDC059002. The sequence continues at coordinate 211,368 of NZ_JBHYJI010000002.1, read as the reverse complement.
CGGCGGTCGGGAAGTCCGTGCGCGCGGCGAGCGCCTTCGCGGCCGCCACGCACCTTTCATGATTGATGACCGCACGCCCCGCAGAAACTCATCGGTCGCCGCGCACCGATGCGGATCCTCGGGTCCGGTGCACGGCGCATCCGTGCGGATCCTCAGGACCGCAGATACCGGATGACCGCGAGCACCCGTCGGTTGTGGTCGTGCGAGGACGGCAGGCCGAGCTTGTCGAAGACCGCCGCGACATGCTTCTCGACCGTGCCCGGCGAGACGAACAGGGCCTGGGCGATCGCCGCGTTCGAGCGGCCCTCCGCCATCAGCGAGAGCACCTCGCGCTCCCGGCCCGTCAGCGGCGCCAGTTCGGCGGCACGGCGGCCCGCGCCCGCCAGCTGGGTGACGACCTCCGGGTCGAGCGCGGTGCCGCCCGCCGCCACCCGCTCCAGCGCGTCCGTGAACTCCGCGATGTTCGCCACCCGGTCCTTGAGCAGATAGCCGACGCCCGCGGAACCCTCCGCGAGCAGTCGGGTGGCGTACTTCGTCTCGACGTACTGGGAGAAGAGGAGCACTCCCGTGCCGGGGTGTTCACGGCGGATGTCGATCGCCGCGCGCAGGCCCTCGTCGGTGTGGCTCGGCGGCATCCGGATGTCGACCACCGTGACGTCGGGGCGGTGCGCGGCGACCGCGTCGCGCAGGGCCGCCGCGTCGCCGACGGCGGCACAGATCTCATGCCCGCGCTCGGCGAGCATCTGGGCCAGCAACTCCCGCAGTACGGCGGCATCCTCGGCGATCACGACACGCATGGGCGGCATGCTCTCACGGGCCCCCTCACGCGTGCAGCGGCAGCTCTACGGTGACCTCCGTGGGGCCGCCTTCGGGGCTGTGGACGTCGATGCGCCCGTCGACCGTGCGGACCCGCTGCGCGAGCCCGGTCAGGCCGCTGCCCGCGCCGAGCACGGCCCCGCCCCGCCCGTCGTCGCCGACCTGGAGCAGCAGCAGTTCGTCCCACTGCAGCACGCAGATCGTGGCCCGCTGCGCACCGCTGTGCTTGATGACGTTGGTGAGCAGCTCGGCGGCGCAGAAGTACGCGATGGTCTCGATCGCGGGGGTGGGCCGCACGGGCACGTCCGCCGACAGCTCGACCGGCACCGTGCTGCGCGCGGCGAGGGTGGCGAGCGCGTCCGGCAGGCCGTCGTCGAGGGCGGGCGGATGGATGCCGCGGGCCAGGTCGCGCAGTTCGGTGAGCGCCTCGGTGGCGTTGCGGTGCGCGCCGTCGACGAGTTGGCGGAGGCGTCCCACGTCCGGTGCCTTTCCGTCGTCGAGGCGCTCCTTGATCATGTCGAGGCTCATCGCGACCGCGACGAGGCGGACCTGCGCGCCGTCGTGCAGATCGCGCTCGACCCGGCGAAGCAGCGCCACGGAGTCGTCCACGGCGAGCGCCCGCGTCTCCTCCAGGTCCCTGACGCGGGCGGCGAGGCTCCCTGGCCCGAGCAGCGCCCGGATCAGCCAGCGGTCGCCCGCCACGACGAGCCGGGTCACCCAGGGCGCGCACACGAGTGTGACGACGCCGAGCGCGACCGCGAGGAAGGTGCCCGCGAAGGTGTCCGCGTCCAGCGCGCCGAACGGGAGCGGCGTCAGGATCGGCATGCCCTCCGGGTCGCCCGCCGTGGGCTGCTGCCCGAGCACCGCCCAGCGCAGCGGAGCGGAGAGGTTCACCAGACCCGTGACCCACCACAGCACGGCGTACGCCCCCAGGCAGCCGACCGGCAGCTTCGCCAGGACGTAGGCCACGGACCGCCAGCCGGTGCCGTCCCGCAGCCGCGCGTCGACACGGCCGACGAAGCCGTCGCCGGGCCGGAACGGCGGCGGTGCCGCCGTCCGGTCGCCGAGCAGTGCCGCCGCGAGCCGACGGTGCACCCCGCCGAGCGCGCGGGCGAGCGAGAGCCCGGCGATGAGCAGCAGCGCCCCCACCACCGCGAGCACCAGCGAGACGGTGAACCCGGCGCCCAGGGCCAGGAGCACCGCGAGGACCGCACCGCCCGCGACGCCGAGGGGGAACCCGATGAGGCAGTACGCCGCTTCGGTCCAGGCCCGCCCGGTGAAGGGGGCGCGGGCCACCGGGCGGAGGAATTCCTGCACGTGCATGTCGTCAGTGTCCTGTCACGCGTCCCTGCGGGCCAGCAGACGGCCGCCCACGGCGAGCACCGCGGCCGTGTACAGGCACATCACCGCGAACCCGACCCAGGGCGAGAGCATGTCGGAGACCGGCTTGGCGACGGCGAGGGAATTGGCCGCGATCATGGTGGGGAAGAACTTCGCGACCACGGTGCCGGAGATGCCGCCGAGCACGGCGGGCAGGACGAAGGTGACCCCGACGAGCACGGCGATGGCGCTCGCGGTGTGTCGTGTGATGGCGCCGACACCTATGCCGATGAGCCCGATCATCCCCAGATACGCACCGGACAGGAGCAGCGCCCGCAGCACCCCGGGATCCCCGAGCCCGGGACGCGGCACCCCGTCGCCCAGGGCGGCCCGCCCCGCGAAGAACGTCACGAAGCCGACGACCTCGCCCACCATCAGGGAGATCCCGCCGTACACGGTCGCCTTCGCCGTCAGGACGAGGCGCCGGTCCGGTATGGCCGTGAGCGTGGCGCGGATCGAGCCCGACGCGTACTCGCCGGTGACGACGAGCACGCCGAGCACGCCGATGAGGAGCTGGCCGACGGCCACTCCGGCCAGGACGTTGTTCGTCGGGTCGAAGGTGGCGGCCTTGGCGGCGCTCGGCGCCTTGGTGTTGGCCATGGTGACGACGCCGATGGCGACCATCCCGGCCACCACGAGCAGCAGCGACCAGAACGTCGACCGCAGACTGCGCAGTTTGATCCACTCCATCCGGGCCGCATGCCCGAATCCATAGGCCCCGGCGGGAATGCGCGCGCCGCGCTGCCAGAGGGGTGCTGCCGTGCTCATCGCGAGGCTCCTTGCCGTGCGGTCAGTGCGAAGAACGCCTCTTCCAAGGAGTGTCCCCGGGCGGTGAGTTCGCGGACGGAGGTGTCGGCGAGCAGGCGGCCCTGGCCGATCACCACCAAGTGCTCGGCGGTGAGCGCCATTTCGCTGATCAGGTGACTGGAGAGCAGCACCGTACGACCCTCGGCGGCCAGGGACTTCATCAGCTCCCTGATCCAGCGCACCCCCTCCGGATCCAGGCCGTTGACCGGCTCGTCGAAGAGCAGCACGCCCGGATCGCCGAGGAGGGCCCCGGCGATGCCGAGCCGCTGCGCCATCCCGAGGGAGTACGTCCCTGCGCGCCGCCCCGCGACATGGCCGAGCCCGACGACGTCGAGCACTTCGTCGACCCGGCCGCGCGCGATGCCCCCGGCGGCCGCGAGCGCCGTCAGATGCTGGGCCGCGGTGCGCCCCGGATGGAACGTGCGCGCCTCCAGGAGCGCGCCCACCTCACGGGCGGGCCAGCGCAGCTCCCCGTACGGAACGCCATGGATTCTGGCCTCTCCGGCGTCGGGCCGGTCGAGGCCCATGATCATGCGCATCGTCGTCGACTTGCCCGACCCGTTCGGGCCGAGGAACCCGGTCACGGATCCCGGCAGCACATCGAAGCTCAGCGCTTCGACGGCGGTAGTGGGTCCGAACCGTTTGGTCAGACCCTGGGCCTCGATCATCACAACTCCCTGCCGCATACCTGGCGTGGTCACTGCACATCACGTTAGGTACGCGGCACCCCGGCCGGAACGCTGCTTTCCTCCGTCCGAACTGGGGGTTTTCCCCCAGACCCACGACGGGGCGGGCCGCTGCCGGGCGGCGCGGGCGTCAGTGCGGGATGCCGTCGATCAGCTCGCGGGCGCCCTGGCGCAGCAGCGCGACGGCCACGGACATGCCGAGGGTGGTGGGGTCGAGCGGGCCCGCCCACTCCTGCGCGTTCAGGACCGTCTTGCCGTCCGGGGTGAACACACAGACGCGCAGCGACAGATCGCCGCCCCGCTCGGAGCGCGCGTACCCGGCGATCGGCGAATTGCAGTGCCCCTGCAGCACATGCAGGAACATCCGCTCGGCCGTCGCCTCCCGCCAGGCGTCCTGGTCGCCGAGACCCGACACCGCGTCGATGGTGGTCGTGTCCTCCTCGCGGCACTGCAGGGCGAGGATCCCCGCGCCGATCGGCGGGCACATCGTCTCCACCGACAGGATCTCGCTCGCCAGGTCGGGACGGCCGATGCGGTCGAGGCCCGACTGGGCGAGCAGCAGCGCGTCGGCGTCGCCCGCGGCGAGCTTCGCGAGCCTGCGGCCCGCGTTCCCGCGCATCGGCACGCACTCCAACTCCGGGTGCGACGCGGCGAGTTGGGCCACGCGCCGGACCGACGACGTGCCGATGCGGGTCCCCGCGGGCAGCTCGTCCAGGGTGCGGCCCTCGGGGTCGATGAGCGCGTCGCGGATGTCGTCCCGCTTGAGGAACGCGGCGAACGTGGTGCCCGCGGGCAGCGGCCGGTCCGCGGGCACGTCCTTCACGCAGTGCACCGCGAGATCCGCCGCACCGGCGAGCAGCGCGGCGTCGACCTCCTTGGTGAAGGCGCCCTTGCCGCCGAGCCGCGCCAGATCGCCCATCCAGCGGTCCCCGGAGGTCGTGACCGGCACGACCTCGGTGCGGATGCCGGGGTGCAGCGCGGCGAGTTCGGTGCGGACGCGCTCCACCTGGGCGAGTGCCATGGGGGAGGAGCGGGAGACGATGCGGATCAGTTCCGGAGCGGGCATCGCTCCACCATAAGGGCTGCGGAGGGGGAGCCCGCCCCGGGGTGATGATCAACGGGCGGCGGTGGCAAGGGAGTTGCGCGCCGAGCGCCCTCCGGCGGCGTACGGCACCGCATTGACCAGGCCGTACGATGCCGCCTCGACCGGGCGTACGACACCGCCTCGACCAGCTCGTACGCCACCGAGCCCCCCCCGCCGATCCGTACCGATCCCCTGCCGATCCGCACCGAGTCCCGCCGACCCCGCTCCGGCGTGCGCCACCCGCCGCCGACTCATAGCGTGAAGGACACCCGAGGCGCGGCCGAGCGCCGCGCCCGCTTCCCGGGAGGCCCCCATGTCCACCCCCGCCGCGCCCCAGCACCCGGCGATCGGTCTCGAACCGATGGCGGCCACCCATCTGGCCGATGTCCTCGCCCTGGGCCGCGAGGTCTACGACACGCGTGTGAAGCCCTACACGTCCTGGTCGCTCTCGGCGATCGCCGGGCACATGGACGGCGAGGCGTCCGCCTGCTGGGTGGCGCTCGACGGGGACCGCCTCGCCGGTTTCGTGCTCGGCTCGATGGGCTTCGACCAGCGCGCCGACTGGGGCAACCTGGAGTGGATCGCGAGCGCCCCCGCGTACCAGGGCCAGGGCATCGCGAGCCGCCTGGTGAAGGCCTGTTGCGCCTCGCTCACGGAGGCGGGCGCGAGGGCCGTCGTGACGGACGTCGAGTCCCGCAACACGGCGTCGGCCGCGCTGATGCGGCGCAACGGCTTCGAGGCGAGCGTGTCGGTCACCCTTTTCGTACGGGACGTACAAGCTCCCTGACCTGACCTGACCTGACCTGACCTGACCTGACCTGACCTGACCTGCCTCGACCCGGCCCGACCCGACTCGATTCGGCTCACCCCGACCCGGCCTCACCGCACGACCGCTCACTCACCGCCGCGCGCGCCCGGTTCCAGCGGCGGCGCGTTCACGCCAAGGCACGTCTTGCACTGCGGTGCGTTGCCCCGCTCGTCGTGCCAGGTCGCGGGGCTCGGCCTGACGAACACCGCGGCGGCGGCCGCCGCCAGGACGAAGAGGCCCGCGCAGCCCACCGCGGCCTTGCCGAAGGCGGTGTCGAGCGCGTCGGGATCGGCGTACGCGGTGCCGGACAGGCCCACCGCGAGCGGGAGTCCGGCGACGACGAGCAGCTGCGCGATGCGTGCCGCCGTGTTGTTGACGCCGGACGCGAGCCCCGCGTGGCTCGCGTCCACCGAGGCGAGCACGGTCGCCGTGAGCGGCGCCACGAACAGGCTCATGCCGAGGCCGAGCACGACCACCGCGGGCAGCACCTCGGTGACGTACGAGGCACCGGGCCCGATCCGCAGCATCAGCAGGACCCCGGCCGCCGCCACCAACGGCCCGACGACCAGCGGCAGGCGCGGGCCGAGACGCCGGGCCAGGTCTCCGGAGTACGCGGAGAGCAGCAGCATCAGGACGGTGATCGGCAGGGTCGCGGTGCCCGCCTGCAGCGCGTCGTAGCCGAGCGTCGTCTGCAGCTGGACCGGCAGCATGAACAGGATCCCGCCGATCGCCGCGTACAGGCAGAGCGTCATCACGTTGGCGGCGGTGAACAGGCGTGAGCGGAACAGGTCGAGGGGCAGCATCGGATCGCGCCTGCGGTGCTCCACGACGACGAAGACGACGCCCGCCGCGAGACCGAGCACACCGGGCAGGACCGCACCGGCCGACGACGAGTCACCGGACGCGCCGATCAGGGAGAAGCTGACCCCGGCGAGGAACAGTGCGGCCAGGCACGCGCCCGGTACGTCGAACGGCCGCGCCGACGCCCCCTCGTCGCGGCTCTCCGGCACATGCCGCACCGCGAACAGGACAAGGGCGGCCAGCGGCACATTGATGAGGAAGATCCACCGCCAGCCGGGACCGTCGATCAGCCAGCCGCCGAGGAAGGGGCCGATCGCGCCCGCCACACCGCCGAGCCCCGACCAGGCGCCGACCGCGCGTGCCTGGTCGTCGGGGCGGTACGAGGAGCGCACGAGCGCCAGCGAACCGGGCGTCAGAAGTGCGCCCCCGACGCCTTGGAGGGCCCGGGCCGCGATCAGCGTCCCGGCGTTCGGCGCGAGCCCGCACAGCGCGGACGCCAGCGCGAACCACACCACTCCCACGATCAGCGTGCGGCGCCGCCCGACGCGGTCGCCGAGGGCGCCACCGAGCAGCAGCAGCGCGGAGAGCGTGAGCATGTAGGCGTTGACCACCCACTGCAGGGCGGAGATCGAGGCGTCCAGATCCCTGCCGAGCGTCGGCAGGGCGACGTTCACGACCGTCCCGTCGAGCATCGCCATGCCCGAGGCGAGCACCGCGCACGCCAGGACCCAGCGGCCGCGCGCCGAGGCGAGCGCGACCCCGCCCCCGCCCTCGCCCTCGCCTGAGGAGGCCGCGGAGGCCGATGGGGGGTCCGATGCCATGAGTCACCCCCGCCCTACATGTGCACCGCGCCGCCGCCCGCGTCCGTCGGGACCGGCGCCCCTCTGCGGTACAGGACGACCGTAACGACGAGGCCGATCGCGAAGAAGAGGGCCGACCACCAGTACGCCGTCGAGTACGACTGCATCGCGGCCTGCGCCTGCACCTCGGGCGTCGGCCGCTTGCCGACCAGGTAGTTGGAGGCGGCGGTGGTGGCGAGCGTGTTGAGCAGCGCCGTACCGATCGAACCGCCCACCTGCTGGCTGGTGTTGACCATCGCGGAGGCCACACCGGCGTCGTGCGCGGCGACCCCTGCCGTGGCCATGCTCATCGCCGGGGCGAAGATCAGCCCGAGGCCGAGACCTGCGACCAGCAGGGGCGGCAGCACGTGCGCGGCATAGCTGCTGGTCACGTCGAGCGCGGTCAGCCAGGCCATGCCCGCCGCCGAGAGCCCCATGCCCAGCGGCACGATCGGCTTGGCCCCCATCTTCGGCAGCAGGTTGTTGGTGGTCACCACCGAGGCCACGACCATCACCGCGACCATCGGCAGGAAGGCGAGACCGGTCTTGACCGGCGTGTACTCGAGAATCTGCTGGAGGTAGTACGTCAGGAACAGGAAGACGCCGAACATACCGGCACCCGAGATGAACATGGCGAGGAACGAGGCCCCGCGGTCCCGGTCGAGCACCACCCGCAGCGGCAGCAGCGGATGCGTCGCCCGCGTCTGCCACCACGCGAACGCGACCAGCAGCACGGCTCCCACGACCAGGAAGCCCCAGGTCTGGGCGTCGCCCCACTCATGGGTCTCGGCGTTCGAGAAGCCGTAGACGATGCAGAACAGCCCCGCGGAGACCAGCAGCGTGCCGGGCACGTCGAGCTTGGGCCGGTCCGGGGGCGCGCCCGCGTGCAGCAGGCGGGCGCCGCCGACCATCGCGACGACGGCGAAGGCGAGGTTCACGTACAGGCACCAGCGCCAGTCCAGATACTCGGTGAGCACGCCGCCGAGCAGCAGGCCCACCGCGCCGCCCGCCCCCGCGATGGCGCCGTAGATGCCGAAGGCCTTGGCCCGCTCCCGCGGATCCGTGAACGTCGTCGTGAGCAGCGAGAGCGCGGCGGGCGCGAGCAGCGCGCCGAACACGCCCTGCAGCGCGCGGGCCGCCACCAGCATGGAGAAGCTGGTCGCCGCGCCGCCGAGCGCGGACGCGAGCGCGAACCCGGCGAGCCCGGCCAGGAACACGATCTTGCGCCCCACCAGGTCCGCAATGCGCCCGCCGAGCAGCAGCAGACTGCCGAAGGCCAGCGCGTACGCGGTGACGATCCACTGGCGGTTGCCGTCGGTGAATCCGAGGTCCTTCTGGGCCGAGGGGAGTGCGATGTTCACGATCGTCGCGTCGAGCACCACCATGAGCTGGGCGATGCCGATCACCGCGAGGATCAGCCACCGGTGCTCGTGGCGACCGCCTCCCATGTACGGCACGGAATCCGATGCTCCGCCCTCACGTACGGGCTCCGACGCGGGTATGGACGAGCGGTCCATGGTGACCTCCAAACACCCCCGCACCACGCTAAGCGCACTGCTCGGAGGCCGCGACCGGGGCCTCCGAGCAGTGCGCGGCGGCCTGCTAGGCGGCCTTGTGGAAGTCCGGTGCGGGGTTCGGGTGCGCCCCGAAGGGGCGCGGGGAACTGCGCGACCAGCCACGACGCACCCGCAGATGTGGACCGTACTTCCCGCGGAGCGCTTAGGCGGCCTCGTCGGCGGCGAGCAGCAGTGCGCTCACCCGCTCTCTGGCGCGCGCCACGCGGGAGCGCACGGTGCCCACCGGGCAGCCGACGGCGGCTGCCGCGTCGGCGTACGGCAGCCCGGCGAGCTGGGTCAGCACGAACGCCTCGCGGCGCGGCGCGTCGAGCGCGGCGAGCAGGTCGAGCAGGGCCACGCCCTCCTCGAACCCGGGAAGCCCGCGCGGCTGCGCACGCTCGGCGGCCGCCTGCCAGTCACCGGTGTCGGCGATCCGCGGCCGGGCCGCAGCGCGCCGGAAGCGGTCGGCGACCGTGCGGCGCGCGATGGCGAGCAGCCAGGTGCGGGCGCAGGAACGCGCCGCGTAGCCGGGCAGCGAGGTCAGGGCCCGCAGATACGTCTCCTGGGTCAGGTCGTCCGCGCCGTGCAGGTCGCCGCTGAGGTGGGCCACGAAGCGCCAGACGTCGCGCCGGGTGGCGAGCACGAACCGTTCGAACGCCTCGGCGTCGCCGTCGCGGGCCGCAAGCGCCCACCGGGTGATCAGGTCGTCACGGGCCAGGTCCCCGCTGGGCGGGGTGCGCAAAAGGGCAGGAGTCATCGCAAAAGGTCCTTCGGTGAAGGGAGTTCGGAGGCGGCGCTGCCACACCTGCGAGGACTGCTGCCCCGGTGTGCGCGGACGCCGAAAATCCGCCCGGCACACCAGGGGTGCGGGCGGTATCAGGAACTGACCGGAAGGACCGGTGGACCTCTGCGCGAGACGACGTACTGAAGGAGGACCCCGCGCAGCCGTGGCACGGGCACGAGCGCGCCGACGCGCGGCGGGGCCGGGGGCAGGGCCGCGACGAGGACCCGCAGAACGAGGCGCAGCGGCACGAAGACGGCCGCGGCGAGCGCCCGTCCCGTACGGAACGCGGCGGCCTCGCCGCGCCACAGCCACAGGGCGCAGATCAGGGCGGCGACGACGTGGGCGAGGAGCATGCCGAGGGCGCTGTGGCCGAAGAGCGACATGATCCATTCGCCCGCGCCCGATCCGCCCATGCCGGACGACGGCGTCATCTCCCCGGAGCCGGGCATGGGCATCGCATGGTTCATGTGGTCCATGCCGTCGCCGCCCGCTGCGCCCCCGCCACCGTGCACGGACCCGGCGCCCGCACCGGGCGGCGCGCTCATCCGCTGTGCGAGGCCGAACAGTTCGTGCAGGGCCAGCTGCGCCACGACCGTGGCGGAGGTGACCGTGACCGCCCCGCGCTCGCGCCCGGTCAGCCACCACGCGGCGGCGGCCGTGGCCGTGAACGCGTATCCGACCGCCCACCAGGGCAGCGGGGCACCGGACATGAGCGCGTGCCCCAGGGCCGTCGTCACCACGCACACGGCCGCGAACACGGCGGCTCGTGCGAGGCGGAACGCGGGCCCTGAGGTCATGGGGAGCATCGTGCCAGCAGGGCGGGCGGCGCCGGGCGGCGAGTCCCGCGGTTGCCCGGTGTGTACCGAGCTGCACCGCCCGGCGCGGGGCCTCGGGGCAGGTTCCCCGTGGACCGACGTGACCTACGAGCGGTCGCCCGCGTCCTGCCCGTCGAGGGATTCGAGGGCCTCTCGGGGCCCGGGCACCGGCGCGGCGGCGGCTTCGGCGGCTTCGGCGGCTTCGGCGGCGACACCGGCGACGGCGGGCCCGCGCCGCTTCGCGAGGCGGCCGCCGACGAAGACCGCGATCGGCTCCGTGTAGCGGGCGGTGAGCGGGCCGACGATCACCAGGATCAGGACGTACGCGGTGGCCAGCGGTCCGAGCGACGGCTCGATGCCGGCGGCGACCGCGAGCCCCGCGATGACGATGGAGAACTCGCCGCGCGCCACCAGCGCGCCGCCCGCCCGCCACCGGCCCTTGACGGACACCTGCGCACGGCGGGCCGCCCAGTATCCGCTGGCGATCTTCGTGAGCGCCGTGACGACGGCCAGCGCGAGCGCGGGCAGCAGCACGGGCGGAATGCTCGCCGGATCGGTGTGCAGCCCGAAGAAGACGAAGAACACCGCGGCGAACAGGTCCCGCAGCGGTGCGAGCAGCGAGTGCGCGCCCTCGGCGACCTCACCGGACAGCGCGATGCCGACCAGGAACGCGCCGACGGCGGCGGACACCTGGAGCTGCTGGGCGATGCCCGCGACGAGGATGGTCAGACCAAGTACCACCAGGAGCAGCTTCTCGGGGTCGTCACTGGAGACGAACCGGGAGATGAGCCGTCCGTAGCGCACCGCGAGAAAGAGGACGAGGCCCGCGGCGCCGAGCGCGATGGCGAGCGTGAGGCTGCCCGCGGCCCAACCGACACCGGCGAGGAGCGCGGTGATGATCGGCAGATAGATCGCCATCGCCAGGTCTTCGAGTACGAGGATGCTGAGGATGACCGGCGTCTCGCGATTGCCGACCCGCCCGAGGTCGTTGAGGACCTTGGCGATGACGCCCGACGACGAGATCCAGGTGACGCCCGCGAGGACGACGGCGGCGACCGGACCCCAGCCCATGAGCAGCGCGGCGATCGCGCCGGGCAGGGCGTTGAAGGCGCAGTCGACCAGACCGGCCGGGTACTGCGTCTTGAGATTGCTGACGAGGTCGTTGGCCGTGTATTCGAGGCCGAGCATCAACAGCAGCAGGATGACGCCGATCTCGGCGCCGATGGCGACGAACTCCTCGCTCGCGCCGAGCGGAAGGAGCCCGCCCTCGCCGAACGCGAGCCCGGCCAGCAGATACAGCGGTATGGGGGAGAACTGGAAGCGCCCCGCGAACCGGCCGAGCAGACCGAGCGCCAGGATGATCGCACCGAACTCGATCAGGAAGACAGCGGAATGCACGCGATCACTCCCGCCCGAGGATCGTCGCCGCCGTCTCCACGCCTTCGCGGGTGCCGATGACGATCAGGGTGTCACCACCCGCCAGGCGGAAGTCGGGAGTCGGCGAAGGGATGGCCTCGGCCCTGCGCAGCACGGCCACGATCGAGACGCCGGTCTCGGTGCGCATCTTGGTCTCGCCGAGGAGCCGCCCGTTCCAGTACGAGGTGCCGGAGAGCAGCACACGCTCGGCGACCAGGCCCAGGTCGGTGGTGTGCAGCAGGTTCGGGCTGTGGTGCGAGGGCATCAGGGCGTCGATCAGCGCGTCCGCCTCTCCCGAACTCAGCCGCAGGGACAGCGCGCACGCGTCCGGGTCGTCGGACCGGTAGGCGCTCAGCGTGCGGGCCCCGTCCCGGTGGGCGACCACGGACAGACGGCGTTGTTCACGGGTCGTCAGGTCGTACCGTATGCCGATCCCTGGGAGCGGCGTACGACTGAGTCGTGATGCGGGCACAGCTTTCCCCTTGTGCGATAGGTGATCATCTCGGGGTGTCACCCTATCGGGGCCAAGTGTTGGCAAAATAACGCAGACGCGACGCATCGTGTGCTGTGGCACCGGGATGCTGTGGTCCGCCATGTCGCCGTGGTCCGCCACGTCCGCGCCCCAGGAGGCCGTCGTGTCCCGAACGCCCCAGCAGATCTTCGAGAGTTACGTCTACGCAGGTTCCCTGTCCCACGACGCCGACGCCCTCGCCGAGTCCTTCACCGAGGACGGCATCTTCGAGGCACCGCTCGTACCCGCCGACGCGGCCTTCCCCCGGCGCCTGGTGGGGCGCGACCAGATCCGCGCCGCCATGGCGGCGTACTACGAGCGCCAGGCGTCCACCGACGGCACACGCGCGCCGAACCTCGAGAAGTCCGGCTACGTCCTCCACACCACCGCGAGCCCTGACGTGTTCATCGCCGAGATCGACACGGTCTTCGACGGGGTGGCGGGGGAGGGGAACGGGGACGGGGAGGACGTGACCGTCTCCCTGGTGCAGATCTTCCGCATCCGCGACGGCAAGATCGCGCGACTGCGTGACTACTTCGCGCCGGACCTGGTGAGTTGAGGACGTCACGCCCGCCGGCCGGGCGGCAGCACCCGGCCGTAAACGCGTGGAGCGAAGCGTGCGCGACCGGCAGACTGCGCCCATGAGTGGATCAGGGGCAGGAACGGGATCGGGGACGGGGACGGGGACGGACGCCAAGGCGGACCTGCGTATCTATCTGCAGGACGCACGCGACGTGCTGCTCTGGAAGCTCGAAGGGCTCCCGGAGTACGACATCCGTCGCCCGATGACGCCGACGGGCACCAACCTGCTGGGTCTCGTCAAGCACATGACCGGTGCCGAGGCACTGTACTTCGGCACGGTCTTCGGGCGGCCCTTCGCCGGAACACCCCTCTGGTTCACGGGCGACGCCGAGCCGAACGCGGACCTGTGGGCGACCGCCGACGAGACCCGCGAGCAGATCGTCGACGGGTACCGCGCGGCATGGGCCCACGCGGACGCGACGATCGAGGCGCTGCCCCTGGACGCGGTCGGCCGCCTGCCGGGCGGCGACCGGAAGGAGCTGACGCTGCACCGGATCCTCGTCCACATGATCGCCGAGACCGACCGGCACGCCGGGCACGCCGACATCCTCAGGGAACTCGCCGACGGCTCCGTGGGCCAGCGCGTCGACGGCGACAACATGGCACCCGGCGACGCGGCGTGGTGGGAGAACCACCGCAGCCGCCTGGAGCGCGCGGCCGAGGACGCCGCGGCGCGGGTGCGCCCCTAGGAGCTGTGGCAGATGTAGATCGGCCCGAACAAGGGCTCGCAGACCGGCGGTTCGGGGGTGGGGTCGACTGGAGTGGGCTCAACGGGGGTGGGCTCAACGGGGGTGGGGTCTCCGGGAGTTGGGTCCACCGGGGTGGGGTCTACAGGTGTCGGGTCCACGGGCGTCGGCTCAACAGGCGTGGGGTCCACCGGTGTCGGGTCGACGGGAGTCGGCTCCACCGGCGCCGGAGTCGTGGGCGTGGGGGTAGGGGTAGGGGTGGCTGTAGGCGTCGGTGTCGGCGTCGGCGGAGTGGGCGACGGCGTCTCGGCCGGGGGAGCGGTCGCCGGAGCCTGCGTCGCCGGGGGAGCGGCAGGGGCATCCGGGGCTTCCGGCGCGGGTGCCGCGTCGTCGGCCGGTGCCGGTGCCGGAGGCGCGGGCTGCCGCGGCTTCTCGGCCGGAGGCGTCGGCTGCGCGGGCACCTGCCCGGGCTCAGCGGTGTCGGGCCGCTCGGGGGACTTCTGCCACGGCGGCGCCGACGGCCGCGGCACCCCGCTCTCCGCCGTGGCGATCCGCTGCTGCGGCACGGCGGGCTGTTCGGATCCCGCGAGGGCGAGCCCCGCGGCGACCGCGGCCCCGGCCACGGTTACGCCGACCGCACCGGCCGCGGCGGCGGACAGCTTGCCGCCGCCGGTCAGGACGTGTCGTACGCCGTGGAGGAGGCCGCCACCGCCGTGGCCCGCCGCGGCACCCGCGGCCGAGCCCGCGGCGAGCGGGAGGAGGAACTTGCCCGAGCCGCCCAGGACGAAGATGAGGAGGGCGGGCCCGGCCAGCGCGGGCAGTCGGCTGTTGGCGCGGGTCAGCAGCGCGAGCCGGGTGCGGCAGTCCGCGCAGTCGTCGAGGTGGGCGAGCAGCCGCTCCGACTGCCGGGGCGACGCCTCGCCGCGGATGTGGCCGGGCATGCGGTCCCAGTGCGTCTCGCACGCGGGGTTCTCGGGCGTGCCGGGGTGCGCGCGCAGGAACGCCTGCCGCATGCCCTCGCGGGCCCGGTGCAGCAGCACCGCCGTGGCGCCGCGCCCGGCGCCGATGCGCCGCCCGATCGTTTCGAGGGGCTGCCCCTCGGCCTCGGCCAGCCACAGTGCCTTGACCCACCGCTCGGGCAGCTGGCCGAGCACGCGCGTCAGGAGGTCGACGGAGGAGACGCGTGCGGCGGGATCCTGCTCCGCGCCGCCCGCCCCGAACGGGGAGTCCGTGGCGCCCGTGATCCCGACGGTCTCGGGGGCCTGCGGGTCGCGCGGTGTCTCCCGCGCCGCGGCACCCCGCCCCACCGTGGCGGCGAGGTGCCGCACGGTCGTCATCAGATACGCCGGTACGTTCTCGATCTCGTGCCCGGCGGACAGCCGCCGCCACACCCGGAAGTGCGCCTCGGCGACGAGGTCGTCGGCGACCCAGGCGTTTCCGGTGAGCGAGCGTGCGTACGCGACGAGACGAGGCTGCTGTTCCTCGAAGACGCGTGTGTACTCCGCTGTGGCGGGCACCCGCACGGGCGCGACGGCCTGATCGACCGGAGCGGCCGCCGCGTCGGCGGCCGGTTCGGCGGATATGCCGGAGGGGGCGTCGGCAGGGACGTCGGTCATGGCAGGACACTCTCCCGTTCCCACTGCGGGGGGTTCGGACGAGTTCGAAACTCTAGGCGACAAATGTCGGACTTATGCGGGGTGAGTGGCGCAGGTCACATGGATCTCTTGGCGAGTTGCCGTAATGGACCCCCTGGCCGGGGGGTCTTCAGGGCACGTGGATCCCGGCCGGTGCGGGGATCCCGGAACCGGAACCGCAGAAGTGGAGCCCGATCATGGCCGTCACCCTCGAACAGCCCGCCCGCGCCCGCCTCATCACCCCCGAAGGCCGCGAGCGCGCCCTGCCCGTGACCCTGCGCTACTCGGCGGCGGACCCGCTCGCCGTCCAGATGACGTTCCCCTCGCAGGCGGCGCTCGACGGCGTGGAGGTCACCTGGATCTTCGCGCGCCAGCTCCTGGAGGACGGCCTCGCGGCCCCCGCGGGCGGCGGTGACGTGCACATCTGGCCGTGCGGCAGGGCCCGTACGGTCCTGGAGTTCCACGCGCCGCAGGGTCTTGCGCTGGTGCAGTTCGACAAGCTCGCGCTGCGGCGTTTCCTGATGCGGTCGTACGCCGTGGTGCCCGCGGGCGGCGAGGTGGCGGACCTGGATCTCGACCTGGGGCTCTCGCGGCTGCTCGGGGGTGTCTGAGCCGACTTTATTAGGTTAGGCTCCCCTAAGAAAATCACCTGGGACATTGCCAGGGGACGCACTCAGGGGAGGGGTGTCCGGTGGGGCATGGCTGGGAGGGCGTGGTCCTCAAGCTGTTCCGCGGCAAGGACTTCGAGTTCACCGTGACGGGGACCGAGGAGGTCACCGAGCACTACCGCCGCGTGCACGTCACCGACGGCGGCATGCTCGCCCTGACCGGCGTGCACCCCACGATGTGGGTGCGCCTCTGGTTCGACCACGCGGGCAAACCGCACCAGCGCGCGTACACCCTCGTCGACCCCGACCCGCGGGCGGGCACCTTCACCCTGGAGTTCGCGCTGCACGACGGCGCCGCCAGCGAGTGGGCGCGCAAGGCGGCGCCCGGTGACACGATCGACGCGACGGTCCAGGGCACCGGCTTCGAGACGCCGGACCCGCTGCCCTCGCGGCTCTTCGTCATCGGCGACCCGGCGTCGCTCCCGGCCGTCAAGTCCCTGCTGGCCGCGTTGCCGAAGACCCCCGCGACGATCTGGTTCGAGACGCAGCACGACTCCGACCACGACCTGGACCTGCACCTCGACGCGGACCTGCACGAGCTGCGCACCGTCGAACGCCGCACCTCCGGCGGGCAGCTCGTCCAAGAGGTGAGGGCCGCGCTCCCCGGTCTGCTCGGCGACCCGGCGGACGCCTATGTGTGGATCACCTGCGACACGACGACGACGCGCGCCCTCGCGTCGTACGTCCGCAAGGAGCTGTCCGTGCCGAAGCACCGCGTGCACGCCCTCGGCTACTGGCGCCCCTGACGCGCGAGTTCGTGTCGCCTCAGCCGTACAGTCCGGGCCGCTCGGCCAGTTCCACCGTGGCGCGCGTCCCCTCGCGCAGCGCGCGCACCCCGGCCTCGGCGACGGCGGCCGCCGCGTAGCCGTCCCAGGCGCTCGGCCCCGTGGCCCGCCCGGTCCCGGCCGCGGCGACCCAGGCGCGCACCTCACGGTCGTACGCGTCGGCGAACCGCACCACATAGTCCTGGTCCACGTCCTGCCGCGCGTGGCCCGCCGACCGGACGAGCATCGCGCGGTCGTCCCCCACCTGGGCGCTGCCGCGCTCGCAGACCGCCTCGCACCGCACCTCGTACCCGAAGCCGCAGTTGACGAAGACCTCCACGTCGACCAGGGCCCCGCCGGACGTCTCGAAGAGCACCAGCTGAGGGTCGAGCAGCCCCTGCGGGGCGTCGCCGGACGGGGACGGCCGCAGCACGGTCACCGCGGTGATCTCCTGGCCGAGCAGCCAGCGCGCCGCGTCGATCTCGTGCGACACGGAACTGCTGATGAGCATCTCCGAGGTGAAGTGCGGGGGAGAGGCGACGTTGCGGTGCCGGCAGTGCAGCATCAGAGGGCGGCCCAGGCTCCCCGATTCGAGGAGCGACCTCAGCGCGCGGTAGTCGGCGTCGTACCGGCGCATGAACCCCACCTGGATCAGCCTGCGCCCCAGGCGTGCCTCCGCCTCGACGACCCGGAGCGCGGAGGCGGCGTCGGGGGTGAGGGGCTTCTCGCAGAGCACCGGAAGCCCGCGCGCGCAGGCTTCGAGCAGCGCCTCCTCGTGCGCGGCCTCCGGCGAGGCCACCAGGACCGCGTCCACCCCGGGCGCGGCCAGCGCGGCGAGCGCCTCGTGGTGCACGGACACCCCGGCGCGGCCCGCCACAGCGGCCTCCGCCCGCGCCGTGTCCGGATCGGCGACCGCCACGACGCGGGCCCCGCCCACCGTCGTACCGATCCGCCGCACATGGTCGGCGCCCATGTGCCCCGCGCCGAGCACGGCCACCCCCAGCAGATCGCTCACTCCAGGCACTCCCTGTCATCGCCGGGGCGTCGCCCGGCCGCCACTCACTCGACGAACTCCCCGCCCGCGTCCGGGCGTCGGGCCACCGTAGCCCGTCGCCGCACGGCCAGCACGATGCCCCCGAGCACGGCGAGCGCCCCGGCGCCGACCAGCAGCACCGCAGGCCAGTCGGAGTCCTCGTCGGCCGCGGTCAGCTCGGTCTGTACGGCGGCGTGCGCGGGACCGGGGGCCGTGCGCGGGGACTTCGGCGGCGGAAGGAGCGACCCCACGGGCCGCACGTGCCCGGCCGCGGCGAAGCCCCAGTCGAGCAGCGACCTGGCCTCCTCGTACACGGCCTGCCCGCCGCCCGATTGCGGGTTCATCACCGTCACGACGAGGGTGCGCCCAGCGCGCCGGGCCGCGCTGATCAGGGTGGAGCCCGCATGGCTGGTGTAGCCGTTCTTCACGCCGAGCAGGCCGGGGTAGGGCGCCACGCCGTCGGCGCCCGTCAGGAGGCGGTTGGTGTTCTGGATGGGGTACGACCAGCCGCCCGCGGGGAATTGGGCCACGCGGGTCGAGCAGTAGCGGGCGAACTCCGGGTCGGCGAGCCCCGCCCTGCCGAAGACCGCCAGGTCGTACGCCGATGAGACCTGCCCGGCCGAGTCGTAGCCGTCGGGCGACACCACGTGGGTGTCGTTCGCGCCGAGTTCACGGGCCTTGGCGCGCATCTGCTTGATGGTCTTGGGCAAGCCGCCGTTGAGCCCGGCGAGGACGTGCACGGCGTCGTTGCCCGAGCTGAGGAAGACGCCCCGCCACAGATCGGCGACCCGGTAGCGGCGCCCCGGCGCCACCCCCACCATGCTGCTGCCCTCGCCGACCCGGTCCAGCTCGTGCTCGGTGACCACGTGCCGGGCGTCCGCGTCGAGCCGGGGGAGCGCCGTGAGGGCGAACAGGGACTTGAGGGTGGAGGCGGGCGGCAGCGGGCGGTGCGCGTCCCGCGCGGCGAGGACTTCCCCCGTACGGGCGTCGGCCACCAGCCACGACAGCGCGGAGACGTCCCCGGGCAGCGCGGGGGCGCCGGGCCCCGGCCGGACCTGGGTGCCGGCCTTGTCGAGGAGCGCGGAGGAGTACGCGGGAAGCGGCCGCGGCGGCGCCGGTTCGGCGGGCACCTCGGCCGCCGTCGCCGGTGCGGTCAGGAGGACCAGGGCCCCGATCGCGAGGGCCGCGGTGCGTACGGAGGAGGAGCGCGGAAGGTACCTGATGGCCATTCAGCCACCGTAGGAGCGCGGCCCGGACTCCGCAGATCGGCTTGGCCCGCCTGGAGGTATGTCCGGAGACCCGCCCGGAGGTGTGCCTGGAGATGCCGCCCCGTCACCTGGCTTGGCGCGCGGGCCGGATGGGGCGGGGGCCATCGAGCCCATCGAGCCCATCGGGCCCGTCGAGGTCGTGGTGGTCACGCCGGTGGTCACGCCGGTCGTCACCCCTGACCGTGACCGCCGCATAGGCCCGCAGCAGGACGGCCAGCGCGATGGCCGCGCACACCGCGTTGCTCACCAGGTCGACCGCCGTCGAACCGCCGCTCTCGGGCCGCTCAGGGAACGCGGTCCACATGTAGGTCAGCAGCGCCCCCGCGGCGAGCGCGAAGACATGGCGCTGACCCCACCCCCGCAGGCGCGACCAGCGCAGAACCGTCCGCACGCCGACCACCGCCACCACGCACCACACCGCGACGCCGACCCATTCGTACGCGTCGGAGGTGACAAGGACCGAAGGCCCCCAGTACAGGCTCGTCCCGACGAGGGCCGTGGCGCCCGCCACCCACGGTGCGGGCGCGGACCCGGCGAGCGGGCGCGGCCGCCACGACCTGACGCGGAACGGGAGGACGACGAGCGCGACGATGACGGCGCCCGCGAGGGCCAGTTGGGCGGGGGACGCGAGGAAGTGCTCCTCCGCGTAGTTCCCCCAGAAGACGAGCCCGGCACCCAGCACGTACGCCACACCGGTCACCGCGAAGCCGGTGCGGCCCAGCCACGGAGTGGTCCTGCGCCCCCTGGCACAGCACTCCACGAGCGCGATCGGCACCAGGATGCTCCACACCGTGTGCAGCGCGAGGATCGCCTGCGTCAGCTCGACGCTCACCCCGAGACCCGGCAGGAACGAAGGGCCGTGCAGCAGGTCCTGACCCGCGTACGAGTCGTTCCACAGCAGCTGGTCGACGGGGCCTTCCTCGATCAGCGCGTACGCCGCGGCGAGCAGCGCCATCATCGGCCAGCCGCCCCCGTACCGCCGGGCGGTCTCCCGCACGAGCAGCGCGCCGCAGCCGTACAGCGGCGCGAGCACGATCCCGAGCCCGAACTCGGCCACCGTCAGATTGCCGAGCAGAAACTCGCCGACGAACGGCGCCAGTAGGAACAACGCAAGAACGGGGCCGAACCGCCCAGTGGAAGCCATGCTTCGACGCTAGGCAGTCCGGCCCCGTCCAGGGATCACCCAAAAGTCGAGACCAACCGAACCAAAGTCGCTCCGCCCGGTCCCGGCTCAGCCCTGCGCCGCGGTCAGGCCGGAAGCACCTTCTCGATCGCGGCAACGACCTCGGCGGCATCCGGCTCGATACGCGGACCGAACCGGGCGACGACCGCGCCGGAGCCGTCCACGAGGAACTTCTCGAAGTTCCAGCGCACATCGCCCGAGTGCCCCTCCGCATCCGCCGTGTCGACGAGACGCCGGTACAGCGGGTGCCTGCCTTCCCCATTGACGTCGACCTTCTCCGTCATCGGGAAGGTCACGCCATACGTCGCCGAGCAGAACTCGGCAATCTCCTCGGACGTCCCGGGCTCCTGCCCCATGAACTGGTTGCACGGCACCCCGAGCACACTGAACCCCCGCGCCGCGTACTGCTCATGCAGCCGCTCCAGGCCCGCGTACTGCGGGGTGAGGCCGCACTTGGAGGCGACGTTGACGACGAGGACGGCCTTGCCGTCGAACTGACGCAGGTCGGCGGAGCCGCCCTGCAGGGCACCGATCTCTTCTTCGTAGACAGACATGCGGGCGAGCCTACGCTCCGCCTGCCGCGCGCAGGGCTACTGCCCACGTCGCTGCCACTCTCCGGCCTCGGGGACCCAGGAACGGCAGTCGCGGCCCCCACGATCACCGCCGCATCGTTCAGATCGATGGCCGCCGGGTCCGGGCCGCGAGGATCACGGACGCTCTCTCGCGTCGTACTTTCCTGCCGCAGTGCCTGACGCTTCCTCAGCTCGGCAGCCATCGCACCGCGCGAAAATCCAGGTGCCGCCGCAGAGTGCCGCTCGCTACGGTGAGGGCGTCCAGGTGCGAAGGAGCGGGTTACTTCGTTTGGGGAACGGGTGGTCGCGGGTTCGAGTCCCGTCGTCGGCTTCGGGTCGGCGTAGCTCAGCGGCAGAGCGCCATGTCACCTGCACCGACTCTGATCTCTGGACACCTGACGCGAGCCGTCTGCCCACCGCGGACATGGAGCCGAGCCTAAGCCCGCACCCCCGTCACCCCCTCGCGCCCCTCGCGATGCAGATGCCCCCGGGCGATCAGTTCCACCGTGAGGGCGACGGAGAGCGCTTGGACGGACAGCAGGGCGATGAGGACGAAGAGCTGGACGGCGCCGGCGAGCAGGGGGGAGGCGCCGCCTAGGAGCATGCCGACGAAGGCGCCGGGGAGGGTGACGAGGCCGACGGTGCGGGTCTGGTCGAGGCCGGGGAGGAGAGCGTCGGAGGCGGTGGGGCGGATGACCTCGGTGCGAGCGTCGTGGGCGGGGAGGCCGAGGGCGAGGCCGGCCTCGAACTCGCCGTGGCGGGTGCGGAGTTCGTCGAGGGCGCGGCGGCCCGCGAGGACCGTCGCGGTGAGTGCGCCGCCGATCAGGATGCCGGTGACGGGGATCATGGCGATGCCGCGTACGGGCAGCAGTCCCGCCAGGGTCAGACCGGTCACCACGGGCACGACGGGTCCGGCGATGGGCAGCGCGGTCCACCACCAGGTGCCGTTCGGGGTGACGCGGCGCCCCGCGGTGCGGGTGGCCACGGCGAACATGAGCAGCAGGAAGGCGTAGAGGGCCGCCGTGTGGTGCACCACCCAGCCGATCACCAGGGAGACGGCCGCCAGTTGGGCCGTCGCGCGTACCCCGGCGACGAGGATCTCACGGGCCCGGCCGCGCGAGCCGTCGGGGGAGAGCCGGAACACGGCGGCCGCCGTCGCGGCGGCGAGCAGCAGGACGAGCAGGGCCACGGCGAGTGCCGTATTGACCGGGAGCAGGGCCTGGGCAGCGAGATCACGCACGCGCTCACCCTAGGGCGCGCCGGGTGGGCGCGGGTTGCGGCGCCGCCGGGGACACCTGCCGCGCGACCTGTAACGATGGGACGCGAAATGCGTGGAGAGCGCGGAGAGAGAGAAGGGCTGAAGTCATGGCGCAGCAGGTGCAGGGCGTGATCGCACGCGCGAAGGGCGAGCCGGTACGGATCGAGACGATCACGGTGCCGGACCCGGGCCCGGGGGAAGCCGTGGTGAAGGTCCAGGCGTGCGGGGTGTGTCACACCGATCTGCACTACCGGGAGGGCGGGATCAACGACGAGTTCCCGTTCCTGCTCGGGCACGAGGCGGCGGGTGTCGTCGAGTCGGTGGGCGAGGGCGTCACCGAGGTCGCCCCCGGTGACTATGTGATCCTCAACTGGCGTGCGGTGTGCGGCCAGTGCCGTGCGTGTCTGCGCGGCCGCCCCCAGTACTGCTTCGACACGCACAACGCCAAGCAGAAGATGACCCTGGCCGACGGCACCGAGCTCTCGCCCGCGCTCGGCATCGGCGCCTTCGCGGAGAAGACGCTCGTCGCCGCCGGGCAGTGCACGAAGGTCGACCCGGCCGCCTCGCCCGCCGCGGCCGGGCTCCTCGGCTGCGGTGTGATGGCGGGCATCGGCGCCGCCATCAACACCGGGAACGTCGGCCGCGGCGACTCGGTCGCGGTCATCGGCTGCGGCGGCGTCGGCAACGCCGCCGTCGTGGGCGCCCGCCTGGCCGGTGCCGCGCGGATCATCGCCGTGGACATCGACGACAAGAAGCTGGAGACGGCGAAGGGCCTCGGCGCCACGCACACCGTCAACTCCCGCTCCACCGATCCCGTCGAGGCGATCCGCGAGCTGACCGGCGGTCACGGCGCCGATGTCGTCATCGAGGCGGTCGGCCGCCCGGAAACGTACGAACAGGCCTTCTACGCCCGTGACCTGGCGGGCACGGTCGTCCTGGTCGGCGTGCCCACCCCGGAGATGAAGATCGAGCTGCCGCTCCTGGACGTCTTCGGGCGTGGCGGCGCGCTCAAGTCGAGCTGGTACGGCGACTGCCTGCCGTCCCGCGACTTCCCGATGCTCATCGACCTCTACCAGCAGGGGCGGCTGGACCTGGACGCGTTCGTCACGGAGACCATCGCCCTGGAGGACGTGGAGAAGGCCTTCGAGCGGATGCACCACGGCGACGTCCTGCGTTCGGTGGTGATCTTCTGATGGCGGCCGACGCTGCAGCGGGCGCGTCCGGCGCGCGGATCGACCACCTCGTCACGTCCGGGACCTTCTCCCTGGACGGCGGCACCTGGGAGGTCGACAACAACGTATGGATCGTGGGCGACGACAGCGAGGCGATCGTGATCGACGCCGCGCACGACGCGGACGCCATCGCGGCGGCGGTGGGGGAGCGCCGTCTCGTCGCGATCGTCTGCACGCACGCGCACGACGACCACATCGACGCGGCCCCCGCGCTCGCCGCCCGCACCGGTGCGCCGATCCTCCTGCACCCGGCCGACGCGGAGCTGTGGAAGCAGACCCACCCCGACCGCGCCCCGGACGGTGAGCTCGCCGACGGGCAGGAACTGACCGTCGCGGGCACGGCCTTGAAGGTGCTGCACACGCCGGGCCACTGCCACGGCGCGGTGAGCCTGCACGCGCCCGCCCTCGGCACCGTCTTCACCGGTGACACGCTCTTCGCCGGCGGTCCCGGTGCGACGGGCCGCTCCTTCAGTGACTTCCCGACGATCGTGGAGTCCATCAAGGAGCGGCTTCTGACGCTGCCGCCCGAGACGGTGGTGCGGACGGGGCACGGCGACAGCACGACGATCGGTTCGGAGGCGCCGCACCTGGAGGAGTGGATCGCCCGAGGTCACTGATCCCGCCGACGGACGCGGGCCGGGCCGACGCAGGGCGGACGGCCGCGGATCGCGTCAACTGACGTATGTGCCATGGCCCCGCGCGGTTCGCCGCGCGGGGCTTTCGCGTACTGGCAGTGCCGCACGATCTCCGATAAGTTAGGCAAGGCTTACCTAATGGAGGTTGAGGATGGGTGTCCGTCACAGCGGCACGACCGAGCCCACAGCGGCAGCACGCGCGCGTTCCATGCTGGCCACCGCATGGTCCTGTGCCGTGACCACGGAGATCGGCAAGGACGAACTCGTGGGCGCGCACACCGTCACCGACGACGGCAAACTGCGGCTGCGCCCGCCCGAGGACAGCGCGCTCGCCGCCGCCCTCATCTGCGCACCGCACGGCGAGCCGTCCACGCTGATCGAATTCGCCGACGTCGCCCCGGTGCCGGTCAGGGACCGGATCAGGGCCCGGCTGTGGCTGTCCGGCTCGCTGGTGCAGCGGCGGGACCAGCTGATCTTCGACCCGGTGTGCGCCGTCCTGCACGACTCCACGGGACGCCTCGGCGTCGAACTGGACGAACTCGCCCTGACCGTGCCCGACCCGCTCGCCGAGGCGGAGTCGCGCCTGCTCACCCATCTCGCCGACGCCCACCCGGACGCCGTCGAACAGCTCACCCGCCTCATCAGCCCCGACAGCCTCCAGGGCGTCGTCCGGGTGCGCCCGCTCGCCATCGACCGGCACGGCATCACCCTGCGCCTCGAACGCGCCCGCAGCCAGGCCGATGTGCGCCTCGCGTTCCACCAGACCGTGGACGACGTCAGCCAGGTCACCGAGTGCATGCACGCCCTGCTGATGCGCGCCCGCCTCTCAACGACCCGGCGCGGACGGCCCGTCGGCGGCTGACCGCAGGGACCGCAGCGCGAGCAGCAGCACCCCGATGTCGTCCAGATAGACGGGGTCGGGCAGCAGATCCGCAGGCAGTACGAGATAGGCGACCGCGCCCCAGAAGACCCACTGCCGCGTGACGGGAAGCCCGGCGTCGCGCAGGGTGCGACGGGTGCGGACGAGCCGCACGAGCAGCACCACGGCGACCACGAGCGTCGCGGCCACGACGAGGCCCGCGACAACCAGCAGAGCCGTCATCTCCGTACTCATGGGTCCTGCCTCGGTCCAGGTCCGGGGCGTGCGTCCGCCGGACTCGCCGACACGCGGTGACCCGGCCGAGGCTACAGCGGCAGCACGCACACCGCGATCGGCGCGGCGAACGGCTCGCCCGTGCGGTGCAGGGCGCCGCTGCGCCCGTCGACCTGGAACACGCTCACCGAACCCGATTTCTGGTTCGCGGCGAACAGCAGCCGCTCGGACGGGGAGAAGGCGAGCTGCCGGGGAAAGTCGCCGCCGACCGCCACCGTGTCCAGGAGCCGCAGCCGCGCCCCGCCGTCCTCGATCGCGTACCGCGTGACGCTGTTGTGCCCGCGATTGGCGAGGAAGGCGAAGCGGCCCTCACGTGTGACCAGGATCTGCGCCGGATACGAGGTGCCGTCGCCGGTGCCGGTCGGCTGCGGCCTGCCCGGTGCGAGACGGCCGGTGGCGGGGTCGTACGCGCAGACGACGACCGTGTTGTCCAGTTCGTCGGCGAGGTAGGCGAAGCGCCCGCCGGGATGGAACGTGAGGTGACGCGGCCCCGCGCCGGGGTGCACGCGTGCGGCGGAAACCTGGTGCAGCCTGCCGTACTTCGGGTCGAGCCGATAGGTGTAGACGGTGTCGTTGCCGAGGTCGACGGCGAGGATGTGGCGGCCGTCCGGTGCCGTGATGATCTGGTGGGCGTGCGGACCATCCTGGCCGGGACCCGGCTCGGGGGTGGAGTGCGTGACGTGGTCGGTGCGTTCGCCGAGCGCGCCGGACCGCTCGACGGGGTGCACGCTCACGCTACCGGAGAGATAGTTCGCGCTGAGCAGCCAGCGGCCGTCGGGGTGTACGGAGAGGTGACAGGGGCCCGCGCCGCCGGTGGCACGGGAGTTGAGGATCCGGGGCGGGCCCTCGCCGTCCGCCGCGAGGGCGACGGCCGTGACGCGCCCCTTCTCCTGTTCGTCGACGGCGTAGAGCGTCCGACCTGAGGGGTGCAGGGCCAGATAGGAGGGGTCGGGCACGCCGGTCAGCGTTCCGGTGCCGGTGATCCGCCCCGTCGTGTCGTCGTACGTGGCAAGGCCGATGCCTTTCCCGCCGCCCTCCTGGGAGGTGTACGTCCCGAGGAACAACGGCCGTGCGCGGCGCGGCCGGTGACGGAGCGAGGCGCTCGCGGCCCGGCGCTCCCGGTCCGGCGCCGCACCGGCCGCGCAGGCGGTGGCCGAGGTCGTCGCCGCCGTCGCGGCCACCGCGCCGAGCGTCCCGATGAACCGCCGCCGCCCCCAACCGCTCCCGGAATTCCCGGCCGACCCTGCTCCGCTGCTCATGCCTGCACCTCGTGCGTCGGTGGTGACGGATGTGGCAGCCACAGTGCCCCGAGCGCGCCCGGGCGGACAAGTGCCGCAACGCGCGGTGCGGGAGATGCCACGCAATGGCCCACGCGCCATCCCGCGGGGGAGGGGGCCCGCCGGACGACCCCCGGTGTCCGGGGTCCACCGCGTGGGGGAGGCGGCCGGTCCCGGGGAGTGACGCGGGCGCGGCCGCCGGCGGCGAACCTCGTGGTGTCGGCGATCTTCGGACACCTGGAGGACCTGGTGACGCTCCCCACGCACACACCCCAACTCGGCCGCACGGGCGGGTTGTTCGAAGGCCCGCCCGCATCATGGGGCCGCCGCTGGCCCGTGTGGGCACCCTTCGCCGTACGCGTGTGGGGTGTGCTGTACGCCGCGATCCTTGTCACCTGGGCCGCGACCGGAACCGGCGTCCCCCTGACGCCGCACGTGTACCAGCCGGTGGCCCTGCAACTGGCCCAGGCGGTGCTCGCCGTCCTCGCGGTCGCGGTCTGCGCGGCCACGGCCAAGGAGCGCGCGAGACCGGGCAGGATCGTGCTGGGGACGTCGCTCGCACTCCTCGTCCCGGCGTTCGGATGGGGCGCGGTCGGGCTGCCGATGCACCTGGTGACGCTGGTGTCGGGCGCGGGTGTGGAGAGTGCGACGGGGCTCGTCCAGCTCCTCCTGAACACCTGCGGGGCGGTGCTCGTCGCGATGGTCGCCGTGGCGTACCGGCGTCGCCTGCGCGGCCGTTGTGCCCGCTGCGGCGTGCGGCACGAGGGTCCGGAGGAAGGGCCGCTGCACCACCCGCCGGCCTCCGTCGCGTCGGTGCGGACCCGGGTGGCGGCGTACGTCCTCGTGTGCGGTCTGCTGCCGTGGTCCCTGGTCAAGACGGTCTGGCTGTTCGGCGGCGACGCGATCAGCGTGAGCGGTGAGGCGTGGCAGGCGGACGTCGAGTCCAGTGCCACGGGGGCCGCGCGGCCGCTCGCGCAGATCGGCGTCGATGTCACCGTCCTCGCCTCGCTGCCCGGCATCTTCCTGCTGGTCGGCCTGTTGTACCGCTGGGGGCAGGTGTTCCCGCGCTGGACGCTGTTCCTGTCCGGGCGGCGTGTCCCGCGCCTGTTGCCGCTGGTCCCGGCCTGGCTGGTCGGCGGCGCCCTGTCGGCGTACGGAATCGGTCTTCTCTGCTACGCCCTGCTGAGCGCGCTCGGCGCGGTGCAACGGATGGAGCCGACCGGCGTGTTCACCACCGGCACCGGGATGACCTGGATGGTGACGTTCGGCGGACTGTCCTTCGGGGGCCTTGGCACAGGCCTCCTCGTGGCGGCCCGCTCCTACGCGGCCCGCACCCGGCAGGTCTGCGCCACCGCGCTGAACGCCGCCGACGCACCCGGCCATTGACGTGGGGTTCGTCCCGGCCGGGCGACCGGAATCGGCCAACGCGGGGGCGCCGCAAGGCGAGTCGGCCACGCAGCGCCACTACTCCTATACGGTGTGCGAGCGATTCTCATTGACCGCACAGAAGTGACCGCACAGAAGTGACCGCACAGAAGTGACCGCACAGAAGTGACCGCACAGATCCGTACGAGGAGTTGCCGAGTGGACCACAGCCGTGTGATCCGAATGCGTACCGTCCTGGCCGCGCTCGGGGTGGCGACCGTCATGGCGGCCGCCCCCGCCGCGAGCGCCGCTACCGCCGCACCCGCGCCCCCGGCGTCGAGCGGCGCGGCGCACGAGCCGTGCACGGGCGAGTTCCACGGAGACGCCCGTCTCGGCCCGGCCTGGCTGCCCAAGAAGTGGGAGCGCCCCGTCGGCCCGCTCCTGAAGAACTGGAAGCGGACGGGCAAGCTGTCGCCGACGTCCTTCCTGAAGAAGTACTGGGAGGGCCCCGCGGGCACCGGGAGCTGGAAGTACCCGCCGAACGACGGCTTCGACACGGTCAACGGCCAGATCGACAAGCACCCCGAGCGCCTGGACGAGGGCGAGCGGCTCGACCGGTTCGGGTCGGAGTACGGCTCGTTCCTCGCGCCCGCGGGCGACTCCTACGCGGAGCGCGCGCTGCCCCCGCAGAACCTCAACACCCGTGACGCCGCGTTCTCCTGCGACTACCGCGTCTACGAGGTCAACAAGCCGTTCTACGTCTGGCAGGGCAGCATCGCCCCCTGGTTCGAACAGCCCGGCGGCGGCCAGCAGATCAAGCTCGACCCGATCTTCCTCAACCCCGGCGAAGGACAGCGCCTCAACGTGAAGTGGCTCATCGAGCACGACTACCTGGAGCCGGTCGGCAACTGACGGCACCGGCCCCCGCGTCACCTCGACCCCGCGCGCCTGCGCGGGGTCGAGCCGTCGGGGGCCTCACTCGCGCGGCGCGGCGAAGGCCCGGGTGAAGGTCTCGACGGCCGCGGCGACCGTGGCCCGCACCTCGTCGTCGGGGACCGTGCGGGTGCCGAGGACGGAGCGTCCCTCGATCGGCCCGGTGAGCAGTGCGACGAACTGCTCGGCGGCGCGCACCGGATCGTCGAGGCGCAGCCTCCCCGCGAGCGCGAGCCGGGCGAGGCGGTCGGCGAGCGCCTCGGTGAGCTGGTGCGGGCCGCTGCCCCAGACCTTCTCGAACAGGTCGGGGAACCGGGAGATCTCCGCGTGCAGCAGACGCCGCAGGGCCCAGGCGTCGTCGCTCGTGTAGCAGAGCAGCAGTCCGTGCCCGACGTCCCGCAGTGCCTGCGGCAGGTCGTCCACGTCACCGCCGAGGCGCGTCAGCACGGCGAGGCTCTTGGCGGCGGCCCGCTCGGCGGTCGCGGTCATGGCTTCCTTGAAGAGCCCTTCCTTGCCGCCGAAGTGGTTGTAGACCGTCGGCTTGGCGACCCCTGCCTCACCGGCGATCGCGTCCACGCCCGCCTTGCCGTACCCCTCCTTCGCGAACACGACGAAGGCCGCGTCCAGGATCGCCTCCCGCTTGTCGATGCGTCCGCGCGAGGTCCGGCGGCTGTCCGTGGTGGAGAGATGGGGTCCGGTCACCGCGTCATGCTACCGCCCAACCCATCTGATTGAACTGGGTAGTTCAAGAATTCTTCCGTGATGGTTGTCTCCTACTGAACTGAACATTAGATTGAACCAGCCAGTTCAATCTGACTCGATGTCACCGGAGGACGACCCATGACGGAGATACGCGGCCGCGGCGACCGCCTCGACCCGGCGCTGTTACGGCTGATCGCCGTGCTGCTGATGGGCGGGCTCATGGGCCTGCTCGACGGCACGATCGTGAATGTCGGAATCGGCACCCTGGGCGACCACTTCGACAGTTCCCTCGGCACGGTCGGCTGGGTCGCGACCGGCTACCTCCTCGCGGTCACGCTCGCCATCCCCTTCACCGGCTGGGCCGTCGACCGCTTCGGCAGCAGGCGGATGTGGCTGACCGGCCTCGCCCTCTTCGTCGTCGGCTCACTGGCCTCGGGCCTCGCCTGGAACGTGGAGAGCCTCATCGCCTTCCGGGTGGTCCAGGGCTTCGGCGGCGGCATGCTCGACCCGATCATGCTCACCCTGCTCGCACGTGTCGCGGGCCCCGAGCGGGTGGGCCGGGTCATGGGCCTGATGGGGATCGTCATCCCGCTCGGCCCCGTACTCGGCCCCATCCTGGGCGGCCTCATCATCGAAGGGCTCGACTGGCGCTGGATGTTCCTGGTGAACATCCCGATCGGCGTCCTGGCCTTCGCACTGTCCCTGCGCGTCGTGCCGGCCGACCTGCCCAAGAGCGAGCGCACGGCCGCACCGCTCGACGTGCTCGGTCTCGCGCTGCTCGGTCCGGCGTTCGCTGTCCTCACCTTCGCGCTCTCGCGGGCGGGCGAGGACTCCGGCTTCGGCGCCGCGCCGGTGATCGTCGCGCTCGCGCTCGGCGCCCTGCTGCTCATCGGCTACGGCGTGCACGCCGTGCGGGTGGGATCCAGGGCGCTGATCGGCCTCGGCCTGTTCCGCAGCCGCGGCTTCTCCGCCAGCGTCGCGGTCATGGGGCTCACCGGCGTCATGCTCTTCTCGATGCTGTTCCTCGTGCCCCTCTATCAGCAGGAGGTGCGCGGCCACGGCGTCCTCGCGGCGGGGCTGCTGCTCGCCCCGCTCGGCGTCGGCTCGTTCCTCGCCATGCCCGTGGCCGGGCGGCTGAGCGACAAGGTCGGGGCCAGGCGACTCGCCCCGCTCGGCGCGCTCGTCATCGCCCTCGGCTCCCTGGTCCACGTCCGGGCGGGCGTCTCGACCAGTGAAGTCCTGCTGGGTGCCTGCGCGTTCACCACCGGCGTGGGCCTCGGCCTCATCGGCGCGCCCACCATGGGTTCTCTCTACCGGACGCTGCCCGGCGAGTCCGTCGCGCAGGGCACGTCGGTGCTCTACATCGTCAACCAGCTCGGCGCGTCGCTCGGCATCGCCGTCGTCGCCCTGCTGCTCCAGCGGCAGGCCGACGGCGGCCACGCCGCGGTGGAGTCCTTCCAGGCCGCTTCCTGGTGGGTGTTCGGGGCGGCGGTGGCCGTGCTGGTCGCGGGCGGCTTCCTGCCGGGGAAGCAGGAAACCGCCGCGGCCGGGGCGAAGGGCGGATCGGCGGGGAGCGTCAGCCCTCCGGTGTCAGCAGGCCCCGCTCGTACGCCTTGACCAGGCGCTGCGGAACCAGGTGCCGGGTGCCGTCGACGGTGACCGGGACCAGGTGCGGGGTGCTGGCCTTCCACTGGGCGCGGCGGTGGCGGGTGTTGCTGCGGGACATCTTGCGCTTGGGCACGGCCATGGGGACTCCTGATGGGGGACGGGGGAGGTGTTCCGCACACTATATGAAAATGGATCCCATTAACAAGTGGCGACTCCGACGGCCCAGGCGAGATACCCGGCGTTCACGCCGAGCCGTGCCGCCACACCCCATACGGTGTCGAGCGGCCGGGTGGCGGAACGGGTGTGCCGGGCGGCGTCCAGATGGGACAGCTGGAAGGCGGCGATCAGGGCGGTCGCGGCCCAGCCGCCGGCCGTCCGCGTCGCCGGGGCGAACAGCAGCCCCGCCGTGGCCAGTTCCGCGACCCCGGTCACGGCGACGATGATGGCGGGGGCGGGCAGCCAGCCGGGGATCAGAGTGCGGAAGTACGCGGGGAACACGAAGTGGGCGAGAGCCGTGCAGGACAGGAAGAGCGCGAGGGCCGGGGCGGCGAAGGTGGGCATGCGGCGATGATCGGACGCCGCCCCGGGGTGCGTATTGAACAGAACGCTGATCCTCGGGAGACGCCAGGACCGTCGTCGTTCGTCGACCTCGGCGAGATCACCGTCTTCGCCGAATCCCGTGCGTACGAGGTCTCCCCGCATCGGCATCCCGCGTGGAAACTCGTCCTCCCCGTCGGCGGGCACGCCGTCCTGGGGGCCTCCACGGGGGCGGGTGTCCTCGTGCCGCCGCAGTACGCGCACGCCTGCGCCACCTCGTCCGCGTTCGTCGCCGTCTTCCTCGAACCCTGGTGCCTGCGGGCCGACACCGCGGCGCCGACCTGGCTGGACGCGCCGACCGTGCGGCGGCTGCTCGACGCGGCGCACGACGGCCAGGGTCTGGACGCGGAGGCACTGCGGGCCGGGCTGACCGGGCTCATGGGGGCGCCCGACGTCGATCCGCGCATTCCGCACGCCGTACGGGCGGCCGCGGGCGCCACCCGGATCGACGCCGTCGCCGCCGAGCTCGGGCTCTCCCCGGCCGGGCTGCGCGCCCTGGTCGGGGCGCGGGTCGGCATCCCGCTCAGCACGATGCGCCAGTGGCGGCGGCTGCGCGCTGCGGTCGGCCCGCTGGTGGCCGCGGGCGGCGCGCGGGGCATCGCCGACGCCGCGGCCGCGGCGGGATTCGCCGACCAGGCGCACCTCACCCGCGCCGCGCGCAGGTTCGTCGGACGGACCCCCGGATCGCTGCGCCGCCGCTGACTTGACCCTTACGTCGCGTCAGGCTTCACGCTGTACGACGACGAAGGGCGAGAACCATGAGTTACACCGTCGGCCAGGTCGCCGGCTTCGCGGGGGTCACTGTGCGCACCCTGCACCACTACGACCGCACCGGACTGCTCACCCCCGGCGAGCGCAGCGCGGGCGGCTACCGCCGCTACAGCGACACCGACCTGGCCAGGCTGCAGCAGATCCTCTTCTACCGCGAACTGGGCTTCGCGCTCGACGAGATCGCCGAGATCCTGGCCGATCCGGGGGCCTGCGCCCTCGACCAGCTGAAGGCCAGACGGCAGGCGCTGCGCGAGCAGATCGGCAAGCTGGAGCGTCTGGTGGAGGTCGCCGAGCGGGCCATGGAGGTGCAGCAGACCGGGGTGCGGCTCAGCCCCCGGGAACGGTTCGAGGTCTTCGGCGAGATCACCTTCGATCTGAGTTACGCCACCGAGGCCGAGCTGAAGTGGCAGGACAGCGCGGGGCACCGGGCGGCGATGCAGAACGCCGCCGCGCACTCCAAGGAGGACTGGGCGCGGCTCATGGCCGAGGCCGCTGACTGGCGCGACGAACTGCTCGCGGCCTTCGACGACGACGAGCCCGCCGCGGGGGAGCGGGCACGGGACATCGCCGAGGCGCACCGGCTGCACATCACCCGCTGGTTCACGGACTGCCCGCCCGACATGCATCTGCGCATCGCGGACGACTTCGTCGACGACCCGCGCGCCTTCGCGCTCGTCGTGCCGCCTTCGCAGCAGCGTCCGGGGCTCGCGGACTATCTGCGTACGGCGGTCCGGGCCAATGCGGAGGCACAAGTGGAACCTCACATTCAGCGCGAGATCCGAGGCAAGTCTCACCCTAAACGTGAGGGTGATGGTTGGGTCGGCGATGCATCCGTCACCGCTCCCGAAGCGGAAGGAACCGGAGAAGGCAGATGACGAGAATCCTGATCACCGCCGCCGGTTCGTACGGCGACGTCGCGCCCTACACCGGCCTCGGCGCCCGGCTGCGCGAGGCCGGGCACGACGTCGCGCTCGCCACCCACGACTCCTTCGCGCCACTGGTCGCGGCCGCGGGCCTGGAGTTCCGTCCGCTGCCCGCGGGCCCCGAGAGCCAGGGGCGCGGGACGGGACAGGGCGGCAGGGAACTCATGCGGACCGCCACCGCCTTCGTGCGGAAGCTGGGCGACGGACTCGCCGACGCGGCCGAGCGGGGCACCGACCTCCTGGTGCTCTCCACCACCACCGCGCCGCTCGGCCGGCAGCTGGCCGAGGCCATGGGCCTACCGGCCCTGGGGGCGTATCTCCAACCGGCACATCCCACGCGGGAGTTCCCGCCCGTCGTCGGCGGCACCCGGTCGCTCGGCGGCTTCGGGAACCGGCTCCTCGGCCGCTTCTCGCAGCGCATGGTCAACCGCGTGTACGCCGACGCCGTGCGCGACCTGCGGGCCCGCCTCGCGCTGCCCGCCGAACGGCCGGGCACGGTCCTGGCCCGCCAGGAGCGGGAGCACCCTGCGGTCCTGCACGGCTTCAGCCCCGCCGTGGTGCCCCGGCCCGCCGACTGGCGCGAGGGCCTCGACGTCGTCGGCAACTGGTGGCCGCACCACGACCGGGCGCAGCCGCTGCCGCCGGAACTCGACGCCTTCCTGCGGGCCGGGCCGCCGCCGGTGTTCATCGGCTTCGGGAGCATGGCCGCGGGGGAGGGCGAGCGGCTGAGCGAGCTCGCGGTGGCGGCCCTGCGCGGGGCGGGACTGCGCGGAGTGCTGCAGTCCGGCCGCGCGGGGCTCGCCGCGTCCGGCGACGACGTCCTCACCGTCGGCGAGGTGCCGCACGCCCTGCTCTTCCCCTGGGTCGAGGCGGTGGTCCACCACGCGGGCGCGGGCACCACGGCGGCCGCCCTGCGCGCGGGAGTTCCCGCGGTGCCGGTGCCGGTCATGGCCGATCAGCCCTTCTGGGCCGCCCGCGTCGCGGCCCTCGGAGCGGCGACCGACCCCATTCCCTTCAAGGACCTCACCGCGCCACGCCTCGCGGACGCGCTCGGCCGTGCGGTCCGCGAGGCCGCCCACGCGGGTGCCGCGTCGGACCTCGCCGCCAGGATGGCCGCGGAGGACGGCGCGGGCCACGTGCTCAAGGCGATCGAGCGGATCAGCGGCTGAGGGGTGGTGTCGGCGGCCTTGTCCGTGGTCGGCGAACCCTGGTCGCTCCTCGGGGCGTTCGCGTACGCCGATCCCGTCGTGCGGCCATGCGGCCGTGCGGCGCGCCCGCCTCCTGCGGGCCGCGCGGGAGTAGCCCGAGCGGCCGACT
Source organism: Streptomyces sp. NPDC059002 (assembly GCF_042740435.1). NCBI lineage: Bacteria > Bacillati > Actinomycetota > Actinomycetes > Kitasatosporales > Streptomycetaceae > Streptomyces > Streptomyces sp. NPDC059002. The sequence continues at coordinate 176,904 of NZ_JBHYJI010000002.1, read as the reverse complement.
GGCGAGGCGGCACCCTCGGATGCCGTGGAAGAGTTCCAGGCATGACCGAAAGCGCGTACCTGTACATGGCGAACCCCCGGATCACGGTCCTCGGCGTTCAGCCCGGCAGCCCGCCGTTCCGCATCGTGGAGATCGACGGGGAGGTGGTCGGCAAGGCGAAGACCGTCACGGACGTCCTGGACGCGGCAGTCATGGCGGGCATCACCGTGCACGACCTGGACGACCCGGACTCCGTGCGGTGGGTGGGCGGCGACAAGTTCACCTGGCAGCTGGGCCAGGGGGCGGACAGGCCCTAGGGAGCCGGCACCTCCTCGCCCGCGGGCACCGGCCCCGGTGGTGTGCCGTCGCCGAACGGGCGGCCGCCGAGGTGTTCCCGGTGATGAGGTGTCAGCCAGCCGGTCAGGTCGGGGCCGAGCGGCACGATCCGGGTCGGGTTGATGCCCGAGTGCACCTGGTAGTAGTGCCGCTTGATGTGGTCGAAGTCGATGGTGTCGCCGAAGCCGGGGGTCTGGAACAGGTCCCTGGCGTACGCCCAGAGCACCGGGTCCTCCGTGAGCTTCCAGCGGTTGCACTTGAAGTGGCCGTGGTAGACGGCGTCGAACCGCACCAGGGTGCTGAACAGCCGGATGTCCGCCTCGGTGATCGTGTCCCCGACGAGATAGCGACGGCCCGCGAGGCGCTCCGAGGTCAGTTCGAGACGGTGGAACACGTCCCGGCACGCGGCGTCGTACACGCTCTGCTCCGGTGCGAAACCGGCGCGGTACACGCCGTTGTTCACGTCGCGGTAGATGCCCTCCATGACCGTGTCGATCTCGTCGCGCAGCGGCTCGGGGTACAGGTCGGGCGCGCCCTCGCGGTGCAGTGCCGTCCACTCGGTGGCGAGGTCGAGGGTGATCTGCTGGAAGTCGTTGGTGACCAGCTTGCCGCTCGGCACGTCCACGATCGCGGGCACGCTGACACCGCCCGGATAGCCGCTCTCGCGCGCTTCGTACGCCTCGCTCAGGAAGCGGATGCCGAGGACGGGGTCGCGGTCGTCGGGATCGAGCGTGAACCGCCAGCTCCGGTCGTCCTGGAGGGGATCGGTGACGGCCAGCGAGAGGGCGCTCTCCAGGCCGAGCAGCCGCCGGGCGACGAGCGCACGGCCCGCCCAGGGGCAGGCCCGGCTCACCACGAGGCGGTAGCGGCCCGCCTCGACCGGCCAGCCGTCCCGCCCGTCGGCGGTGATGCGGTCCGCGAAGTGGCTCTTGGAGCGCTTGAACTCCTTGTGGCCGTACGAGTCGTTGCCCTCCGGCTCGGCGGTCCGCGCGCTCATGACGCACTGCCCTCGCGCGCACAGGACCGGGTCGCGGGGGATGGCTCGACGCGGGGCAGGGCGACGGCTCGCGGGGGCGGCGCGAGGTCGTAGATCCGGTCGATGAGCACCGCCTCGTTCCCCGCGAGGCCCGCGCGGCGCAGTGCGTCGTCGGCCTCCGCGATCGGCCCCGCGAGCAGCGAGGCGGCCGCGGCGGGGGAGACCGCTCCGGGGTCGGACAGCGTGGCGCGCGCGGTGTGCAGCAGGCGCAAGCACGCCTGGGCGGCGAGCAGTTCCTCGGACGTCGTGCCGGTCATGTCGAGTGACTCCTCTGCGCTGGGTGGCACGGACGGCATCGCACCGATGCCACCTCCACTCTCGCGCACGGGTCTGACAATGGCGCCCCTACGCGGCCCGGGCGCGGCGTCCGAGCCGCAGCGTGAGGCCGTCCGGCATGAGCGTGAGGCGTTCGGCGACCCGCAGCCGGTACCCGGGATCGGCGTGCAGGTCGTAGCGGCGGAGCAGCAGACCGAGCACCAAGGTGGCCTCGTGCAGCGCGAACTGGCGGCCGATGCAGGCCCGCGCGCCGGTGCCGAACGGCTTGAAGACGTGCGCGGGCCTGGCCCGTACCGCCGAGGGGGCGAACCGGTCGGGGTCGAACTCCGCCGCGTTCTCGCCCCATGCCTCGGGATCGCGGTGCAGCATCGTCGCGAGGACCAGCGCCCACGCGCCCCTGCGCATCGGGTGGACGCCGCCGAGCGTGGTGTCCTCGCGGGCCTCGCGCGCGAAGCCCGGCGCGGTCGGCCACAGCCGCAGGGATTCGTCGAGCACCCGGCGTACGTAACGGAGTTTGGCCACCTGTTCGTAGGCGGGCTCCTCGTCGGCGCCCCAGATCTCGTCGACCTCGGCCCGCGCGCGGGCGAGCACGTCGGGGTGCCGCGACAAGTAGTGCAGCGCGAACGACAGCGCGCCGGACGTCGTTTCGTGCCCGGCGACCAGGAACGTGATGACCTGGCGGCGGATGTTCTCGGCGGAGAGCCGCTCCCCGGTGTCGGGGTGGGCGACCTCCAGCATCCGGTCCAGCAGGTCGCCCTGACCGCCGCCGGTGCCCGCGGCGGCGCGGCGGGCCGCGACCACCTCGTCGACGGTGCGGTTGAGGTAGGCCATGTCGGCTTCGTTGCGCCGGTCGGCGCCGCGCAGCAGGAGCGGGCCGAGCAGCGGCGGCACCACGTTGCGGCGCTGGGCGAAGGAGAGCGTGCCGACCATGGCCGTCACGAAGGGGTGCGGCGTGGCCCGCTCGAAGGAGCCGAAGTCATGGCCGAAACCGGTGCGGGCGATCGTCTCCAGCGTCAGTTTCGTCATGTCGCCGGGCACGTCCACGGCGTCGCCCGCCGCCTCCCGCTCGTCCCACCGGGCGGTCAACTGTCGTGCGACGTCCAGCATCAGCGGGTGGTAGCCCGCCATCGCGTCCCTGCTGAACCCGGGGGCGAGGATGTCGTGCGCCAGTTGCCAGTTGGGCTCGTGGTTGTACGCGGTGAAGAGCCCGTCGCCCGCGACGGGGCGCAGGTTGGCGACGCCGAGGCCCACGTGCTTGGCGAACCGTGACTCGTCGGCGATGTCGGCGGCGAGCGCGGTCCCCCACACGAAGACGAACTCCTTGCCGAAGGCCTTCCGCCGGAAGATCGGCCCCAGCTGCTCGGCTATCCGCATCGAATCCTGCAGCGGGGTGCGGAGGTTGACACCCAGGACGTCGCCGAGCAGCGGCAGACGGCGCGGCGGGTGCGGGATGCGGTGCAGTGCGGGCCAGCCGTGCTCCGCGCTGCGGAAACCCTTGGCGAGTCCGGTCGGGCCGGTGGGGCCCGCGTTCCCCGTCGCGGGCCGCGTCGTCTGCGCCATGTGCCCATCTCCCTTGTCCGACGGGCCCGTTGGGCCTGTTGTACGTGGATTCAATAGGAGCTTCCAGTCTGGTCCCGTTGTTGAATTCGAGTCAAGTAAGGTGCCTGCATGGCCGCGGAACCGCAGCAGCGCACGCGTCGCAGACTGAGCACCGAGGAGCGCCGTGAGCAGCTTCTTTCGGTGGGATCACGGCTGTTCGCACAGAAGCCGTACGACGATGTGTGGATCGAGTCGGTCGCGGAGATCGCCGGGGTGTCGCGCGGTCTCCTGTACCACTACTTCCCGACCAAAAGGGACTTCTTCGCCGCGGTCGTGCAGCGGGAGAGCGAGCGGATGCTGCGCCTGACGGCGGCCGTGCCCGGGGTGCCGGTGCGGGAGCAGATCACCACAGGACTCGACACGTTCCTCGGCTACGTGGAGACCCACGCGCACGGCTTCCGCGCCTTCCACCGGGCCGAGGCGGCGGGCGATCCGCTGGTGCGCGAGGCCTACCGCGAGGGGCTCGCCGCACAGGAGCGGCAGATCCTCGCGGCCCTCGCCGCGGACCCGGGCGCGGGCGGGACCACCCAGGATCCGCCCGCGCTCCGGCTCGCCGTACGGGGCTGGCTCGCCTTCATGGTGGCGGTCTGCCTGGAGTGGCTGGAGGAGCCGGGCCTGACGCGGGAACAGGTGCGCGACCTGTGCGCGAAGGCCCTGCTCGGCGCGATCACACGCTGAGGCCGATGGCTTCCCTCAGGCGCGCGGGGGAGGTGAAGAGATGCCCGCGCATGCCGACCGCCTCGGCGGCCCGGATGTTCTCCTCGCGGTCGTCTACGAAGAGGACGCTTTCCGGCGCCGCGTCCAGGGCGTCGAGGCACCAGAGGTAGGCGCCAGGCTCGGGCTTGGCGTGCCCGATGCGGCAGGAGAAGGCGCGCACCCTGAAGTGCTTCAGCCAGAAATGCCGCTCTTCGTAGTGGGCGGTCAGCTCCTCGGGGATGTTGGACAGCAGCGCGATCGGCCTGCCCGCCGCCGCGAGTTCCGCGATCAGCGCGACCATGGTGTCGTCGACGGCGCTCCAACTGGCGATGTCGGCCTCGACGAGCCGCGCGATCCGCTCCTCGTCGAAACGGGTGCCGAGCGCGTCGGCCACGCTCCGCCAGTACGCGGGGCCGGTCACGTCCCCGCGGTCGTACGGCTGGCGCACCCCCCAATAGGCGTCCCAGAAGGCGGCTTCGGGCGCACCCGCGACCCGGGCCAGACGGTCCTTGCCGTCCTGGGACTGGTGGCGCGCGATGACGCCGAACATGTCGAAGAGCAGCGTGTGCGCGGTGCCGGTCGTGGTGTCGGTGCCGGTGGTGTTCATGGGGGTTCGGGTCAGACCTTTCGTACGGTGACGCCTGCCGTGGCCAGTGCGTCGGTCTCCGCGTCGCCCGCCGTGCCGTCCGTGACGACGGCGTGCAGGGCGGCGGCGGGTGCGACGAAGGCCAGGGCGGTACGGGAGAGCTTGGTGGCCTCCGCGACGGCGATGACCCGCCGGGCCGAGCCGATCGCGGCGCGTTTGACGGCGGCGTCGTCCAGGTCGTAGGCGGTCAGGCCGTCCGTGGCGGTGAGCCCGCAGCAGCCGATGACGGCGGTGTCGAAGCGCAGGGCCGCCAGTGACGCCGCGGTCAGCGGCCCCGTCAGCGCCAGTTCGCCGGGACGCGGCCGGCCCCCGGGCACGAGCAGGGTCACCTGCGGCGCCCCGGTCAGCGCGTTCACCGCGTGCAGGGACAGCGGCATGACGGTCAGCCGGCGGTGCGCGAGGGCGCGGGCCACCTCCAGGCAGGTCGTGCCGCTGTCGACGACGACGGACTCGCCGTCGGCGATCAGCCCGGCCACCTCGGCGGCGATGCGGCGCTTGGTCTCGATGCCGTCCTGTTCCCGCAGGGCGAAGGGCGGTTCCTCGCCGCGCAGCAGCAGGCTGCGTGCGCCGCCGCGATAGCGCTCCAGGACGCCCTGGTCGGCGAGCGTCTCCAGGTCGCGCCGGATGGTCATCTCCGAGGCGCCGGTGAGTCCGGCGAGCTCCGCGACGCCGATCCGGCCCGCCTCGCGCACCGCGTCGGTGATCTGTCGAAGTCGATCTGTGCTGGCCACCCTCACATCAAACATCAAGGATGTTCGGAAATCAAACTTCCGAACATTGACTCTGTTCGTTATGTTCGATCGGGTAGTCGGGTGGAGAGAGCGGAGAACGACGTGAAGAGCAGCGACGTGGTGACCGGCAAGGCGGGGAGCGGCGCCCTGGAGACAGGCGCCACACGGCGGACACTGCGGGCCGGGCGGCGGGCCACCTTCGCCTGCTTCGCCCTGAACGGCTTCCTCATGGGGGCGTGGATCGTCCACATCCCCGCCGTCGAGGACCGCGCCGGGATCAGTCACGCCGTGCTCGGCTGGCTCCTGCTGCTGCTCGGTGCGGGCGCCTTCGTGGGCATGCAGATCGTCGGCCCGCTCACGGACCGCGTCGGCGCCCGCACCGTCGTACCGGTGAGCGCCGCGCTGTGCAGCGCCGCCCTGGTGCTGCCGGGGCTCGCCACGAACGTCTGGGCGCTCGGGGCGGCGCTCCTGGTGCTCGGCTTCGGCAACGGCTGCCTGGACGTCAGCATGAACGCCCACGCCGTCCAGGTCGAACACGGCTACCGACGGCCCGTCATGTCCGCCTTCCACGCCACGTTCTCCATCGGCGGAGTCCTCGCGGCGCTCGTCGGCGCCCGCACGCTCAGCTGGGGCCTGAGCCCGGCGGCGACCCTCGGCGCGATCGCCGTGGCGGGGCTCGTGGCCGCGGCGGCCGCCGCCCCCGCGCTGCTCCACGCCGAACGCGCACCGGACGTACGCAAAGCGGAGGTCGCCACTCGGACCGGACGCCGAACTCCCCGCAGGATCTGGCTCCTTGCCGCTCTCGCCCTGATGCTGATGCTCTGCGAGGGAGTCGCCAACGACTGGAGCGTGCTGCAACTGCGCGACGTCCTCGACGCACCCGCCGCCACCGCCGCCCTTGCCTACGGGGCGTTCGCCACGGCGATGACGGTCGGCCGGCTGCTCGCCGACCGGGTGGCCGCCCGCCTCGGCCCGGTGGCGATCCTCCGGTACGGCGCGGGCGTGGCCGCGCTCGGCCTGACGGCGGCGGCGCTGTCCCCGTGGATACCCCTGGCGCTGATCGGCTGGACCGTGTTCGGCGCGGGCCTCTCCGGGTGCATACCTCAACTCTTCAGCGCCGCGGGCCACGCCGACCGGGACGCGGCGGGCGCCAATGTCTCGCGCGTCGCGGGGCTCGGCTACCTCGGCATGCTCGCGGGACCCGCCGTCATCGGACCGCTGACCCACTTCATGCCGCTCAACCTGACGTTCTTCCTGCCCGTGGCGTTCTGCGTGGTCGCCGCCTGCACGGCCGGTGTCCTGCGTCCCCGCCCGGCGCCGAGCGACGCTACTCGCGCCGTGCGATCGTGACGATCTCGCGGCTCCCGGCGGTGACGGGGCCGCCCTCCCAGTCCCCGTACTGGGCCTCGACGGCGAGTCCGGCCCCGGCGAGGAAGTCCCCCAGCGTCCGCGCGTCCAGGAAGCGCAGGGTCGCGCGGTCGACCCGCAGGACGCCGCCGTCGGGGGTGCCGACGGATTCGGTGAACGTCACCAGGTCCCCGGCCGCTTCCTCGACCTCGTGCCACACCCGCACGGTCCTGCCCGCCGCGTCCGTGAGCTCCCGCGCCCCCGACGGATTCCACTGCTCCCAGGCGCGGGCCCGCGGATTGCGGGTCTCGAAGGCGAAGCGGCCGCCGTCGCGCAGCGCGGCCCGCACGGCGGCGAGCGAAGCGCGGAGCTCGTCGTCGCCGACCAGGAACTGGAACGCGTGGCTCGCCATCGTCACCAGGTCGAACTCCCGGTCCCAGGAGGCATCCGAGGCCACCCCTTGCACCCACTCGACGTCCGTCGTACGCCGCCGGGCCGCGTCCAGCGACGCGCCGGACGGGTCGAGCCCGACGAGCCGCCCGGAGTGCCCGCACGCGCGCGCGTGATGGAGCATGGCGCCCGTGCCGCAGCCCACGTCCAGAACGGCGTCGGCCTTCATCACGAGCCCGTCGTAGAACGCGTCGCTGGGCGCGCGCGTCCCGTCCCACGGGTTGAGGAGGTCGTAGAGGGCTGCGGTGTCGGCGTCCGAGTACATCGGGGCAGTATGCGGGAGCGGCTGACGGGGGCCGAGCGGATTTCCGCTCAGGCCGCCATCGCGAGGGCCGTCGGGCGGCGCCCGCCCGGCGGCGTGCGCAGCGGGGGCAGGACCCGCCCGTCCGGGAGGAGTTCGCCGGTGTCGTCGAAGACGATCGTGCCGTTGCACAGCAGGCTCCAGCCCTGTTCGGGGTGGGCGGTCACGACGGCGGCGGCATCGCGGTCGGAGCTGTCGGCGCCCGGGCAGAGCGGCTGGTGGGAACACATGACGCACCTTCTTCCGATATCCGTTCCTGGTACGAGTAATGACTCCGCGGAGGCCGCGAAGTCATCGCTGCCACGTCGCTCACGTCGAACGCCCGCCGCCCGGCGATCCGCGTCGTCGCCACCGCCCCGGAGCCGCGTGCAAAGATCAAGTGCATGGCAACCCTCGCGCGTTCCTCGCTCCTGATGGCCTTCGGCACCGTGGTGTCCCGTGCCACGGGCCTGATCCGGCAGGTGCTCCAGGGCGCCGCCCTCGGGACCGGCCTCCTGGCCAGTACGTACAACACCGCCAACACCGTTCCCACCAGCCTCTACACACTGCTGATAGGCGGCGCCCTGAACGCCGTCCTGGTGCCCCAACTCGTGCGCGCCAGAGCGACCGACCCGGACGGCGGCAGGGCGTTCGAGCAGCGCCTTGTCACCCTCGTCGTCTGCGTCCTCGGCGTCGGCACGGCCCTCGCGGTGTGGGCGGCCCCGCAGATAGTCGGCCTCTACATGCGGGACACCCCCGCGAACCACGAGGCGTTCCAACTGACCGTGGTCTTCGCCCGGTTCCTGCTGCCGCAGATCTTCTTCTACGGACTCTTCGGCATCCTCGGCCAAGTCCTCAACGCCCGCGAGAAGTTCGGCGCGATGATGTGGACCCCGGTCCTGAACAACGTGGTGCTCGTCGCGATGTTCGGCGCCTATCTGGGCCTGATGACCGTGCCCGACAGCGTGAACGACATCACCCCGGCCCAGGTCGGGCTGCTCGGCGTCGGCACCACCGTGGGCATCGCCCTGCAGGCCCTCGCGCTCGTGCCGTTCGTGCGCGCGGCGGGGCTGCGCCTGCGGCCCCGGTTCGACTGGCGCGGCACGGGACTCGGCAAGAGCGTGCGGGCCGCCCGCTGGACGCTGCTCCTCGTCCTCGCCAACCAGGTCGCGCTGACCGTCGTCACGAACTACGCCATGGCCGCCGACCAGCGCCTGCCGCACGCGGGCGCCGGGTACACGGCCTACACGTACGCGCAGACGATCTGGCTGCTGCCGCAGTCCATCGTCACCGTCTCCCTGGTGACCGCGCTGCTGCCCCGGATGAGCAAGGCCGCGGCAGACGGACGCACCGCCGATCTGCGCGGCGAACTCTCCCGCGCGCTGCGCGTCACCGGCACCGTGATCGTGCCCGCCGGATTCTTCTTCCTCGCCTTCGGGCCGCAGACCGCCGAACTGCTCTTCGCCCACGGCGCGTCCGACGCCACCGCCACCGAACCCCTCGGCCACATGCTCCAGGCGTTCGGCCTCGGTCTGATCCCGTTCTCCGCGCAGTACCTGCTGCTGCGCGGCTTCTACGCCTACGAGGACACCCGCACCCCGTTCTGGATGGCGGTCTGGGTGGCCGGCGTCAACATGGCCCTGGCCACCGCCTGCCACCTGCTGCTGCCCGCACGCTGGGCGGTCACCGGCATGGCCGCCGCCTACACCCTCTCGTACGCCGTCGGCCTGCTGCTCACCGCACGGCTGCTGCGCCGACGGCTCGGCGGCTACCTGGACGGGCGCCGACTCACCCGCACCTACGGCAAGTTGATCGTCGCGTCCGCCCTCGCCGGAGCGCTCGGCCTGGCCGCCGCCCGCGCCGGGGCCGAGGCGTCGCCGACCGGCACGACGGCGACGGCCCTGGCCCTTGCCGCGGGCGCCGTGACGATGGTGCTCGGCTATCTCGCCCTCGCGCGCCTGCTGCGGATCGCGGAGCTGCGGATGCTGCCCGGCCTGCGCCGCTGACGCCGCGCGGCGATCTGTCGGTCCGTGCCGGTGCGGCGGGCGCGGGTATGTTGCAGACCGGAGAGGAGCCACATGGCCGAGCGGAGCAGTCGAACGGTGCGCGACCTGCGCGTGGCCAACCGCGCCACGGTGCTGCAACGCCTGTACTTCGGCGGGCCGATGAGCCGCCAGGCGCTCGGCCCCGCCACCGGACTCAGCGCGGGATCCGTGAGCAACGTCGTCGCCGAACTCGCCGCGGAGGGCCTCCTGGAGGAGGCGGGCGTCGTCGAGTCCGACGGCGGCCGCCCCCGCACGCTCCTGCGGGTCGCCCCGTCCAGCGGCCGCCTGATCGGCGTCGACGTGGGGGAAACGCGGGTGCGCGTGGAGGTGTTCGACCTGGCGCTCACCGAACTGGCCCGCACGGAAAGGTTGTTGACGGACTCCGGCCACGATGTCGAGCTGATCGTCCGTCACATCAGGGACGGGATCACGGAGGTGCGGGCGGCGGCGGACGGCAGTGATTCTGCGGGCGGCACCGGCGAGCTGATCGGCGTCGGCGTGGGCGTGCCCGGGATCGTCGACCGGGACGCCGCGGGCGACACCGTCGTGCACGGCCAGACCATCGGCTGGGACGCCGTCCCGCTGGAGGCCATGCTGCGCGATGCTGTCGAACTCCCCTCCTGCACCGCCTACTTCGTCGACAACGGTGCGCGGGCGCTCGGCCAGGCGGAGATGTGGTTCGGCGGCGGCCGCGGCGCGCGGGACGCGGCGATCGTCCTGCTGGGCTCGGGCGTGGGCGCGTGCGTGGTCACCGGAGGCGTCATCCACGGAGGCGCGCGCGGCGGCCCCGCGGAGTGGGGGCACCTCACCGTCAGCGTCCGCGGCCGCAGGTGCCGCTGCGGGGCGCGCGGCTGCCTGGAGGCGTACGCGGGCGCCGAGGCGCTGCTGGCACGGTGGCAGGAGGCAGGCGGCCAACTGCCCCCGGGCGCCGACGAGGAGACCGGCGTGGGCGCACTGATCGCCGCCGCGCACCCGCGGGACGGCGGCGCGCCCGACCCGGTCGCGGCGGCCGTGCTCGACGAGACCGCCGAGTACCTCGGCGCGGGCATCTCGGACCTCGTCAACCTCTTCGGCCCCGAACGCGTCCTGGTCGGCGGCTGGGCGGGCCTGCAACTGGGCCCGCTGCTGCCCGCCGTACGGGAGTACGCCGACGCGTACGCCCTGCGCCACCCCGCCGCCCGCGTCACCATCGACCTCGGACAGCTCGGCCCCGACGCCGTCACCGTGGGCGCGGCGACCCTGCCCCTCGCCGACTTCTTCACCCGCGGCGGCCGCCGCCGCACGGCACCGTCCCGCACGGAGTCGGCGACACCGGGCGTGCCCGACTGGCAGACGGTGCTGGAGGGGCGGGGAGCGCGGTGAGCGGATGGGGGCGTGGCGGGCCGAACTCCTCTGCGAGGGCGGGGACATGGCCGTGCGGCGTCAGGCGGGTGGGGGGCCCGTCTCGATGTCCGTGATCAGTTGATGGATGAGTGCGGCGCCGGGTGGTCCGGCCGGGGTGGTGACCCCGGTGATGCCGATCGCCCCGGCCAGGGCCTTGTGGGCCCGGCGCCAGGCGCGGCTGCGGCGGCCGCGGAGATGGTCGACGAAGGCCTGCGCGTACTGCGTCATGGAGCGCGTCCAGAGATCGTGCCGTGGCTGGGGCTCCGCCGACGCGCGGCGGATGCTGCGCCGCGCGTCGCCGGGTCTGACCCGCGCCTGCGCCACGGCGAGCAGGGCCCAGCTGACCGCGACCGGAGGACCGTGCTCCGCGTGCACGGGAATGGTCTCCGCGGCCTCGCGCAGGTGGGCGATGGCCCGCTCCGTCCTGCCCTCCTCCAGAGCGAGCGCCCCGAACACGTGCGACACACGCCCGATCGTGGCGTCGTCGCCCGCCAGCACGGCCACGCGCCAGGCCTGGCCGAGGAGTTCGGCGGCGTCGGGCGCGTCCACGCACACGGCGAGCCAGCCCGCCAGCCACAGCGCCTGACCGCACAGCCGGGTGTCGGCCCGCCCGAGCGGCAGCAGACGCCGCAGCTGCTCGCGCCCCTCGGCGGCGTGCCCGCAGACCGCCCACCAGAACCACAGGTCCACGGCCACGGCGAGCGCCGCCGCCGCGTCGTCGGCGCTGCGGGGATCCCTCGCGAGGGCGGCGCGCAGATTGGTCTCCTCGTCGCGGACGAGCGCGGTGGCCCGTTCGTGCAGGCCCGTGCTCCACAAGTGGTGGGCGCTCGACGCGACATGGCCGTACCAGTACAGATGACGGCTGACCGCGGCGGCCGTCTCGCCCGCCGACTGCAGCCGCTCGGCCCCGAAGCCGCGGACCGCCTCCCCCATGCGGTAGCGCGGCGGCAGCACCCCGCCGGGATCGCGCACCGGTTCGAGGACCGAGGCGAGCACGAGCCGGGCCAGACACACCGGCACCTCCTCCGCGCCGAGCCCGCCGCCCGCGCACACGAACACCGCGGCGTCCTCGTCGAAGTCCCCGATGAAGACACTGAGCCGCGCCCAGGTGGTCCGCTCCGCGGGCCCGCACAGCGCATAGCCCGCCCCCACGGCGGCCCGCAGCGACCGGTGCCTGCGCAACGCCGCGTCCGGCACCCCGAGCCACCCCTGCCCGGCCTCCAGCATCCGTGCGACCTGCCCCAACGAGTACTCCGCCACCTGCGCGGCCGCCAACTCGATGGCCAGGGGCATGCCTTCGAGCCGCCGACAGATACGGAGTGCCAGGTTCAAGTCGTCGGGCGGCGGCTTGCGGTGCGGGTCGTTCCTGGGGTGGTCGTCGGGCGGTGGCTTGTCGTGCGTGGAGTCGGCGTGCCGGGCAGCACCGGTCGGTTCGTCGCGCCCGGCGGGGCCGGGTGGCTTGTGCCCGTGGGGCACGTGACGTACGGGAGGCGCCCCCTCATCTCGTACGGGAGGTGCCGCCTCCCACCCCGCCCGCCCCCGCCGCGCCCGGGCCAGCGCGCCCCGGAGCCGGTGCACCCCGTGCTCACCGCCGCCAGGACGAGCGGCCCGCGCCCGCTCCAGGAACAGCGCGACCGCGGGACCCGGTCCCGCGTCCGTTCCGCCGCCGGGCGGCGCGACGGCAAGCGGGCCGAGGCGCAGCACCGCCTCGTCGCCGAGTCCGAGCGGATGGCGGCCCGCGGCCAGTACCCGTACGCCGGGCGCCCCTTCGAGGAGCGCGCGGACCAGGTGGACGCACTCGACGCGGACCGGATCGAAGTCGTCGAGTACGACAAGGACGCGGCGGGACCGGAGCCGTGCCGCGAGGTCCGCCGCGCCGACGGGCGGTGCCCCGGTGCCCTCGGTCTCCCCGTCGATCGCCTCGGCGACCGCCTGCGCGACCGAACGCCGCCGCGGGGGCCCGCCGTCCCACCACCGCACCCGCACCACGCCGTCCGCCAGCGTTCCGCCCACCGCGGCGGCCGCGTGTTCGGCGAGGAGGCTCTTGCCGACCCCCGCGCCGCCCACCACCGTGACCAGGCGGCGCTGTGCGAGGAGCCGGCGCAGTACGCCCAGTTCCTCGGCCCTTCCGATCAGCCCGCCGGTCCTCGGGCCGGACCGCTCGGGCCGGGCACCACCCACCCCGTTGCCCCGTACTCGCACGCCGCTCCACTCTCTCGCTCGCGTCGTTCACCGCCGCGAGCCTCGCTGCCCGCCCCGTGCCACCCTCTCCGGGCACAGTGCAGAATCGTCACTGCGCCCGTTTCGGCAGACCGTCTAACTCTCCGTCGATATCCGGGGTAGTGAAGCGCCGGGCCGAATCATGCGGGACAGCTAATCGTCGTAACCGTGTACGAGTACCCGGCACGCAACGCCCCCGTGCAAGAAGGCCCCCACGCCAGTCAGGTGGATCACCGCCCAGCGCGTCCTGTCAGACGTGACCGAAGCCCCGCCCTCCGCCAGAGCCACCACCGCCCGATCCGATGACGATGACGATGACAAGGAGAAGGAGAAGGAGAAGGGCAAGGGCAAGGGCAAGGACGACGCCGAAGCCTCCCCGGCCGACGGCGCCTCCGAACGCCTGCCCGCCAAGGAGACCTGGCGCGCCCTGTACCGCCACTTCCGCCCGCACCGCGCGGCCGTGGCCCTGGGCGCCCTCTTCACGCTGATCGGCGCGGCGTCCGGTCTTGCCCAGCCACTGGCCGCCAAGTCGCTCGTGGAGCGGTTCGGCACCGACGAGTCGATCACCGGCGTCCTGCTGCTCCTCACCGGTCTTGTGCTCCTGGGCACCGCGATCGAGGCCGTCGGCGCGTACGTCCTGGAACGCACCGCCGAGTCCGTGGTGCTCGCCGCCCGGCGCACCCTCATCGGGCGGCTGCTGCGGTTGCGCCTCGGGGAGGTGGAGCGGACGCAGCCCGGCGATCTGATGTCCCGGGTCACGTCGGACACGACACTGCTGCGCGCCGTGACCACCCAGTCCGTGGTGTCCGCGGCCTCCGGCGGGCTCACCTTCATCGCGACCATCGTGATGATGGCGCTGATGGACCCGGTCCTGCTCGGCGTCACCCTGGGCGTGATCGTGCTCATCGGCGGCGCGACGGCCCTGGTCATGCCGAAGATCGCGCAGGCGACCCAGCGCGCCCAGGAGGCCGTCGGCACGATATCGACCGCGCTGGAGCGGGCGTTCGGCGCCTTCCGCACCCTCAAGGCGTCCGGCGCCGAGCAGCGCGAGTCGGCCACGGTGCAGCAGGCCGCCCAGGAGGCGTGGCGGCACGGCGTACGGTCGGCGAAGTGGCAGTCGGTGGCGTGGAGTTCGGTCGGCCTCGCCGTGCAGGTGTCGTTCCTCGCCGTGCTCGGCATCGGCGGGGCGCGGGTCGCGTCCGGCGCGATCTCCGTCGCCACGCTGGTGGCCTTCCTGCTCTTCCTCTTCTATCTGATCGACCCGGTCTCGCGCCTGGTCGAGGCGGTCACGCAGTACCAGGTGGGCTCGGCGGCCATCGCGCGCATCGTGCAGGCGGAGCGCTTGCAGACCGAGGAGACCGAGGAGACCGAGGAGACGGAAGGGCCGGCTTCCTCCGGGAAGGGGGCGCAGGAGCCGCTGCGGTCCACGTCGCGGGGTGCCGCATCCGTCACCTTCGAGGACGTCAGCTTCCGCTACCGCGAGGACCTTTCGTACGTCCATCACGGCGTGAGCTTCGACGTGCCGGGCCCCGGCATGACCGCGTTCGTCGGCCCGTCCGGGGCGGGCAAGACCACCGTGTTCGGGCTGATCGAGCGCTTCTACGACGCGTCGGGCGGGCGCGTCCTCGTCGACGGCAAGGACGTGCAGGAGTGGCCGCTCGCCGAACTCCGCGCCGCCATCGGGTACGTGGAGCAGGACGCGCCCGTCCTCGCGGGCACCCTGCGCGAGAACCTGCTCTTCGCGGCGCCCGGCGCCACTGATGCCGAGATGGCGGACGTTCTCGTGCGTGCCCGGCTCGACGGCGTGGTCGAGCGGCTGCCCGAGGGGCTCGAAACGGTCGTCGGCCACCGGGGCTCCAAGCTGTCCGGCGGGGAGCGGCAGCGCGTGGCGATCGCCAGGGCGCTGCTCAGGAAGCCGCGGCTGCTGCTCCTCGACGAGGCGACGTCGCAGCTGGACGCGGTCAACGAACTGGCGCTGCGGGACGTCGTGGCCGAGGTGGCCCGCGACGTGACGGTCCTCGTGGTGGCGCACCGCCTGTCGACGGTGACGCTGGCCGACCGGATCGTGGTGATGGACGCGGGGCGGGTCCGCGCGATGGGCACGCACGCCGAACTGGTGGCGGCGGACCCGTTGTACGGGGAACTCGCGGCGACGCAGTTCCTCGCGACCTCGGCGGGAGCGCCTGCGACATGAGCGCACACGACCCGGGCCACTTGAGCCCTCCGAGCCGCCCGAGCCCCCACCCCGGCTCTCCGAGCCACCACCCGACCCCGCCGTCGGGTCCCGAGCCATACCGGACGCCGGGCCCCGCCGTCCTCAACAGCCCTTGGTTCGTCCCGAGCAGCCTGCAGTCCGTGGTCTATCGTGACGCCATGACGCGTCCGAACTCGAATCCGGTCCACGAACGTTACGCCGCCCGACTCGTCGACCAGACAGCCCTGTTGACCGCCGCGGTGGACGGCGCGGACCGTGCCGCCCCGGTGCCGGGATGCCCCGGCTGGACCCTTGCCCACCTCCTGCGCCACGTCGGCGGCGCGCATCGCTGGGCCGAGACGATCGTGCGGACCCGGGCCACGGAACCCGTACCGGACGAGCAGGTCAACGACGTCACGCCGAAGGAGGACGACGACCTCGGCGCGCTGGCGGACTGGCTCATGGAGGGCGCCGAGCGCTTCGCGGACACGCTGCGCGCCACGGACGAGGACGTGCCGGTGTGGACCGTGGCCCCGGGCGGGACGCCGCGGTTCTGGGCGCGGCGCATGACGTTCGAGACCGTCGTGCACCGCTTCGACGCGACCGCCGCCGTCGGCGCCGCATACGCCCTCGACGCGGACGTCGCCCTCGACGGCCTCGACGAGTGGCTGGAGTTCAGCACGCTGCCGCAGGCGTATGAGTCGCCGGAGGCGCGGCGGGCGCTGATCGGGCCGGGCCGCAGCGTCCACTTCCATGCCACCGATGCCCCCGAGGGCACGGGGGAGTGGCTGATCGACCTCAGCGGTGAGCCGTTCACCTGGAGTCACGCCCACAAGAAGGCGACCGTCGCCGTCCGCGGGCCGCTCGCGGACCTGCTGCTCCTCCTCTACCAGCGCCGCTCGCCGGTCCCTGCCGACGGCATCGAAGTCCTGGGCGACGAGGGCCTGTTCGGCGACTGGGTGACGGGCGCGGGGGCCTGGCTGCGGCGGTGAGGCGCACACCCCCCAAGGGGGGTGGGGTTGTCCATACCCCCTTGTCGGGGGGCTCCGTCATGGCCGTGCAGGGTCCTTCCATGAGGGAATTGATCTTGGAGGGGCCACACCGCACGGCCCGCCCGCCCGACGCCTCAACTCCCGTGCTGTACACGGTGGTTGTGTGCCGTGGGGCGCTCGACGAGCGAGACGAGACAACCACATGGCGCACATACGCAACGACGCCCCCGCCGCCCGCCGCAGGTCCTTCCCGGCGGGCCGCAGAGCCGCCCTCGGCGTGCTGACGGCGGCCACGGTCACGGCGACCCTGGCGATGCCGCTGTCCACCGCCTGGGCGCAGGCGGACGGCGACCGGGCGGCGCGCTCCGGGCGGGCGGCCCTGCAGCGGAATCTCGACGACATCGTCCGCAAGGACGGAGTGGTCGGCGCCCAGGCCGCGTTGGTGGACGGCAAGGACCGCATCTCCGTGCGCAGCGGCACCGCCGAGCGCGGCACGGACCGGCCGGTGCCGCTCGACGGCTCCTTCCGGATGGGCAGCAACACCAAGACGTTCGTCGCCACCGTCGTACTGCAGCTGGTGGCCGAGGGGCGCATGGGACTGGACGACACCGTCGACCACTGGCTGCCCGGAGTGATCGAGGGCAACGGCAACGACGGCAGCCGGATCACCGTGCGGCAGCTGCTGCAGCACACCAGCGGACTGCCCGACTACGCCCCGCACCTGCCCGGCATCTTCGACGAGGAGGGCTTCGAGAAGCACCGCTTCGAGACCCTGCGGCCGCGCCAGCTGGTCGACCTCGCCCTGCAGGACCGGCCCACGTTCGAGCCGGGCAAGGGCTGGAGCTACTCCAACACCGGCTACATCGTCGTAGGGATGATCATCGAGAAGGTGACGGGCAAGAACTGGAGCGAGGAGGTCCGCGACCGGATCATCAAGCCGCTCGGCCTCAAGCACACGTTCTCCGCGCGCGGCCGCTTCGACCTGCCGAAGCCGCACGCCAAGAGCTATATGCAGTTCAAGTCCGGTGGCCCGCTGGTCGAGAGCACCGAGATCAACATGAGCTGGGGCGACTCGGCGGGTGACCTCGTCACCACCTCCAAGGACCTCACGCGCTTCTGGCGGGGGCTGCTCGGCGGCGAGTTGCTCCGGCCCGAGCAGCTGAAGCAGATGAAGTCGACGGTGCCGGCCCCCAGGGAGGGCCACAACCTTCAGGAGCGGGCGGGGCTCGGCATCCTCTGGCGGCCGCTCAGCTGCACAGGCGGCTACTGGGGCCACGGCGGCACCACCCTCGGCCACCTCAACGCCAACGGCTTCACCGGCAAGGGCGAGCGGGGCGTCGTCGTGATGCGCTCCACCAACCTGGCCATGGAGGACCGCGACACCCGCACCGACAAGCTCGTCGACGACGCCTTGTGCCGACGGTAGTGACGGCCAACCCCTCGGCTTGGCTCTGATGAAGGCCGGGCGTCCGTGCGGTGTGACGATCCGTCAGGCGGCGTACGGGCGCGCGGCCTTGCCCTCGCGCAGCGTGTGACCCCACCAGGCGAGCTGGTCGAGCATCGCCTTGGCGGCCGTCAGGGGGATCGTCGGCTCGGTGAGCTCACCGGACTCGTCGAAGCAGTTCCACGCGCCGTGGAAACTGACGCTGTCGCGCACCGTCACCGCGTGCAGTTCGGCGAAGACCTGCCGCAGCTGCTCGACGGCGCGCAGGCCGCCCGCGAGGCCGCCGTAGCTCACGAAACCCACCGGCTTGGCCCGCCACTCCGCGTAGTGCCAGTCGATCGCGGTCTTCAGGGTCGCGGGGAAACTGTGGTTGTACTCGGGCGTGATGATCACGAACGCGTCGGCGGCGTCGATCCGCGGCGTGATGTCGGCGACCTCGGGACCCGGCCGTTCGGAGAGCCCGTCCGGCAGTCGCGCGTCGGCCAGGTCGATCACGTCGACGTCGAGGTCCTCGCGCCGCGCGGTCTGTCGGGTGAACCAGTCGGTGACGGTGGGCGCGAAGCGGCCCTCCCGGGTGCTCGCGACGATGACGGCCACCCTCAGGCGCTCGTCCGTCCGCTGTGCGTCGCTCATGTCCTGTCGTGTGCTGCTCATGGCCTGCCCCCTCGGCACGGTGTGTTCGCTTCCGGCACCGACGACGCTACGGACCCGCACCCCCTGTCCGCCTCTGTCGTACGACCGGGTCGGGGGCCTGCGCTGGGCCTAGGTCGACCGGTGGAGCACACCCCGGTCGTCCGGCAGAGGCGGCCACCCGTGCCCCCTCCGTACCGTCGCCCCCATGACGCACACAGCCGCAACGAAGTCCCCGCTCACGGCAGTTGAGACCCCTCGCTGGGGCCCGGTCGTCGTGATGGCCCTGGCGATGCTGATGGTCTCGCTGGAGATGAGCCTGTCGGCGGTCACCTTGCCGTCCATCGGCCGGGAGCTGGACGTGGGCAGCGGCGCGACGAAGTGGGTGATCCTCGCCTACGCGCTGCCCACCGCGGCCCTCGCCATCCCCGCGGGCCGCTGGGTGGACCACGCCGACCTGCGGACGGTCTTCCGCTGGGCGGTCTCCGCCGTCGGCCTGACCAGCGTCCTCGCGGCCCTCGCCCCCTCCTTCTGGGCGCTGCTGGCCGCCCGCGTCCTGCAGGGCGCCACGGGGGCGATGGTCGTCGCGCTCTACATCCCCATCGTCGCGGCGAGCGTCCCCGCACGGCTGCGCGGCCGCGCCCTCGGATACGTCGCCACGATCATGCCGCTCGGCTCGATGGCCGGATCCTCGCTCGGCGGCTTCATCGCCGACGCCCACGGCTGGCGCCCGGTGTTCCTCGTCAAGATCCCGGTGCTGCTCGTGGTCCTGTGGCTGGGCTCGCGGATGATCCCGCACGGCCACGGCGGCCTCCCGCGGCCCGACCGCACGCTGCTCGCCGACGTGCTCGTGCTCGGCGGCGCGGTGACCGCGCTCCTCGTCGCCTTCGACCGGATCGAGCACGGTTCCCCGTACGCGGCGGTGGCGCTCGCGGTGGCCGCCGCGGTGCTCGCGGTGATCTGGCGGCGGCTGCGCTCCTCGCGCCCGATCGTCGCCCTCGTCAAGCGGCCCGCCTTCGGACTCCCGCTGCTCTCCCTGCAGTTGACGGGCACCTTCGTCGGCCTCTCGCTCTTCCTGCTGCCGTTCTTCGTCGCCGACGTGCTGCACGCGGGCGCCGAGCTGATGGGCCTCGCCATGATCTTCTTCGTGGGCGGCGTCGCCGCGGGCTCGCCGATCAGCGGCCGACTGACGGAACGTCACTCACCGCACCGCATCGCCGCGTTGGGCAGCATCCTCATCCTGACCGGGCTTCTGACCACCCTCACCCTGGACGAACACGCGGGCCTCGCCGACCTGGCCTGGCGGCTCGCGCTCATCGGCATCGGACAGGGCGTGCTCGGCGCCCCCAACAACGCCGCGATGCTCGCCGCGACGCCCGCCGGCATGATCGGCACCGGCGGTGGCGTGGGAGCGACGGTCCGCACCCTCGCGCTGACCGTCGGGCCCGCCGTGGCGTCCCTGGCGTACGGGCTCGGCGGGGGAGGGGCCGCCGGGTTCCGCACCGGCGTCCTCGTCCTGGTGGTGCTCCAGGCCGCCGGACTGCTGGCCCTCGTCGCGGGCGGCGCCGTGGCACGGCGGGCGGACGGGCGGATCGTCGGCGGGCGGCGCGTTCCGGCCGAACCGGGCGCGGTTCGGGCCTGACGCCGGACGGGCCGCCCGGTCTCGTGTACCGGGGCGCACCCCAGGGCAGGTAGCACCGGGACGGCCACGGCAGGACAGGCCACGGCGCGGGAGCATGAGGAGTCGGACACCATGGCACACGACACGGCCCGGTACTGGGAGTTCACCGACGACCGGGACCACCTGGTGAGGGCCGCGGACCGCCCGGCCCGCCTGGTCGCCTACCTACCCACGGGCGCGGCCCTGCACGACCACGGCATACGTCCGGTGGGCGTGTTCGGCTCCGCGCACGACGACCCCGCCGCACCGGATCCCGCCAAGTCGGGCAGTCTCCCGTCGGCGGAACTCGGCTACTTCGGCGCCGGGTCCGCACTGGACCTGGACGCCCTCCTCGGCGCGCGGCCCGACCTCGTCGTCGCGGTCACCTACGGCGGCGGTCAGGTGTACGGCATCGACCCGGAGGCCGCCAAGCACCTGGAGGAGCAGGTGCCGGTCGCCGTGCTCGACGTCGGGCACGGCCGCAGCCTGGCCGGGATCAGGGAGCGCCTGACGGAACTCGCCCGCAGCCTCGGCGCACCGGAACAGGCCGACGCGGACGCCGAACTCACCGCCGCCGAACGCCGGTTGAGTGCCGCCGCGGCCGGGTCCGCGCATCCCCGGGTGCTCGCCCTCTCCCCGGCAGGACCCGACACGGTCCACCTGGCGAGGCCGTCCGCCTGGCCCGACCTCGCCGCACTCGCCGCGCTCGGCGTCGGCCTCGTCGACCCCGCGCCCGGACAGGGCGTCGCCAACTGGGCCACGACCACCTGGGCCGAAGCGGCCGCACTGGAGCCCGGCCTCGTCCTCACCGACGTACGCTCCAACGCCACCCCGCTGGGCGACGCACTCGGCCCCGGACCGCGGACACTGCCGTGGAACCCCGAACTGCCGCCCAGCGCACGGGAACACGCCCGCTTCCACACCGCGCTCGCCGAGGCGCTGGCGGCCGCGCGCCCCTGACCGAGAGGTCCGTGCGGACGGGAGCCGCCCCGTCCGCACGGACCGGACACGACGTCAGCCGCAGCGCAGCCGGTCACCGGTGACGGGCGCGCCCTCCACCATGCTGCGGTCGTACGCCACCGCCACCACGCGCTGCTTCGCCGCACCCACCGTGACCCGGAAGACCGGCCCCTGACCGGCGACGGGGCGCAGCCGGGAGCCGGGCAGCGCGGCGGCGAGCGTGTCGACGTACCGGGCCTGGCCGGGGTCGTACGAGATGACCGTCGGCCCCGCGGCCCGGCCCCCGGGCCGCTCGGCGGCGGTCACGTCGAAGCCGTTGGCCCGCAGTCCCTCGGCCGTCGCGGGATCGTCCACCCGGACGCGTACGCTCGCGGGCCGCATGTCCACGGGCGCGGCATGCCCCCGGTGGTGCGTGACCAGCGTCCGGTCCTCGCGCACGGCGTCGAACAGCGCCTTCGCGCGGGGCCTGTCCCACAGCAGCGTCGAGCCCCAGCCCGGCACCCGGTGGTCGAAGTCGGCCATCGGGACGGTCGCGAACTCGGTGTGCGCGAGGTCCAAGTGGCGCAGCGAACGGCCGAGTTCGTACAGCGTGCGCAGGGACGTGTGCTCGTCGGCGCGTACGTGCTGCGCGAGGGCGTAGGCCGTGCGGCCGGTGGCCAGGGGGCTGGTGAAGGCGCCCGCGTCGGCGAGCCGGGCCAGCATGCCGAGGACGAGGCGCTGCTGACGGCGGACCCGGCCCAGGTCGCCGGGCGGCGAGACATGGCGGGCCCGCACATAGCGCAGCGCCTTCCTGCCGTCGATCGCATGGGTGCCGGGAGCCAGCTTCAGGCCGGAGTTGAGATCCCTGAGCGGGGTCGCGGTGCACACCTCGGCGCCGCCGAGCCGGTCGACGGCCGCCACGAAGCCCAGGAAGTCGGCCTCCAGATAGTGGTCGACGCGGACGCCGGTGGCCCGCTCGACCGTCCGTACGGTGAGGTCGGCGCCGCCCTCGGCGAAGGCGCCGTTAATCTTCCCGCTGTGCGCCCCGTGGCTGTCGTGCGGCGCGAACGGCACGTACGAGTCACGGGGAATGGACACGACGCTGAGCCGCCGCCCGTCCGGGGCGACGTGGACCAGCATCATCACGTCGGTGCAGTCGCACTCCTTGCCGCCGACGTGCAGCCGCTGGATGTCGGCGCGGGACATGCCGCTCCTGCGGTCGAGGCCGACGAGGAGGAGGTTGGTGCCCCGGGCCTGCGACGGTGCGGGGGACGTCGGACGCGGGGCGGGGGACGGCGCGGCGGACAGCAGCGACGCGGTGAGCAGAGCGGTGAGGGCGAAGCGGCGCAGGATGCGTCGTGACGGCACGGATGCCTCCCTGGGGCAGGTGAGATCCATTGCCGCAGGCTAGGCCGCCGCCCGGCCGATTCCCTGTCTTGACCGGGCGGGTTCGGCAGGGTGGGTGAGGGTTCGGGTGCGTCGGTCAGTCGGCCCCCCGCCGCTTGGCCGTGGCGACGGCGCGGGCGCCCTCCCCGTTCCGGTTCGCCGACCGCAGGGCGAAAAGACGGGTGAGCGGGTGGAAGCGGTAGCGGCCGGGGGCGCGGGACTCCAGGAGCTGCACGTCGACCAGCTGCTCCAGGATCACCTCGGTCGCAGGCGGCGCCCCGCCGGTCGTCGCCGCCGCGTCCGCCACGGTCAACTCCCCCTGTTCCGCGGCGAGAAGGGGCAGCACGCGAGCCGCCGCCCGGCCGCTGGCGCCGCGGGCGAGGAGCTCCCGGTGGCCCGCCTCAAGGGCCGCGCGCATGTCCAGATCCGCGAAGGACAGCTCCGCCAGGCGGCGCGCGGGGTCGGCGAGCCGGTCGGCGAGTTCCCGCACCGGCCACCGGGGGCGTGCCGCGAGCCGGGCGCCCGCGATGCGCAGGGCCAGCGGGAGGTGACCGCAGTGGCGTGCGATCGCCTCGGCGGCACCGCGCTCGCCGGTCAGCCGCCCCCGCCCCGCCCAGAGGCCGAGCACCGCGACGGACGCGGGCGGCGGCAGCGGGGCGAGGTGGAGGTGGACGGCGCCGTTCAGGGCGGCGAGGACGCCGCGGCTGGTGACGAGGACCGCGCAGCCGTGCGCCGCGGGCAGCAGCGGACGTACCTGGGTCGCGTCCACGGCGTTGTCGAGGACGATCAGCATCCGCCGCCCGGTGAGCAGCGTGCGGTAGGCCGCCGCCGCGTCCGACGCGCTGCCCGCGTACAGCGTCGGCGCCCCCAGCGCGCAGAGGAACCGCCTGAGGACCACGGCGGGCGACACCCGGCGCTCGCCCCGCAGATCGGCGTAGAGCTGGCCGTCGGGAAACCGCTCGCCGAGCCGATGGGCCGCGTGCACCGCGAGCGCCGACTTGCCGACACCGCCGGGGCCGTCGAGCGCGACCACGAGGGGCCCAGCGCCCCGTGGCGCGGGCCTGAGCACGTCCAGGGCGGCCAACTCCCCTTCCCTGCCGGGGAGTTCGGGGATGCCCGCGGGCAGCTGGCGGGGGACCGGCGGAACGGGCCGGGCGTCGTCCGTGCCGGGCGGGCCCCCGTCGGGCGGGCCCGCCCGGCCATGGACGCCGGGGCGGGAGCGGCGCGCCTCCTCCACCCGGTCGCGGGCCGTCGCGAGCAGCCGCAGTTCGAGGCTCGTGGCGCCGAGCAGCTGCACCAGCGTGTCGAAGCGGTCGGTCGGCGGCAGCGTCTTGCCCGCGAAGTAGTCGCCGATCACCCCGTGCGCCCAGCCCGTGCGCGCCGACAACTGACGGTAGGTGAGCTGGGCGCGCCCGTTCCTGCGCGCGGCGCGTCTGCGCAGCTGCCGCAGCAGCGCGGCCAGCGCCTCCGTCGTGTCCACGGAATCGACCGGGCCGATGCCCGCCGCCGCGTCCCGCTGTTCCCCGTCCGGCGGTTGTCCCGCCGCCCCCGTTCCCCCTGGCACCGTTCGCAACCTCCGTGCCGGTCGTGCGCTCGCCGCCGGCTGGCCGAGGCCATCCGGATCTGTCCGGTGGTGCCCGATTTCGGCAACTGCCCCCAGGGACGCGCTGCGAGCATCCCTCTACCGCTCGGATCCCGCGTCTCGGCGACCGGGCACCGCACCGGCTGTCAGTACGACATTCGTGGAACGCCACCCACCGGTTTGGTGCGAATTCTCGCCGGACACCGGGCGTCGATCACGCACGAGCGATCTGGGAGCACACGGAACAGAAGGAAGCGACGGCACAAAGGAACAGAAGGAAGCGAAGGGACAGATGGCAGAGAAGGAACAGGCGGAACAGAAGGAGACACGACCCCTATGAGCAGGGTGTGCAACAAAGCCCCCGACCTGCCCGACGGCAGCATCGCGGAACAGGACCTCTACGAGCGCGTGGACGGCCCCATCGCCACCGGTTCCGCCCACTTCATGCGGGCGGGCAGCGAACTGCACCTGATGCACGCCGACCTGGAGCTGAACGACCAGCGCCGGGCCGCCCTGCGGGTGCGCTGCGCGGCGGCGGCCGTCCGGGCCGCCCTCGTGGAGTACCGCACCTCGCATCGCGTCGCCCAGGAGCTGGGCTTCTACCCGGTGCACGACGGGCGGCTGCGTCTCGCGGGCGGCGGTGCCGCCCCGGTGCGCAAGACGCTCGGCGCCGCCCGTGACGCGGACCTGGTCCAGTTGGACGAGGCCGCCGTGGAGAGCGTCGCGCTGCGCTACGAAGAGGGCGGTGACGAGGCGGCGTTCGGCCACTTCGTGACCGAGCTGACCGCGTTCTCGGCGGACCTCGACGGCTTCGCGGCACGGGCCGTCGACGCACCCGCCGCCGACTGGCAGCACCTGGCCTGGCAGTTCCTCACCGTGTTCGACCGCATCAGGATCTACGGGCAGGCACTGGCCGTCATCAACATTCTCGGCACGACCTCTGACGCCGTCGCAGGGGTCGGCCACGGAGAGAGGAACGGGACATGAGCGCCGTCTGCAACAAGGCCCTCAGCCTGAGCGCCGAGGACCTGCGGGACAAGAAGCGGCTCGCGCAGACCGCGGGCACCGAACAGACCGCGGCCACCGGCGAGTTGTGCCGGGCACTCGAACTCGCCGAGCGCGGCGACGGTCTCGCGGGGGCCGCGGTGTACGCCGCCGCGGCACGGGACCGGCTCGTCGGCGCGGCCCGGCTGCTCGGCGAGGTGGCCGACATCCTGGCCACGGGCGGCTTCAGCCAGGAGACGGCCGAGTGGTACCGCAAGCTCGACTACGACCGGCTCTACCGCTCGGGCGTCGGCCTCGGCGAGGTGCCGCACGCCGCCGAACTGTGGCAGGTGTTCGCCCTGCGGGCCGCGACGGGCGGCCCGCTCGGCATCTGCCACGACCTGCGCGACCGCACCGTCGCGGTGGCCGCGCTCATCGACGAGTGGCTGGCGCGGGCCGAAGGACCGGAGGCGCTCGCCGCGCTGCCGCGGATCCAGTCCGCGATGGCCGACCTGGCCGCGTACGCCCAGATCGTGGCCTTCGCCAACAAGGTCGAGCCCAGGGACCCGGCGTGGCTGGTGCCGCAGGGAGCGGTCGCGTAGCCCTTGACCGACAGAGCGGCCCGTAGACAGAACAGCCCGTACACAGAACGGGGGGTGGGAGCGCCGGCCAAGGTGGTCGGCGCTCCCAGGGCGTTCCCAGCACGCCCCGGGGCGTTGCCGTCACCGGTAGGCCCGCGCCTGGAGCGCGTACATCTGTGCGTAGAGACCGCGCCGCGCGAGGAGTTCGTCGTGACCGCCCGTCTCGACGATCCGGCCCTGGTCGCGTACGACGATGAGATCGGCGCCGCGTACGGTCGAGAAGCGGTGCGAGACGAGCAGCGTGACGGTGCCCGCGTCAGCGCCGTCCGGCCCGGGGCGGCGCGCGGCATCGGCGTGGCGCGCGGAGACGGCATGCTCGGTCTCCGCGTCCAGGGAAGCGGTCGGCTCGTACATCCGGCACAACAGCTTGACCAGGGTGGACTTCCCCGAACCGTTCTCCCCGACGAGGGCCACCACCGCGCCGGGCGCGGGGGACTGCGCGGGAGCCGCGGGCGCGAGGCTCGCCCGCTGCGCGTACGCCCGCAGCCACGGCAACCGCTCGGCGCCGTGCAGGAGTTCGACGACGACCCCCGTCGACTGCACGAGCCCCACCACATGCCCGGTGAACCGTCGCGCCGGGCCCGTGGCGGGTGCACGCGTCCCGTTCGGCGCTCGTGGGACGCTCCGCCCCTGCCACGTACCGTGGCCCCATGACGCAACTCCTGCACATCACCGAACGCGCCTTGTGGGACGCCGCCCGCGCCACCGGGACCTACGAGATGTCCACACGCGGCAAGACGCTGAGCGAGGAAGGGTTCATCCACTGCTCGCTGCCGGAACAGCTGCGGGGCGTCGCCGACTTCCTCTACGGCGGCTACACCGGACCCGACGAGCTCGTGGTGCTCAGCATCGACAGCGAGCGGCTGACCGTGCCCGTCCGCTTCGAGGCGCCGGAGCCCGGCGGCACCGAATTCCCCCACATCTACGGACCGTTGCCGGTGAGCGCGGTGACCGACGTGACGCCGTGGCCCGCGTGAGCCGGGGATGATCTCTTCATGAACATGCGCATGAACGCCAGTGACATCGTCCTGATGGCGGACCCGAGGGTCGCCGCCGTCCCCGTGCGGGAGTGCGGGGAGCCCCTCGTCGACGTACGGGAGGACAGCCCGCTGCTGGTCGACGCGCGCCAGCAGGCGGGGCCCGACGCCGCGTTCGCGCGGCTGCGCGAGGGCGTCGTGCGGCGCCTGGAGCGGGCGGAGGAACTGCTCCCGGACGGGCTGCGGCTGCTGTTCGTCGAGGGGTACCGGCCGCCCGCGCTGCAGCGGGAGTACTTCGAGGAGTACGCGGAGCAGCTGCGCGCCCTCCATCCCGGCCGGCTGGCCGAGGAGATCCACGCGGCGGCCAGCCGCTATGTCTCGCCGCCCGACATCGCCCCGCACAGCGCCGGGGCCGCCGTCGACCTGACGCTCGCCGACGCCGAAGGACACGAACTCGACCTGGGCACCCGGATGAACGCCGACCCGGAGGAGAGCGCGGGCGCCTGCTACACCGACGCGGACAACATCACCGCCGAAGCGCGCGCCCACCGGAAGATCCTCGGCGCCGCACTGACCGGTGCGGGGCTGGTCAACTACCCCACCGAGTGGTGGCACTGGTCGTACGGCGACCGCTACTGGGCGCTGTCCTCGGGCGCGGAGTGCGCGCTGTACGGGCCGCGCGACCCGGACTGACCGGACGGCGGCCCCTCCGCGAGATAGTCGTGCAGCCGGGCGGCGCCCTCCAGCATCGCGCGCGTGCGCTGGTCCAGTGCCTCGCCGCGGCGGGCCACGGCGGCCCGCAGCGCCTCGACGCCGCCGCTGCGGCGCAGGTCGTCGAGGACGGGCCGGATCTGCGGCAGCGGGTACTGGCTCTGCCGGAGCATGTGGATCACGCGCGCGTCGCGGACGTCGGCAGGCAGGTACCAGCGGTAGCGGGTGCCCGGATCGCGCGAGGGCGTCAGGAGCCCGGCCGCCTCCCACACGCGCAGCGCCGAGGTGCGCACGCCCAGCTGGGCGGCGACCTCCCCGACGCGCAGCCGGGAGCGCGTCGGCGCAGGCGCGTCCGGGTCCTCGTCGGCGACGGCCTCCAGGGCCTCACCGGTCGCCGCCAGGGCGAACCGCTGCTCGTGCAGGGAAGCGTGACCGGCGTCGACCAGGGCGAGCGCCCGGGGCACGTCGTCGGCGTGCACGGCCCGCATGATGCCCTGCGCGGTCGCGGGGCCGTACCCGCGAATCAGCGCACGGTAGGTGAGCAGCGCCTGCCGGTGCCGTTCGTCGAACCTGCGGTACCCGGCGGGGGAGCGCGGGGCGGGCGGCAGGATCCCGGCGTCCGAGTAGTTCCGGATCTGCTGGGTCGAGACGCCCGCGGCCCGCGCCAGATCGACGGGCCGCAGCCCCGCTGGTCCCGCTTCCCGACGGCTCATCGACGGCCCTTCCCCTGACATGGCGCAGGAGCGTATCCCGTCGGGGAGATCCGTGCGGCGCCGGGCGCGGTCAGTGGTGGCGCAGCGCGTCGATCAGCTCGGACTTCCGCATCGTGGAGCGTCCTTCGATGCCGACCTTCTGGGCCTCGCGGTAGAGGTCCTCCTTGGAGCGGTCCTCGTACGCCCCCGCCCTGCCGCCCTTGCGGCCGGTGGCCGAGCGCGAACCCGCGGAGTCGTTGGCGACGCGCGCCGCCTTCTCCTTGCTCGCGCCCTCGCGGCGCAGCGCCTGGTAGACCTTCTCGTCCTTGATCTGTGCCCTCGGCACGTGGATCGCCTGATTCCGGATGGGGGGTCCTACCTTTCCCTTCCATGCGTACCCCGTAAGACGACGTCGTGCCATGCGAAGTCGTGCCATGCGAACCCGGCCCGATCCGGAGGGAGGCGGAGCCGGGTGCCCGCGGCCTAGAATCGGCGCATGGACGACACACTCCTGGCGCGGCTCGGCACGGGAAAGTATCTGCTGGTCGGCAGCTACCGGAAGGACGGCACGCTGGTGTCGAGCCCGGTCTGGGTCGTGCGGGACGGTGACGCGCTCGGCGTGTGGACG
Organism: Streptomyces sp. NPDC059002; assembly: GCF_042740435.1. NCBI lineage: Bacteria > Bacillati > Actinomycetota > Actinomycetes > Kitasatosporales > Streptomycetaceae > Streptomyces > Streptomyces sp. NPDC059002. The sequence goes on along the minus strand of NZ_JBHYJI010000002.1, from coordinate 148,420 downwards.
CCCGCGGAATCGTGGAAGGTGAAGCGGATCCGGCGCCGCGCGGACGTCCTGGTGGGGCCGTGCGACGTGCGGGGCAGGCCGACGGGGGAGCAGGTGCCCGCCACCGCCGAGATCTGCCCGCCGGACGTGACCGCGCGCTACCGCACCCTCATCACCCGCAAGTACCACGTGATCGGCTTCTTCACGCTGCTCGGCAGCAGGATCCGGCGCGGCCTCGACGGCACCGTGGGGATCCGCATCACCCTCACGCCCTGACGGCGGGCGCCACCGTCTCGGCACGGAACGCGACGACCATGTCGCGGGCGTGCCGCAGTCCCATGCGGGCGAAGTCGTCCTCCAGCACGGCGAGTTCGGCGAGCGTGGCCTCGCGGTCGCGGCCCAGGCGCGCACGGCACTTGGCGAGACCGAGCCGGGACAGCGCGGTGCCGCGCGGCTCACGCATGGCCGTGAACTCGTCGAGGGCCGTGGCGTACACCTCGCGGGCCGCCTCCCAACGCCCGGCGCGGTAGAGGACGTTGCCCCGCATCTTGTGGTTGTAGGCGAGCGCGCTCGCCAGGTCCATGGCGCGGCACACGTCCTCCGCCTCGGACAGCAGCGCCAGCGCCCGGTCCGGTTCGCCCCGCAGCGAGAGGACGTCGGCCACGCCCCGCAGCGACCAGGCGCGCCCCCGCGCGTCGTCAGCGTCGGTGGCGATGCGCACGGACTCCTCGAACAGCTCGAGGGCCTTGGCGTGCTCGCCGGTGTTGCGGTGCATCTGCGCTATGCCGGTCATCGCCCACACCATGTGCCGGGCCTCGCCGTGCGCCCGCCCCTGTTCGAGCAGCTCCTCGTGGAGCGCGGCGACGGCGGCGTAGTCGCCCTGGATACGGCCGGTCTCCGCGAGGCCCGCGAGCGCGTAGCCGTGCGCGAGCCGGTCGCCGCTGTCCGCGGCGAGCCGCACGGACCGGGCGAGCAGCCGCCGGGCCAGCGGCAGCGCCCCGCACTGCCGGGCGAGGGTGCCGCCGCTCCACAGCGCCCACGACATGGCGCCCGCGTCCCCCGCGGTGCGGGCGCTGCGGTAGCTCTGCCGCCAGGCGGCGCCCGCGTCGTCCACCCGGCCGAGGCGCCGGTTCGCCTCGGCCACCGCGAGGGCGGCGCGGGCCCGCTCGGCCGCGCCGCCCGCACGGTCGAGCGCGCGGCCCGCCGTCGCGAGGACCTCCTCGTAGGAGGAGTTCACACTCAGCTCCGAGCCCAACTCGCCCTGGTACTCGGGGGCGAATGCCTTCACGTACATGTACCGCAAGCCTCTCGATCGTGCGTCCACTGACGTGATCAAGAAACTACGAGCCGGGGCCGGGGCGGCGAATCCGTCCCGCTATGGGTCATCGCGTACGACTTGAGTGCTACGGGCGGGGCGGTGATCAGCCCTGGGGCGTACGGGTCGCCGTCTGGAGCGCCGTGATGCACGCGTTGATCGCCTGCTGGAGGTCTTCGAGGCGCTTCACCATGTCGTCCTCGTAGATGTCGTCGATGTCGTCCACATCGTCGAACGTCAGCTCCTCGAAGACCTTCGTCGCCTTCTGCAGGCTGCTGTAGAACTTCGCGCGCCGCTCCTGCACCCGCAGTTGCGGGTCGCTCTGGACGGTCTGGGCGACCAGGTCGCGCACCGTGTCGTACGCCTCACGCGCCCACTCGCCGGACTCCTCGCCGTCGTCGAGCTCGTCGATGAGGGACAGGTGCCGCTCGGCCTCCTCGCGCAGCTCGGACGGCGCGTCGATCATCTGCCCCGCGGGCGTCTTGACCTGGCCCTTCTCCACGATCTGGCGGACGTAGTCGACCCGGTCGCCGGCCTTCGCCTCGGCGCTCACGGCCTTCTTGAGGTCGTCGGTGCGGACGATGTCGCGGACCAGTTCGGTGCGCAGCGCCGGGTCCTCCTCCAGGCGGTCCATCAGGGCCTTGCGCGCGGCCTCGGCGGTGCCGGGGTCGGCGAGGATCGCGGCCCGCAGCGCGGTCGGGTTCTCGGCGACCTCCAGGGCCTTGGTGGGGCGGATGCCCTCGGCCTCGGCGGCCTCCGTGATCGCCTCGCCGCGCGGGGTGAGGGCGCTGGAGCGCGACGTGTAGTACGACAACCAGACGTCGCCGTCCGGGAGTTCGATGTCCTGGCCGGGCTCGAGGACCTCGAAGTGCGGCACGAGACCGTCGTCGGCGGCCTTGTCCCAGGCCTTGTAGTAGCGCATGACGCGGTCGGCCGAGCAGCCGGCGAGCTCGCTGAACTCCTTGGCCGAGATCTTCGGCGTCTCGCCGGAGCTCTGCCCGCCGGGACGCACGCTGCGCGCCACCTTGAGGGCGAAGGTCCAGCCGCCGGTCCGCGCGTAGGCCCCGAAGGTGCGGGCGTCCTCGGCCACCAGGCTCGCCGCGTCGGCGGCGGGGGCGACGGCTTCCTCGGACGGGGCGGTTGCTTCCTCGGACGGGGCGATGGCTACGGTCACAGATGTTCTCCTGGGGTCACAGGTGTACGAAGGTTGACGCGATACTTTATCGCTCCTATTGGGATGTTTTGCGCGCGAGTTGGTGTGTGCCCCGTTCACCACAGCCGATCGCCGAAGCGGCTGAGGATCAGTACGGCCAGGACGCCGTACATCAGGACCGGACCGAGCCATGCGTAACGGTACGAGATCCGGCTCAGGCCGCGCGGCGCGGGCAGGACACCGGTGCGCAGCGTGTGCACGGTCACGTACCAGAAGAGCGGGATCACGACCGCCCAGACGAGCATGCACCATGGGCACAGCGCCCCGATGACGTACAGGCACTGGCTGATCAGCCAGACCACGAAGCCGAAGGCGGCCGTCACCGCGGCCTGGAGCAGCAGCCACAGCCGGCGGGGGAGTCCGACGCCCGTGCACAGGGCGAGGCCGAGGGCGGCGAGCGCCGAGAACCCGGCGATGCCGAACAGCATGTTGGGCACGCCGAGGACGACGTTGCTCTGCCAGGCGGTCATGATGTCGCCGCAGCTGATCACCGAGTTGATGGTGCAGCTGGGCCGGAAGGCGGGGTCCGCGAGCGACGCGATGCGGTCACGGGTCAGTTCGCCGGAGGCGAGGGCGCCGAGCACGCCCGCCAGCAGCAGGAACAGACTCAGGCCGCGACCCGCGCGGATGTACGTGGTCTCGGGCATGCATCCCAACGCTGCCCGGCCGCGGGCGGGCGGACCAGGGACGATGGTCCCTGCCCCGCCCGCTCTTGGACCCGGGCTCCTGGCCGTCGAGCGCGGCCGCGTCGTCAGAGGAGGTGCACGTCGTAGAAGAACTGGTACTGCGACGGGTCGTCGGGCAGGAACCAGTGGAAGCCTTCGAGCAGGAAGACGGCGACGAGGTTCACGGCGATGACCAGCGCCATGAAGCCCAACACGGCCTTCCCCACGGCCTGGTGGGGCGCGGTCGGAATGCCGCGGTCGGCGGTCACGTGCGCGAAGGCCAGGACGATGCCGACGGCGACGACCGAGGCCATGAAGAGGATCCACGCCCATACGTACATGTGCAGGCCGAGGACCGGCTCGCCGTAGCCCTTGTCGCCGGGCAGGATGTGCAGCATCGTCTGCCGCCACGAGGCGAAGCCGCCCGCGATGCAGGCGACGAGCGCGAGGCCCCAGCCCATCATGTAGTCGCGCCCGGTGATGGTGCCGGTCATGCCCTTGCGGACGATGTACGCGGCGCCGAGCGCGGCGAGCATCATGAACATCCGCTGCACCATGCAGAGCGGGCACGGATAGTCCCAGCTCCCGAACTGCACCGCGAGACCGGCGCACACCACGCCGGTCCAGCCGACGGCGAAGAAGCAGGCGAACCAGTACTGGATCTGGCCGAGGAAGCCTTCGTGGTCGCGCTCGTCGAGCGGCGCGGCAGTCGTCACGCCCGCCATGTCAGTAGCTCAGCCCCAGCTTGAGGCTGCTCGTGATGTGGTGCGAGAGCAGCAGGGCGGTGGCGATCAGCACGATCCACCAGGCGCCGAGCACGATGGTCCTTGAGCGCTGCTGGTACAGCGCGACGAGGGTGGCCAGCAGGCCCCCGAAGATGAGGGTGTCCATGCGGCGGACGGTAGAAGTCGGGGCGCCCGGTCCGTGTCACCACGCGCGGGACGCGCCCCGAAGCCCCCGGGACGGACGAATCGCGGGCCCGTGCCGTCCGCCGCTGCCCCTAGCGCCCCCGGCGTCCGCGCGACGCCTGGGCCAGGACCTTGGCGAGCACCGTGGGGTGGAACAGGATCGTCGGCGGGGACACCATGTTGATCACGCGGACGAAGCGCCGCCACACGCGCGCGTCACGCACGGCCACCTCGAAGAGGTGCCCGTTGTACCAGTGGGCGAAGCGGGCCGACAGCGGCTGGTGGCTGGGGTGCCACATCAGGTCGGAGTTGCTCGACAGCGTCCATGGCGCCCGCAGGATGCGGGCCACGCCCCGCTGGTAGGCGCGGCTCAGGCCGTCCAGGCCCTGCGTGCGGGCCCGGCGTCGGGCGAGCGTGCGGTGCAGCAGGTCCGCCTCCAGGGCCGCCACGGTCAGCCCCTGTCCGAAGACGGGGTTGAACACGCACACCGAATCCCCCACCGCGAGCAGCCGCTGCGGCCAGTCGGCGCAGGAGTGGTAGGCGTACCACCGGGTGTCGGCGTTGGAGTAGCGGTGCACGGTCTCCTGGCTGGTGCGGCGCTCGATGCGCTCCGCGATGTGCGGATTGCCCAGGGACTTGGCGAACTCCAGGAAACCGGCGTCGTCCTTGGGCGGCAGCTGGTCGCCGTACCCGATCAGGGAACACGTCCAGCGGTCGCGCTCGACGGCCAGGATCACGCCGCCGCGCGCGACGTCCGGCGCGGACGTCATCTGGTAGGCGATGTGGAAGTCCACGGGCATGTCCGGCGGGCGGTCGAAGATCATCGATGTGTACGTGACCTTCGCCTTCACCTCGCGCGGGGCGGGCACCCGCACGCCGAGGGTGTCGAGCCAGTCCGGCAGGGCGCTGGACCTGCCCGCCGCGTCCACCACCAAGTCGGCGTCCAGCGTGGTGAGTTCCTCGCTCCCCTCGCTGCGGTACTGCACGCCGGTCACCGTGCCGGGGCGCTCCTTGAGCAGCCCTTCGCAGCGGGTGGCGGGCAGCAGGGTGACCTCGGGCAGCTTCAGGACCCTGCGGCGCAGACAGCGTTCCAGTTCGTCGCGGGTGAATGACTGGATCCGCACCCCCGTGCGGTCGCGCGGCGCGAGGCCGGAGGGCAGCAGGAAGCTGATGCCCTCGCCGTAGTCGTAGACCGGAGCCCCCTGCTCCTGGAGCTCGGCGCGCAGTCCGGGGAAGTACTTCTCCAGGGTCTCGGTGCCCTTGGCCAGCATGCCGTGGGCGTGGTGGCCCTGCGGGACGTGCGGGTGCACCCCGGTCTCGGCGTCCACCAAGTCCCGTTCCAGGATGACGACTTCATCGAAGTGGGCGGCGAGGACGCGGGCCGTGACGAGGCCCGCGTGGCCGCCGCCGATGACGACGGCCCGGCCCCACCGGGGGCGCGGAAGGGATCGGGGAGCGCTCATGAGGCACCGCCTTTCGTCCGGGCGTTGCCGACTCCCGGCCCCCGGTGAACCGGTGCAGGAGGAGGGTCTCCGCCTGCTCGGGTCCTCATGGTGGGGCGCGGGCGCCGGTGAAGGGAAGACCGCATCGGGGTGGTCGCCGCGATGTCGCCACGGCGGCCGGGGCGTGGAGCGGGCGACGGCCGGGCGGGCCCGCGTACGGCCAGGGTTTACCCGCCTTGCCGCGCTGGTTGTACCGGGGTAAACCCCTGCCGGATGTGCCCCCGGCGTACGCCGTCTACCGTCTCGTGCTGCCCGCACCACCGGTCCGCCGCGAGGCAGCCTTCGGGGAGGTGCCAGGACATCGGAGCCCGGCCGCGCCCGGCCCCTGCGGCGCGCGGCACCGGTGGGCCTTCGACCCGATGGGAGTGCCATGCACCGGTCCCGATCCCTCAAGCGGTGGCTCGCGTCCACCACCCTGGCCCTCGGCCTCGCACTGGCCGGACTGCCCGCCCCTGCCGCATCGGCCGCCGTAGGGTGCCCGGACATCGGGACGGGCGACTCGAACGGCCTGGACCTGCGGTATTGGCAGCCGTCGCCCGACGGGCTGCTCTGCGAGGCGGAGTTCACCACCGGCGCGCTCTACGCCCCGCGCGGTCCCGGGGAGCCGCAGATCGACCCGGTGCGCAAACCCGTGCGGGTGCGGGTCCAACTGCCCGCGGACTACGACCCGTCGGCCGCCTATCCCGTGCTCTATCTGCTGCACGGCGGCGCCGCCGACTACGAGCAGTGGTCGAGCGGCGGTGGCAACATCACCAGGACCGTCCAGGAGGCCGGTTTCAAGGGCATCGTGGTGATGCCCGAGGGCGGCAAGGTCGGCTTCTACTCGGACTGGCAGGGCCACACCTACGGCAACGTCGCCCCGCTGTGGGAGACCTTCCACATCAAGCAGTTGGTGCCGTGGGTCGACGCGCACTTCGCCACGTCGGGCGAGCGGGCCGTCGCCGGGATGTCCATGGGCGGGTACGGCGCGCTGAAGTACGCCGCCCAGCACCCGGACGTGTTCAGCGCCGTCGGCGCCTTCTCCGGCGGCACGGACATCGGGCTCCCCGACCATCAGCAGATCGTCGGCAACGGCACCACCGTGTACGGCGCCCGCTTCTGGTCGTACGGAACGGGAAGCGACCTCGGGAACTACTGGAAGTACCTGTTCCCCGGCAACCCCGACGCGCTGCAGCGCACGGAGCTGGTGTTCGGGCCGCAGTCCACCTGGCCGGCGTTCAACCCGGCCCAGGTCGCCACGTCCCGCCCTGATGTGTACCGGTCGTACGCCGGGAGGATGGCGCTCTACGCGGGACGCGGCGAGGACCCGTACGCGTGGAACAACGCGCTCCACACGACCCTGAAGCAGCAGGACGTGCCCCACGTGTACTGCTCCGGTTCCGGCGGACACGACTTCGCCACCTGGACTCCGGCGCTGCGGCACTTCCTCCGCTTCATCGCCGGGACGGCCTCGGCGGCCTGCCCGGGGGAGAGCGGCTGGCGGCAGGAGCCCTGACGAGGTTTTTCAACTCCCTTGAATCCGGAGCCTGTTCAAGCCATGTGACGTGTGCAATGGTACATGTCACACATCGAACGTGTGCATGACATGGGTGGGGCAACCACCCATCCGCCATGGCCCGTTACATCCCCCCACCGCCGTGCCCAGGCGCGGCGGCAACCGGCCTGGAGGCCACCTTGAGACCAAGATCCTCCGCACTGAGAGAGCGCGCCAGATTCCTCATAACCGCCCTGATCGCCTGTGTGGGCCTGACCCTGCTCGCCCCCGCGAGCCCGGCGGGCGCAGCGGGCGCGGCCGGTGCCACCCCCGGCACGCGGCCCGCCACGGCCACGCCCGACAAGCCGGGCCTGGACCCCGCTCCGCGGCCCGCCACCCCCACCCGGGCGCCCGCCAAGGCGGATCGCCTGGACGAGCCCGCCAAGGACGTGGCCAACCGCCCGCCGCTGCAGGCCACCCCGAAGAAGGCCGACAAGAGCAGCGGCAAGGGCAAGGCCAAGGCCGCCGAGTGCCGGATCTCCGACTTCACGTCGAAGACCGGCGACGCCCTGGTCCAGCAGATCAAGAGCGTCGAGACCGACTGCATCAACACGCTGTTCTCCGTGACAGGGCCGGACGCCAAGGCGCTGTTCCGCGAGGAGCAGATGGTCACGGTGGCCAACGCGCTGCGCGACGTCGGCTCCAACTACCCGGGTGACAACAGCACGTTCGCCGCCCAGGTCGTCCTGTACCTGCGCGCCGGGTACTACGTGCAGTGGGGCAACGAGGACGAGGTCGGCCCGTACGGTCCGGCCCTGAAGAGCGCCATCCAGGGCGGCCTCGACGCCTTCTATGGCTCGTCCCACGCCTTCGACGTCACCGAGGCCAACGGCATGGTGCTGTTCGAGGCGGTCACCCTGATCGACAGCGCCCAGGAGAACGGTCGCTACCTCAATGCGACCAAGCGCCTCCTGAACGGCTACGACGCCTCGTACGACAAGTTCTGGGGCATGAAGGCCGCGGTCAACAACACCTTCCAGGTCTACTTCCGCGGCCACCAGGTCCCGGAGTTCCTCACCGCGGTGAAGGCCGACCAGAGCCATCTGACGATCCTGCGCGACTTCGCCGTCAAGCACGACGACCTGCTCGGCACCGACCGGTCCTACCTCGTCTACAACGCCGGGCGTGAGCTGGGCCGCTTCCTCCAGCACGCCGACTTCAGGCCCATGGTCGCCCCGCTGGCCAAGGAGCTGCTCGGCCGCAGCGAGATGACCGGCCGCACCGCCCAGCTCTGGGTCGGCGTCGCCGAGATGACCGACGCCTACGACAAGGAGAACTGCGCCGACTACGGCACCTGCGACCTCGCGAACCGGGTGCGCGACGCCGTGCTCACCGTCAAGCACACCTGCAGCGACAGCCTGAAGATCGCCGCCCAGCAGATCACCGCGGAGGAGCTGACCGCCTCCTGCGACAGCCTGAGCAAGCAGGACGCCTTCTTCCACGGCGTGGCCAAGGACAGCGGCCCGGTGAAGGACGACAAGAACACCCAGCTCGAAGTGGTCGCCTTCAACTCCAGCACCGACTACCAGACCTACGCCGGTGTCGTCTTCGGCATCGACACCAACAACGGCGGCATGTACCTGGAGGGCGACCCCTCCGTGGAGGGCAACCTGCCGCGCTTCATCGCCTACGAGCAGCCCAAGCAGGACGGTTCCTTCCAGATCTGGAACCTCAACCACGAGTACACGCACTACCTCGACGGCCGCTTCAACATGTACGGCGACTTCGAGGAGGGCATGAAGACGCCGACCGTGATGTGGGTGGAGGGCTTCGCGGAGTACATCTCCTACTCCTACCGCGGCGTGACGTACGACAGGGCGGTCGAGGAGGCGGGCAAGAAGACGTACAAGCTCAGCACGCTCTTCGACACCACCTACGAGAACACCAACCAGACCCGCACCTACCAGTGGGGCTACCTGGCGGTCCGCTACCTGCTCGAGTCCCACCCGCAGGACGTGGCCACGCTCCTCGGCCACTACCGCGCGGGTGAGTGGGACCAGGCCCGCACGCTGCTCACCAGCACCATCGGCAACCGCTACGACGCCGACTTCGACGCGTGGCTCGACAAGTGCGCGGCCGGCGCCTGCAAGGCACCGGCCGCGGGCTGACCACGTCATCGCGAGCCGAGCAACGGCAGCAGCAACGCCGCCGACCAGCTGAAGTTCGGTGAGTTCAGCGGGGCCCCGGTCATGGGGTGGTAGTTCTCCATGACCGGGGCCTTCCCCGTGAGCCCCGACGCCGTGCCGAGCAGCCGGTCCGTGAGGGTGTCGGCGTCGCCGTCATAGCCGTAGCGGCGCAGTCCTTCGAGGGCGAAGTACGCCTGGTCGAGCCAGACGGGGCCGCGCCAGTACCGGGTCGGGGTGAAGTACGGCGACGACTTGGCCACCGTCGGGAACGGCACCGCCGTCGCGAACTCGCCCGGGTCGGTCAGCTTGGCCCGCACCGCGCGCGCCTGCGCCCGTGACGCGGTGCCGGTCCACAGTGGCACCGCGCCCTCGATGCCGCGGCCGCGCGCGGTGAGCCGGGTGCCGTCGGCGAGGCCGATGTCGTGGAACCAGCCGTCGCCGGGGTCGTACATCGTCGCGCGCACGGCGGCGTGGGTGGCGGCGGCCCTGCGCTGCCAGCGCGCGGCGTCGGACCGCTTGCCCAGGGCCTGCGCGATGCGCGCCAAGTAGCCCTGGTCCAGGGCGAGATAGGCGTTCAGGTCGACGGACTCCTGGGTGAGGGAGTAGCCGAGCAGGGTGCCGTCGGGGGCGTGGTTGGCGACGACGGACGTGCCGAGGTCGGCGTCGAAGCGGGGAGCGTTGTCCATGCCGCTCTCCCAGGCGGCGGCGAGACGGCGCTGCTCGGCGGAGTCGTTGGCGGGGTCGACGGTGGCGCCGTACTCGGCGAGACCGTCCCCGTCGTGGTCGCGGTTGCGGTACCACCAGGCCTGATAGGCGGCCAGCTTCGGGTACATCTCACGCAGGAAGTCCCGGTCGCCGCTCTTGCGGTACACCTCCCACACCGACCAACCGGCCAGTGGCGGCTTGGAGTTGCGTTCGTTCCAGTTGCCGCCGCCGCGTGCGGGATCGTTGTAGAAGAGCGCGTCGGGGATCATTCCGGCGTCCTGCGGTCGGGTCGGGGAGTCCGCGGTGATCTGCCGGTCGAACATCGACCTGATCTGCGTCTGGGCGAGCCCCGGGTCGAAGCGGGCGGTGCCCACGGCCTGCTTCCAGGTGTCCCAGGACCACAGGCCGCCCGCGAACCACTTGTACGAGATGGACGGCGTGATGCCGTCGTGCTGCAACTGCCCCGCCGCCGAACGCCAGTTGGTGACCAGGGTCTCCAGCGACTTGACGGCCGTCCTGCGCCGGTCGGCGGGCACACCCCGCGTCACCCCTTCCACATAGCCGCGCCAGCGGGCATCGGCGGCCGAGGCGTACGCCCGGGGGTGGGCCAGGACCGCCCGGACCCGCCGCATCTCACGGGCGCGCTCCGCCGCGGTGAACGTGTACGACTCGGTCCAGTCGAAGCGGTGCGTGGCGCCGGGCCCGAGGGAGACGGGCGCGGCGGTCTCGGTGCGGTAGGAGTCGCCGTCGACCGTGGTGCGCACGCGATCCCGGTGGGTGACCTCGAAGCGCTCGGTGCCGTCGGTGAGGTAGTCCCAGGTCTCGCGGACCTTCGCGAAGCCGACGCCGACACCGGAGGTGGTCGCCCTGAGCGACGGCGCGTCCCGCATCGGGGCGTCCGCGGGCCGCAGCAGGCTGCCGGTCCAGTCGGCGCTCAACTGGCGAGGTGTGGCACCCGTGTTGCGGACCTCGGCGCGCACGAGGGCGCTGCGGTCGGTGGCGAAGCGCAGCGTCAGCGTGAGGCGCAGACCGCGCCCGAGGTCGTAGGACTGGACGAGCCTGCCGGGCTGTGATGTCAGGCGCGGGGTGCCTCCGGCGGCGAGGTCGAGGGCACGGCCGCCCTCGGTGAGCCGGATCCGGCTGAAGGACCTGCTCAGCCACCACGGGTATTCCTGGGCGATGTACAGGGGCCCGCTGAACCCTCCGTAGGAGGCGGGGTCGTCGGCGTCGGGCAGCGCGTAGGCGTGCCAGGCGCCCCGGTCGGCGAAGACGTTGACGCGGTTGACGTCGTCGGCGTCACCGGGCAGCGCGGCGGCGGGCGTGCCGTGCAGGTCGAGGACGTCGGCGTAGTCGCCCGTGGCGGCGGCACCGGCCGGTGGCGCGGCAAGGGTGGAGCCGCCCACGAGGAGCAGGGCCGCAAGGACGGCGGCGCGGGCTGTGCGGGGTCCGGTCACGAGGGTGTGTCTCCAAGGGAATGGGGGGTGCGGAGCACGGCCGCGCCGAGCGGTGCGAGGCGCACGGTGCCGTGCACCGGGGCGCCGGTGAGCAGGTCCGTCCCTGCGGCGTCGACCGCGACGGTCCGGTCCGTGTGATTGAGGAGGAAGAGGAACGAGGCGTCGACGCCGGTGCGGACGGTGGCCTCGACGCCCTCGGGGACCGGCGCGCACGGCGTGACGCCGGCCTCCGCGAGGGCCTGGTCGAGCACGTCCCCGATGTGGTCGGGCAGATGGCAGCTCACATACCGGGCGACGCCCGCGCCGTACGCGCGGCGGGTGACGGCGGGCTGCCCGGCGAGCGGACCCGCGGCATAGCGGTCGACGGTCTCTGCGCCCTCCGGTTCGAGCCACTCGCTCCACACGGTGGCCCGCGCACCGGACGTGAGCGGCACCGCTTCGGCGTCCGGCACCGGCCAGAACTCGTCGACGGACACGCCGAGCACCTCCCTCAGCGGGCCCGGCGCACCTCCGTCGTGCAGATGGTCGTGCTCGTCGACGACGCCGCTGAACGGTCCGACGACGAGATGGCCGCCCTCGCGTACATACGAAGCGATCCGCCGGGCGTCGTCGGTGCGCAGCAGATGCAGGCTCGGCGCGAGCACGGCCCGGCGGCCCGACAGATCGGCGTGCGGGGGCACGAAGTCGACGGTGATGCCGCGTGCGTGCAGGGCCGCGTACCAGGGGCGGAGCAGATCGGGCCAGCGCATCCGGGCCGAGGGGTGGTCGGCGCCCTCCAGGGCCCACCACGACTCCCAGTCGAGGACGAACGCCACGGACGCGGTGACACGGCTGCCCGCGACCTCGGCGAGCCGGGCCAGTTCGGCGCCGAAGCGGACCGTCTCGCGCCAGCCGCGCGATGCGGTGCCGCGGTGCGGGAGCAGCGCGCTGTGGTACTTCTCCGCGCCCGCACGCGAGGCACGCCATTGGAAGTACAGGACGCCGTCGGCGCCGCGGGCCACCGCCTGGAGGGACCAGAGGCGCTGCAGTCCCGGCTTCTTGGGGACGTTCACCGGCCGCCAGCTCACCGCCGAAGGGGCCTGTTCCATCAGGAGCCAGGGCCTGCCGCGCTTGAGGGAGCGCATCAGGTCGTAGTTCAGGGACGCGGTGACGTGCGCCCGCGGGTCGGCCGGGTCCGGGTAGGCGTCGTCGGAGACGAGGTCCTCGTGCTCGGCCCACCGCCAGTAGTCGAGGTCCCTCATCATCGACATGAAGTTGGTGGTGGCGGGGATGCCGGGACTCGTCTCGGCGAGGACGTCCCGTTCGGCGCGGTGCAGGGCCAGCAGGGCGTCGGAGCAGAAGCGGCGCCAGTCGAGGAGCTGGGTCGGATTGACCGGGCCCGGCGCGGTGCGGGGCGGTTCGATCTCGTCGTACGTGCTGTAGCGCTGGGACCAGAAGGCGGTGCCCCAGGCGTGGTTGAGGGCGTCGACGGTGCTGTACTTCTCGCGGAGCCAGGCGCGGAAGTGCGCGGCCGAGCGCGGGCAGAAGCATTCGGTGACGTGGTCGCCGTACTCGTTGTGGATGTGCCACAGGGCGAGCGCCGGGTGGTCGGCGTACCGCTCGGCGAGCGCGCGGGTCAGGCGCAGCGCCGCCTGCCGGTACTGCGGGGAGGACGGGCAGTAGTGCTGCCGCGAGCCGAATTCGAGGCGCACGCCGTCCGCGGTGACCGGCAGGATCTCCGGGTGGGCGCGCACCAGCCAGGCGGGCGGCGACGCGGTGCCGGTGGCCAGGTCGACGGCGATGCCGCGGGCGTAGAGCAGGTCGAGGAGCCGGTCGAGCCAGCCGAAGTCCCAGGTGTCGGGCCCCGGTTGGAGCCCCGCCCAGGAGAAGACGCCGACGGTGACCATGGTGACCCCGGCCTCCCGCATCAGCGTGACGTCCTCGGCCCAGGTCTCCTCGGGCCACTGCTCGGGGTTGTAGTCGCCGCCGTACAGCAGTCCGGGCACGGAGGTCAGACGCTCGGCGGGGTTCTGGCGGGGGCTCATCCCTTCACCGCCCCGCCGAGCAGTCCGGCCACGAACTGCCGCTGGAACAGCAGGAACAGCAGCATGAGCGGCAGCGTCGCGAGCAGTGAGCCGAGCATCAGGCCGGAGTAGTCGACGCGGGAGAGACCGGTGAGGGTGTTCAGGGCGACGGGCACGGTGTATTTGTCCTCGGTGTTGAGCATGAGCAGGGGCCAGATGAAGCTGTTCCACGCCGACATGAACGTGAAGATCACCAGGGCGCCCAACTGGGGCCGCACGCACGGCAGTACGACGCGGTAGAAGGTGCGCAGCTCGCCGCAGCCGTCCATCCGCGCCGACTCGATGAGCTCGTCGGGGAAGTCGACGAAGCCCTGGCGCATCAGCAGGATCCCGAAGGAGTTCGCGAGGAACGGCAGGATCACCGCCTGGTAGGAGTCGATCCAGCCGACGCTCGCCATCATCTGGAAGAGCGGCACGAGCAGCACCTGGAAGGGGATCATCATCGTCGCGAGTACCGCGGCGAGCACGAGGCCCCGGCCCCGGAAGCGGAACTTGGCCAGGCCGTAGCCGCACATCGCCGAGACCAGGGAGCTGAGCGCGGTCTGCACGACGGCGATCCCGATGCTGTTGGCCATGACCCGGCCGAAGCCGATGGTGTCCTGGAGCCGGGCCAGATTGTCCAGGAGCCGCCCGCCGGGCAGGAACGGCGGCGGCGAGTGGAACAGGTCGGCGGAGGAGTGCGTGGCGGCGATCGCCATCCACAGGAACGGCACGAGGCTGACCACCCCGCCGAGCACGAGCACCGTGCGCACGGCGAACCGGCCGACGCGCCGGACAGCGGCAGGACTGCGGTTCATCGGCGGCGCTCCCGTCCGAAGGCGAGGTACTGGATCGCGGAGATCGCGGCGATCAGCGCCACGACCACCCAGGCGATGGCGGCGGCATAGCCGAAGTCGAACTGCTGGAAGCCGACCTTGTAGAGGTAGACGACGGGTGTGAGCGTCGCGTCGTCGGGGCCGCCGCGGGTCAGGACGTAGTTCTCGTCGAAGAGCTGCAGCGTGCCGATGGTGGAGGTGATGACGCAGAACAGGACCACGGGCCGCAGCTGCGGCAGGATCACCCGCGTATATGTGGTGAAGGCGGAGGCGCCGTCGAGCGCGGCGGCCTCGTACTGCTCCTTGCCGATGGCCTGCAGACCGGCGAGCAGGATGATGGCGTTGTAGCCGGTCCAGCGCCAAGTGAGCGTCAGGACAAGGGAGACGCGCGCCCAGGTCGGGTCGTTGAGCCAGTCGACCGGGTCCATGCCGAGGGCGCCGAGCGCCTGGTTCGCGAGGCCGTTGTCGGTCTTCAGGAGGACCTGGAACACCACCGCGTACGCGACGAGCGTGGTCACCGCGGGCAGGAAGTGCACGGCACGCCAACTGCCGCGGAAACGCAGCCACGACTGGTTGAGGAGCGCGGCAAGGAGCAGCGCGAGACCGACCATCACCGGGACCTGCACGACCAGGATGAGACCGGTGTTGACGAGCGCGTCGGCGAACGCCGGGTCGTGCAGCAGGCGTTGGTACTGATCGAGCCCCACCCAGCGCAGGGAGCCCGCGTCCTCGGTGGTGAACGACTGCAGCAGGCTCGCGCCGAGGGGATAGGCGAAGAAGAGGGCGAACAGCGCGGCGGCGGGGCCCGCGAACAGCCAGCCCGTCGGCCGCGGCCGGCGTCGGGGGCGGCGCGCCGTACCGGGGGAGCGGGCGGGTGCGGCGGTGTGCTTCCCGGAGTCCAGGGCAACCATGGGGCTACGCCACTCTCCTTCGTCCGGTCGCGTCGGCGAGCCGCCGGGCCGCCGAGGCGAGGGAGGCGCGCGGGTCCTTGCCGTGCAGCAGCACGCCGTTGACGGCGGAGATCGTGATGTCCTTCTCCTTGGCGTCGTCCTTCGTGTACTCGACGGGCGGGATGTGCCGCGCGAGCCGGGCGAACACGGCGTTGGCGCGCTGCCCGCCGAAGTACTCCTGCCGCTCGCTCAGATACGGGTCGTCGAGCGCGGGCAGATAGGCGGGGAAGAGGCCCTCGCGTTTGAGCATGGCGACCTGGTTGCTCTTGTCGGTGAGGACGAAGCGGATGAACTCCCAGGCGGCCTCGGGGTGTTCGCTCTGGGCCGGGATGCACAGGGTGGAGCCGCCGATGTTCGAGGTGCGCACCCCGGCGGCGGTGAATCCGGGCAGCGGAAGGACCCGGAACCTGCCCTTCAGCTCGGGCATTTCGTCGGTGAGCGTGCCCGTCCACCAGGCGGCGATGGGGTTCGTGGTGACCTTGCCGTCCTTGTGGGCGGTGACCAGGCCGTCCCAGTTCTTCTCGTAGGCGAGGAGCCCTTCGTCGGCGAGACGTTTCATCAGCGTCAGGGCCCGCACGGCGGCCGGGGTCTCCAGGGCGATGCGGCCGTCGCGGAACGAGGACTGGCCCTGCTGCTGGAGGAGCATCGGGAACATCCCTGCTCCCGTCGGATCGTGGACGAGGAGCTTGTGCCCGGTGGCCCGCTTGATGCGGACGCCGGCGCGGACGTAGTCGTCCCAGGTCCGCAGGGACTTGGGGTCGACGTCCGCGGCACGCAGGTGGTCGGTGCGGCAGTAGAGGGCGCACGGGCCGATGTCCCACGGGATCCCGAAGACCTTCGTGCCGCCCGCGCCCCCGGTGACGGTGCGCCAGGCGGCCCGGTCGAAGTCGGCGCGGTGACGGTCGGCGCGGCGCGCCAAGTCGTAGAAGCCGCCGGGGAAGTTGGCGGTGTAGCGGGGCAGATAGCTGCCCTCCAGGGTGAGGACGTCGGCGAGTCCGGTGCCGCCCCGCAGCCCCACGGTGATCTTGTCGTAGGCGTTGTCGTACCCGATGTCGACGACGTCGACGGTGACGTCGGGGTGCCGTTCCTCGAAGGCGCCGCGCAGCCGCTTCAGCGCGGTGGCGGCCACGTCCCACGACCAGACGGTGAGCTTTCCGCTGAGTCTGCCGCTCCCTCCTGAGCCGTCCTCCTCGTCGTCGCCGCCCAGCTCGCGCGGGGCGCCGTCCGCACCGCCCGCGCCTCCCATCGCGCAGGAGCCGAGCAGTGCGGACGCCGATGCGGCGAGACCCGCGGCCACAACGCGCCGCCGGGGTGGTCGTGTTGACACTCTTGCCTCCCGAGGACTGAATGCCTAATGCTGTATTCAGAACACTGAATGACGGGACCGGCCGTCAAGGGTCCTGCACACAAAGACCGTTCCGCTCCTCGTGCCCTCTGCTCACTCCGCTTCTCGTGCCTCTGCTCACGCGAAAGGTGCGGCATGACGTCGTCCCAGGCCCAGCCCTCTGCCCACCCGTACATCCCGAACGCGGTGCCCGCCGTCCGGCAGGCGATGCTCGACGAGATCGGCGCGGCGAGCGTCGAGGAGTTCTACGCCGACATCCCCGACGCGATCCGTCTGCACCGCCCCCTCGACCTGCCGCCCGCACTGCACTCCGAGGCCGAACTCGTCCGGCACATGGAGGAGTTGCTCGCCCGCAACGTCACCACCCGGCAGGCCCTCAGCTTCCTCGGCTCCGGCTGCTACCAGCACCACGTCCCCGCGGTGGTCGACGAGATCGTCAACCGCGGCGAGTTCCTCACCGCGTACGCGGGCGAGCCCTACGAGGACCACGGCCGCTTCCAGGCGCTGTGGGAGTACCAGTCGATGATGGCCGAACTGCTCGACGTCGACGTCGTCAACGTCCCCGTGTACGACGGCTTCCAGGCAGCGGGCACCGCGCTGCGCATGGCGGGCCGGATCACCGGACGCCGCCGTCTCGTCGTGGCGACGGCGACCGACGCCGACAAGCTGTCGCGCATACGGGACTACGTGCGCCCCGACCACGACGTGACGGTCGTCCCCGTGGACCCGGAGACCGGCCGCGCCGACCTGGACGCGGTGAGCGAGGCGCTGGCCCCCGGCGACACGGCGGCCCTGTACGCGGAGTCCCCCTCGGCCACCGGAATCGTCGACGAGAACCTCCCCGAACTCGCCGAACTCGCCCACAGTGCCGGGGCGTTGTACGTGGTCGGCTGCAATCCGCTCACCCTCGGCGTGCTCGCGCCCCCCTCCTCGTACGGCGCGGACATCGCCTGCGGCGACATCCAGCCGCTCGGCATCCACCAGAGCTTCGGCGGCGGCAACGCCGGGTTCATCGCCACCCGTGACGAGGAACGGCTCGTCGCCGAGTTCCCGTCCCGGCTCTTCGGCCTGGTGCCCACCGCGGTCGACGGCGAATACGGCTTCGGCGACGTCGCGTACGAAAGGACCTCCTTCGCCCGGCGCGAGGAGGGCAAGGAGTGGGTCGGCACCGCGGCCGCGCTGCACGGCATCGGCGCCGGGGTGTATCTGGCGCTGATGGGCCCGCGGGGCATGCGCGAGATCGGCGAGACGATCCTCGCGCTCACCGCGTACGCACGCCGACGCCTCGCCCAAGTCCCCGGCGTGGAGCTGCCGTTCGGCGACGCACTGCACTTCGCCGACTTCACCGTCCGCTACCCGGGCTCCCGCACGGCCGCCGAGATCCGCGACGCCCTCAAGAAGCGCGGCATCTTCGGCGGCCTGCCGACCGGTGAACGCGAGGCCGCCTACTGCGTCACCGAGGTCCACACCAAGGCCGACATCGACCGGCTCGCCACGACCCTGGAGGAGATCGTCAAGTGAGCGCCCACCACGCGCCCGTGTCCGTGACGCCGGAGGAGGCGCGGATCGCACCGAAGCCGCGGCTGCGCCGGTTCCAGCAGGCGTCCTGGGACGAGAAGCTCATCTTCGAACTGGGGACACCGGGCGAGCGCGGCGTCCTCGTCCCCGCACCCGACCCGTCGATCGACGTGCCGGAGATACCGGCGGCGCTGCGCCGCGACACCCCGCCCGCGCTGCCCGAACTCTCCCAACAGCAGGTCCTGCGGCACTACATGAGGCTCTCCCAGGAGAACCTGGGCGCCGACCTGAACATCGACGTCGGCCAGGGCACCTGCACCATGAAGTACAGCCCCAAGGTCAACGACCAGTTCGTGCGCGACCCGCGCATCGCCGCCCTCCACCCGCTCCAGGACGACGACACCGTCCAGGGCGTGCTGCGCATCATCCACGACCTGGAGCAGCTCCTGAAGGAGATCTCCGGCATGGACCGGGTCTCCCTCCAGCCCGCCGCGGGCTCCGCCGCGATCTACACCAACGTCGCCATGATCCGCGCCCACTTCGCGGCACGCGGCGAGCTCGAACAGCGCGACGAGATCATCACGACGGTCTTCTCGCACCCCTCGAACGCGGCCTGCGCGAAGACGGCGGGCTTCAAGGTGATCACTCTGCACCCCGACGCGGACGGCTACCCCGACATCGAGGCCCTCAAGGCGGCGGCGGGCCCGCGCACCGCGGCCCTGCTGATCACCAACCCCGAGGACACGGGCATCTACAACCCGCGCATCGAGGAGTTCGTACGCATCGTGCACGCGGCCGGCGGCCTGTGCTCCTACGACCAGGCCAACGCCAACGGCATCCTCGGCATCACCCGCGCCAGGGACGCGGGCTTCGACCTGTGCCACTTCAACCTGCACAAGACGTTCTCGACGCCGCACGCGTGCGGCGGACCCGCGGCCGGAGCCTGCGCGGTCACGGAGGAACTGGCGCCCTATCTCCCTTACCCCACCGTCGAGTTCGACGGCACCCGGCACTTCCTGGACTCCGACCGGCCCTCCTCGGTCGGCAAGATGCGCCCGTTCCACGGCGTCGTGCCGAACCTGGTGCGCGCCTACGCCTGGATCAGGTCCCTCGGCGCCGACGGACTGCGGGCCGCGGCCGAGACGGCCGTCCTCAACAACAACTACCTGCTCCACAAGGTCCGCCGGATCCCCGGCGTCTGCGTCCCCTACGCCGAAGGACGGCCGCGCGTCGAACAGGTCCGCTACAGCTGGCAGAAGCTGTACGAGGACACCGGCGTGCACTCCGAGGACATCGGCCTGCGCGCCGCCGACTTCGGCACGCACTACTGGACCAGCCACCACCCGTACGTCGTGCCCGAGCCGATGACCCTGGAGCCGACCGAGTCCTACTCACGGGCCGACCTCGACGAGTACGCGGAGATCCTCGCGGAGGTGGCACGCGAGGCGTACGACGACCCGGAGACCGTACGCACGGCCCCGCACCGCTCCACCGTCCACCGCGTCAGGCCCGAGGCCCTCGACGACCCGAAGACCTGGGCGGTTTCCTGGCGGGCCTACCGCCGCAAGATCCTCGGCGAACAGGCGTGACCCGCGTCGGCCTCGTGGTCAACCCGGTCGCGGGCCTCGGCGGCCGCGTCGGCCTGGGCGGCACGGACGGTCCCGAACGCCCGCGCCGCGCCGTCGCGTTGGGCGCACGCCCGCCGGCGGGACCACGGGCGACGCAGGCCCTGCGGGCGCTGCGGGAACGAGGCCGTGCGCTGGGCCTGGACCTGGTGGTCGTGACGGTGCCGGGGGCGATGGGGGCGGACGCGGCGCGGGCGGCGGGGGTGGCGCCGGTGGTGGTCGGCGACACCTGGCCCACCCGCACCGCCCCTCCTGACACCACCCCCGCCGACACCGTCTCCGCCGCGCACGCCCTCGTCGACGCGGGAGTCGAGCTGCTTCTCTTCGCCGGAGGGGACGGCACCGCACGGGACCTGCTGGGCGCGCTGGAGGGCGCCCGCTGTCCCGTCCTCGGCATCCCGACCGGCGTCAAGATGCACTCCGCGGTCTTCGCGGTCGGCCCGGGCGCGGCGGGCGAGGTCGCGGCGGCGTGGCTGGCCGGGGGCGGGGGTGTGCGGCTGCGGGAGGGCGAGGTCATGGACCGCGACGACACCGCGCTGAGCGAGGGGCGCGTGGCCTCGCGCCTCTTCGGGTGGCTGCCCGTGCCCGACGTGCCCGCGCGGGTGCAGCAGCGCAAGACGGGCAGTACGGCCACCACAGGGGAGGCGTCCGCGGGCATCGCGTCGGAGATCGCAGGACGCGTCGGCGACGGCCTGCTCGTCCTCGGCCCCGGCAGCACCACGCACGCCGTGGCCGGTGCCCTCGGCGCCGACGCCTCCCTCGCGGGGGTCGACGTGCTCGCCGTGCGCGCGGGCCGCGCCGAGGTCGTCGCGCGCGACACCGGCGAGACCGGGCTGCTCGCCCGGATCGGCAGCGGCCCGTGCTGGATCGCGCTGTCCCCGATCGGCGGCCAGGGCTTCCTGCTCGGCCGGGGCAACCAGCAGATCTCGCCGCGCGTACTGCGCGCCGCGGGCGGCCGCGAACGGCTCCTCGTGCTGTGCCCGGAACACAAGCTGGCCGCGCTCGGCGGCCGCCCGCTGCTCCTGGACACCGGCGACCCGGACGTGGACGCCGAACTGACCGGATACCTGCCCGTGCTCACCGGGCACCGCCGCATCTCCCTCTACCCCGCCACCGGCTGACAACCCCTCAGGGACAAGGAGCACACGATGATCTCTCTGGACGGCAAGCGCGCCATCGTCACCGGCGCGGCCGCCGGCATCGGCCGTGCCACGGCACAGGTCCTCGCCGAGCTCGGCGCCCGCGTCGTGCTCGCCGACATCGACACCGACGGCGGCGAGCAGACCGCGAAGGACACCGGCGGCACCTTCGTGCGGTGCGACGTCTCGCGGCGCGAGGACTGCGAGAGCGTGGTCGACACGGCGCGGCAGCGGTTCGGCGGCGTCGACGTCCTGTTCAACAACGCGGGCATCATCCGCCGCTCCACGGTGTGCGACATCACCGAGGACGACTGGGACCTGGTGATGGCGGTGAACGTCCGCTCGATCCTGCTCCTGAGCCGCCTCGTCGTCCCCGGCATGGCGGCCCAGGGCGGCGGCTCGATCGTCAACACCGGTTCCGGCTGGGGGATTTCGGGCGGCGCCCGCGCGGTGTCGTACTGCGCGTCGAAGGGCGCGGTCGTCAACATGACCCGTGCCATGGCGATCGACCACGGCCCCGACAACATCCGCGTCAACTGCGTATGTCCCGGTGACACCGCCACCGGCATGCTCGCGGAGGAGGCCAGACAGCTGGGGGAGCGGGCGGACGCGTTCTACGCCGACGCCGCCGACCGCCCGCTCGGCCGGATCGGACAGCCCCGCGACATCGCGCGGACCGTGGCGTTCCTGGCATCCGACGCAGCTGCGTTCATCAGCGGCGCGATCATTCCCGTCGACGGCGCCGGTACCGCTTGACCTGCCGGTAACGGATAATCGAGCACACCTAAGGGGAGGGCCGTCGTACATGCCAATCGAGAACCGTCCGCTGCGCGAGCAGGTGAAGGAGGAACTGCTCAGGCGCCTCGGCAGCGGCACGATCGCGACCAGCGAGACGATCAACGAAGTGCAGCTCGCCACCGAACTCGGCGTCAGCCGCACGCCGTTGCGCGAGGCGCTGATCACGCTGGAGCGCGAGGGCGTCATCACCAGTGAACGCGGCAGGGGCTTCCGCTTCACCCCGCTGAGCGCCCAGGAGTTCCGCGATCTGACGGCCATCGTCGCCACCCTGGAGTCGCTGGCCCTGCAGTCCAGCACCCCCGAGCACCTCGCGGACATCGCCCCGCGCCTCCTGGAGGAGGCCCACGCCTTCGCCGTCCCGCAGGCCCCGCACGAGGTCATCGAGCGCTACGACGACGCCTGGCACGACCTCCTCCTCTCGGGCTGCACCAACGACCGCCTGATGAAGCTGATCACGTCCCTGAAGGTCACCATGCACCGCTACGAACGCGTGGCCCTCGGCGACCAGGACGTCCTGGAGCGCTCGGCCGCGGAGCACGAGCGGATCGCGCTGTGCCTGCAGCGCGGAGACCTGGACGCGGCGGTCGCGGCGCTGAAGGAGAACTGGAACAGCGGGATGGACCGCATCCTGGAGCGGTTCACGGACTGAACGGACGAACGGGCTGAACAGAGCGAACGGACTGAAGGGCCGCGGGCCTGTCCGCCCTGGGCGGACGAAAGCTCCTTCGTGCCGGGCTGATCGCTCGCATAGGCTGCATGGATGAGCATTCTGGATGACGCCCGCGCGGGCATGAACCCCGAGATCCGACCGCAGGACGACCTCTTCGGACACGTCAACGGGCACTGGCTCGACACCGAGAAGATCCCCGAGGACCGCTCCAGCTGGGGTCCCTTCGTGCAGCTGGCCGACACCGCCGAGCAGCAGGTCAAGACGATCATCCAGGAGCTGGCCGAGGAGGCCTCCGCCGAGGCGGGCACGGCCTCCGACGACGCCCGGAAGATCGCCGCGCTGTACGCCTCCTTCATGGACGAGGAGGCCATCGCGGCCCGCGGCCTCGCCCCCGCGCAGCCGCTGCTCGACGAGGTGGCGGGCCTGGGCAGCACCCGGGAGCTGGCCGCGTTCCTCGGCCGCTTCGAGCGCGTCGGCGGCTCGGGCCTCTTCGGGGCGTACATCGACTCGGACGACCGCGACTCCGACCGCTACCTCTTCAACATCCTCCAGGGCGGCCTCGGCCTGCCCGACGAGTCGTACTACCGCGACGAGAAGTTCGCCGAGATCCGCGACAAGTACGTTGCCCACCTCACCGAGCTGCTCACGCTCGGCAAGCACGCCGAGCCCGCGGCCGCCGCGCGCGGTGTGCTCGCCCTGGAGACGAAGCTCGCCGCGGGCCACTGGGAGCGGGCCGAGACCCGTGACGTGCTGAAGACGTACAACCTCACCACCCTGGACGAACTCACCGCGCTCGCCCCGGAGTTCGACTGGCGCGGCTACGCCGAGGGCCTCGGCGGCTCGGACGCCACGATCGCCGAGACCTGCGTCCGCCAGCCGTCCTACCTCGCGCACCTCTCCACGCTCCTCGCGGAGGTGCCGATCGAGCAGTGGCGGGACTGGACGCTGACCCGGGTGCTGCGCGCCTGCGCGCCGTACCTCTCCGATGAATTCGTCCGCAACAACTTCGAGTTCTACGGCCGCACCCTCAACGGCACCCCGGAGCTGCGGGCCCGCTGGAAGCGCGCGGTCGCGTTCGTGGAGGGCGCCATCGGCGAGGCCGTCGGCAAGGAGTACGTCGCCCGGCACTTCCCGCCGTCCTCCAAGGCGATGATGGACGACCTCGTCGCCAACCTCCTGGAGGCCTACCGCCAGTCGATCACCCGTCTGGACTGGATGACCGACGAGACGAAGGAACGGGCGTACGAGAAGCTCGCCACGTTCCGCCCCAAGATCGGCTACCCGGACGCCTTCCGGGACTACTCGGCGCTCCAGGTCAGCGCCGACGACCTGCTCGGCAACGCGCAGGCGGCCGCCGCGTTCGAGTCCGACCGGCAGATCGCCAAGATCGGTTCGCTGGTCGACCGCGACGAGTGGTTCATGCTGCCGCAGACGGTCAACGCGTACTACAACCCGGGCACCAACGAGATCTGCTTCCCCGCGGGCATCCTGCAGCGGCCGTTCTTCGCGCCCGACGCCGACGTGGCGGAGAACTACGGCGGCATCGGCGCGGTCATCGGCCACGAGATCGGCCACGGTTTCGACGACCAGGGCGCGCAGTACGACGGTGCGGGCAACCTCAACGACTGGTGGACCGCCGACGACAAGACGGCGTTCGAGGCCAAGTCGAAGGCGCTCATCAAGCAGTACGACGGCTTCTCGCCCCGCAATCTGCCCGGCGAGTTCGTCAACGGCTCCCTGACCGTCGGCGAGAACATCGGCGACCTGGGCGGCCTGACCATCGGGCACACGGCGTACCTCATCTCGCTGGCGGGCGGTGAACTCCCCGCGGCGGACGGGCTCACCGGCACCCAGCGGCTCTTCATGAACTGGTCGTACTGCTGGCGCACCAAGCGGCGCAAGGAGCAGGAGCAGCAGTACCTGACCATCGACCCGCACTCGCCGCCGGAGTTCCGGGCGAACATCGTCCGCAACCTCGACGAGTTCCACGAGGCCTTCGGCACGGCGGAGGGCGACGGCCTGTGGCTCGACCCGGCGGAGCGCGTACGGATCTGGTGAGTCCGGCACCCCGGGGCCCCTGCCGGAAGGGGCCCCGGGGGTGTGGCGTGCGGCATTCAGTCGCGGAGAGCCACCAGCACGATCGCGGCCGTGAGGGCGCCGAGCGCGATGGCTCCGGCGCCGTGGGCCGTCCGGTGCGCACGCAGGGCGGGCAGCAGTCGGTCGGCGGCGAAGCGGCCGGGGCCGGTCAGTGCCAGGCCCGCGGCGGCGGCAAGGAGCACGAGGTCGTACTCGATGCCGCTCGGGTTGAAGAAGCCGTTGCCCCACTTCGTGGCGATGGCATTGAGCATGATGCCGATGATGCCCGCGGCCGCGAGCGGATGGAGCAGGCCGATGGCGAGGCCCAGACCGCAGAGGGTCTCGGTGAGCCCGGCGACCACGGCCATGGTCTCGGCGGCCGCGTAGCCGTCGGCGGCGAAGTGGTCCGCGGTGCCGTCGATCCCGGATCCGTCGAACCAGCCGAAGAGCTTCTGCGTTCCGTGCGTGGCCATCGTCAGGCCGACCGTGCCGCGCAGCAGCACAAGGCCGATGTCATGGCCGGGACGCGAGGAGGCGGCGTGGGCGGGGGGAGCGGTGCGTGTGCGGGAGGAAAGGGACATGGGAACTCTCTCTCGTTGACGAAGGTGCAGCAGGGGAGCCCACCGGCGGTGCCGGTGGGGTGGGGACGGAGAGAGACCGTCTAGGTTCTGATCACTTGCGTTCTGAACAGGTCTACGGAGCTCGCTGCGGGGTGAGTTGAGGCCAGGCCGCTCGGCACGTCGTCGTGCGGGGGAGGCGACGGGGGAGCGCACTGGGGGCTGGGCGGTGCGGGCTGCTCGGGTCCCGGCAGCGCCTCCGGTCCGCGGGGCGTTCCTGTCCCGCTTCCGCGGCAGCTGCCGGTTCCGTCGCGTTCCGCGGCCTGTGGGGCGGAGACGCCGAGAGGCGCTCCGCGCTCGGGGGCGACTGCCGCGGCGGGCGAAGCCGATGGCTCCGCGTCACCGGGCACTCCGGTCAGGAGGAGGACGACGAGGAGCAGGACCGCGCGTGCCGCGCCGCCCGGGGATCGGATCGCCCTCGTGGCCATGTCACCCCGATGGTAGGTCTGGACCAACGGTGAAGTGAAGACGCGGATGCGCCAGAGGCGGCGGGTGGTCGGTGGCGGACAGTGGACGCCCCCTGATCCGCCGGACAGGCCCTGGGCTCGCCGCATGGTGCGGAGCGAGGCGGCAGACGTCGACGGGTATCCGGCCGAGGTGCCGGTCGAGCGCAGGGAGGCCCTCGCCGGGCTGCGACGGCTGTGCCGTGCCGAGTTGGCGGGGCTCAGCGAGGTGATGTACTGCCGCCGGCTCACGAAGGCGATCTCGGCGACACCGTCCCGCTCATGGACCGGCACGCCGTACGCCATGACAGGCCCGACGCCGTCGACTTCGACCTGGTGCGCGACCTGCTCAGGGCGACGGCGGCCGCCCCGGGCGAGGTCTGCTGACGCGTGGCTTCTCGGGGATCTGCCGCTTGTCGGCGGCTGTCGGTGCGCTGTCGGTGGCCTGTCGGAGGGGTCCTGCACCGTGCCAGGGACGGCCGCCGGAGACCACCGGGCGGTCCCGACCCGGAGGAGCCACCATGCACACCCCCGTCACCATCGTCGGCGCAGGACTCGGCGGGCTCACGCTGGCCCGTGTCCTGCACGTCCACGGCATCCCGGCCACGGTCTACGAAGCGGAGTCCTCCCCGAGGGCGCGTGCGCAGGGCGGGCTGCTCGACATCCACGACTACAACGGCCAACTCGCCCTCGCCGCCGCCGGTCTGATGGACGCGTTCCACGCCGTCGTCATCGAGGGCCGCCAGGCGCTGCGGCTCGTCGAGCGGGACGGGACCGTCCTGCACGACCAGCCCGACGACGGGACGGGCGGACGCCCCGAGGTGCAGCGCGGCGAGCTGCGGCAGATCCTGCTCGACTCGCTCCCGGCGGGGACCGTGCGATGGGGTCACAAGGTCGGCGGCGTGCGCGCCCTCGCCGGAGGCCGCCATGAGGTGACCTTCGCCGACGGCACCGCGATCACCACGGGCCTGCTGGTCGGCGCGGACGGCGCATGGTCACGCGTGCGGCCGCTGCTCTCCACCGCCGTACCCGCGTACACGGGCAGGTCGGTCGTCGAGACCTATCTGTTCCACGCCGACACCCGTCACCCCGCGGCCGCGAAAGCGGTCGGCGGCGGCATGATGATCGCGCCCTCGGCGGACCGGGAGATCTTCGCCCACCGGGAGAAGGGCGACACCCTGCACGCCTATGTGGGTCTCCACCGGCCGCAGGAGTGGTTCGATGCCATCGACTTCACCGACGCCGCCGCGGCCGCAGCGCGGATCGCCCGGGAGTTCGACGGCTGGGCGCCCGAACTCACCGCGCTGATCACCGACAGCGACACCGCGCCGGTCCTGCGCGCCCTGTACACCCTGCCGACGGAGCACCGCTGGGACCGGGTGCCGGGCGTGACCCTGCTCGGTGACGCCGCCCATCTCGCGCCCCCGAACGGCGAGGGCGCCAACCTGGCCATGCTCGACGGCGCCGAACTCGGCAAGGCCCTGGCCGCGCGGCCCGACGACGTGGAGGCGGCCCTCTTCGCGTACGAGCAGGCCATGTTCCCCCGCTCCGCCGAAGCCGCCGCCTCCGAGGGCCTCGGGGGCCATGACGACGACCCCGACGTCAGTACGGCCCAGGCCATGCTCAAGCTGATCACCGAGCAGGGCAGCCCGGCCTGATCGCCCGGTCCCGCGTCAGCGCGAGAGGCTCACGCCGGGGTCTCCTCGTACGTGATCTGGTACTTGGCGGCAATCCGGTTGAGCGCGGCGGGGTCGAGGCTGCCCTTCCTGCTGATCTGCGTACGGTTCTCGATCATGTCCTCGAGGAAGCACTCCCAGCCGCCGGGCGAGGAGATCTGGAGCACGCGGGGCGGTGGGGTGCTCGCGGGGCGCAGGGCGTGCGGGATGCCGTGCGGCAGCAGGACGAACTGGCCCGCCCCGACCGTCCGGGTCCGGTCGTCGAACTCCACGGTGAGCTCGCCGTCGAGCACATAGACGCATTCGTCGGCGACGTGATGGACATGCCGCGGGATGGCCTGGGCGACGACGACCTCCATCAGGGAGAACCGGCCCTCGGTGTCGTCGGTCCGTGCCTTGACGGTCATCGAGGGCGGCAGCGGTACGCGGGTCGGGCGCGAGGCTCCCGGCTCCAGGAGGATGAAACGGTTCTCGGGCATGAGCTATCCTCTCGTAAACGGATGCGGAATCCGATTCCGTTTACGAGCTGACCAGAGGAAGCGGCGAGATGTCAAGACCGTCACGGGCCGACGCGGAGCGCAACCGTCTGCGGGTCCTCGAAGTCGCGGGGAAGCTCTTCGCCGAGCGCGGGGACGAGGTGCAGATGGCGGAGGTGGCCCGGGCGGCCGAGGTCGGCGTCGGGACCGTCTACCGGCACTTCCCGACCCGGCAGGCCCTGATCGAGGCCATCACCGAAGAACGGTTCGCGGGGATCCTCGCCCACGTCGAGCAGCAGTGCCTGCCCGAGCCGGACACCCGCCGGGCGCTGCTCTGCTTCCTGACCCACGTGGGCGAGGTGCACGAGCAGGGCCGCGGGCTCTCCGGGGTGATCGAGGCGACCTTCGGATCCACCGCTCCCCGGGGCGCGGTCGGCGACGCGCTCCTGGCGGTCGGCGAGACGCTGGTGAGCCGCGGCCGCGCGGACGGCGCCCTGCGTGATGACGTGACCGTGGCCGACCTCTATATGACCGTCGGCGCCGTGGCGATCCTCAGCCGCAACGCCATCGGCGACTGGCGCCGGTTCATCGACATCACGCTGGACGGTCTGCGGCCGCGCTGACGGCCGGGCGGTCTCAGTCCAGACAGAACTCATTGCCCTCGGGGTCGGTCATCACGATGTGACCGGCGCTCAGCGGGGGAGCGGGCTCGTCGCGGCGCACCCGCGTCGCGCCCAGGGCGACGAGCCGGTCGCACTCGGCTTCCAGCGCCGCCATCCGCGCCTCTCCCTGGAGTCCCGGGGCCGCGCGGATGTCGAGGTGGACGCGGTTCTTGGCGACCTTGTCCTCCGGCACCCGCTGGAAGAACACCCGCGGGCCGTGCCCGTCCGGGTCCTCGATGGCCGAGCGCAGGCTGCGCTCCTCCTCCGGCACACCGATCCGCACGAGGAACTCGTCCCAGGCGGCCATCACGTCGGCGCCCTCGGGCAGGTCGACTCCCGGCGGGGCGGGGTGGACATAGCCGAGCGTGTCGCGCCAGAAGGCCGACAGGGCCCGCGGGTCGTGGGCGTCGAACGTGACCTGGAAGGTGCGGCTCATCGGGTGGCTCCGTTCATCGTGTGACGCGTGTGCGGATAGAGGTCGCGCAGCAGGCAGACCTCGGACAGATGGTGGATCAGCTCGCGGTTGACGTGCAGCACCAGATCGGCCATGGGGGTGTCCGGATAGGGCTCCTTCGCGCCGACCGGGACCCGGAGCGCGGCCTTGTCGAGTCCGGACACCCCGGCCAGCCAGATGGCGAGCTGCGCCTCCAGCTGGTCGAGCGCGGTGGCGGCGCTGCCGGCGTACTCCCATGTCTCGTACGACGCCGCGGGCGCGCCGAAGTGCGTCGCGTTCCGCATGGCGAGCACGCCGGCGACGACGTGCCCGAGCCGCCAGGCGATCGTGGTGAAGGGCGCGGGTACCGGTTCGGGGAAGGCGTAGTCGATCGTGAAGTCTCCGGCGCCGACCTGAAGGGGCGCCGTCGAGGTGCCGCGTGGCCGCACGCTCCAGGAGGCCGGCACGGGCGACCAGAAGTACTCGTCGTCGGTGAGGCCCGTGAGCCGGGCCCGGATCTGATGGTTCCAGTGGAATTCCCACTGCTCGCGCAGCGTCCTGTTCCAGTCGAATGCGTCAACTGCATCCATATGTACGTCTATGTCTGCGTCTGCGTCCATGGAGCCACCCTGACACCCCTGGCGGACAGGATCGTTCCGCCATCTCTGTCAGGGTGGGCGCCATGAACGCGGCGAACGGTGACGAACGAGGTACGACGGAGCGGGTGCTCACCCTGCTCGGGCTGCTGCAGCGGCGCCGGGTCTGGACGGGCCCCGAGCTCGCCGAACGGCTCGGGGTCACGACGCGCACGGTGCGGCGCGACGTCGAACGGCTGCGCACGCTCGGCTATCCGGTGCATGCGGGCCAGGGCGTCGGCGGCGGCTATCAGCTCGGCCCCGGGCAGGACCTGCCGCCGCTGCTGCTCGACGACGAGGAGGCGATCGCCACCGCGGTCTCGCTGATGGCGGGGGCGGGCGGCGCGGTCGCCGGTGCCGGTGACGCCGCGCTGCGGGCCCTGACCAAGCTCGACCAGGTGCTGCCCACCCGGCTGCGGCACGAAGTGCGCGCGCTCGCGGGCTCGGTGGAACTGTTCGGCGCGGGCCAGGCACCGGTCGACCCCGTGGTCCTCATGACGCTGGCCAGGGCCTGCCGCGACGAGGTCGAGGCCGGTTTCACCTACCCGTCAGGGGGCGAGGTGCGGCAACGGCGGGTCGAGCCCTACCGCCTGGTCGCCTCCGACCGGCGCTGGTACCTCCTCGCGTACGACCTCGACCGCGACGACTGGCGCACCTTCCGCGTCGACCGGATGACGGACGTGTCCGCACGGACCTGGCGCTTCGCCCCGCGCGATGCGCCCGACGCGGCGACGTACGTGCAGGAGGGCGTGGCGAGCCGGGCCTACCCGCACCGGGCGAGCTTCCTCGTGCACGCGTCGGCCGACACGGTGCGCGCACAGATCCCGGCGTCGGCCGCCGTCGTACGAGAGCGGGGGAGCGGCCGCTGCGAGGTGCTCAGCGGCGCCGGCGGCCTGGACCGGGTGCTCATGCATGTGCTGCTGCTGGGGCACGACTTCGAGGTCATCGACCCGCCGGAGCTGACGGAGCGCTGCCGTGTGCTGGCGGAGAAGCTGCTGGCCGCACGGTCCGCGGCCGCACCGGTGCGTCGATCGGGCCCCGGCCGCGGGGCGCGGGAAGAGCGTCCGTAGGCTCCATGATCATGCGCATATCGACATCCGCGTGGTTCACCCGGCGCCGTCTGGGAGCCGCCGCCGTCCTGGTCGCCGTGTTCGCGTCCGGCTGGTACCTGGGGCAGCCCGTCGTTCCCGCGCGCTGCTTCGCGCCGCCGGTCGTGCGGTACGGCGACCACCTGGAATCCGAGCTGCTCAAGGGCTGCGACGAGAAGCCCCGCGTCCTGGCCTGGTTCGACGGCACCTTCCGGTAGGCGGCGGCCCTCCGCGCGCCCGGGTTCAGGCCTCCGTCGCAAGGACCGCCCGGGCGAGCGCGGCCACCCCGTCGTGGATCCGCCGGGGCGGGGTGCCGCCCGCACTGAGGTGCTCGATGAGGTCGCTGCGCACGGCGGCCAGCAGGGCGTGCGCGAGGAAGTCGGCGTTCTGCTTGCCGCGGGCCTCGGTGAGCAGGGCGGTGAGTTCGGCGTGCCACAGGCTGTACGTGGTGTTGAGGTAGGGGCTGCCGCTGCCCGCGTTCTCCAGGGCGAGCATGAGCGGACGGGTGTCCAGCTTGAGTGCCAGGAGGGCGTCGAGCAGCGCGAGGGCGCGTTCGTCGGCGGGGGCGCCGGGGCCGAGCGGCGGGGGACCCGCGACCACGTCGGCCCGCAGTTGCTCGGTGCGCCGCTCGACGAGTTCCTTGACCAGTCCGACGCGGTCCCCGAAGCGGCGGAACAGCGTCCCCTTGCCGACCCCGGCCGCCGTGGCGATGTCGTCCATGGAGACCCGGTCGGGGTCGCCGCGCTCGGTGAACAGCCGCTCGGCGGCGGCCAGTACGGCCTCGCGGTTGCGCTGGGCGTCGGCGCGGACCTTGCGCGGGGGTGGTGTCACGGTGCCTCCACTAGAAAAACGGACCGGCGGTCCGTATAGTCGATCCGGACCGCTGGTCCGCATGCTATCGCGGGCTCAGCCGTGACCAGGGAAAGGCATCGCCATGACCGGAACGAACGGCACCACCCCCGAAGGCCTCTTCAGGCACGGCCTCACACTCCTCCTCGCCAAGGACTACGGCGGCTGGGTCGACCTCTGGGCGGACGACGGCGTCATGGAGTTCCCCTTCGCCCCGCCCGGCGCCCCGCGCAGCCTCGACGGCAGGGCGGCCATCCACGCCTATATGACCGCGTTCCCCGACCACATCGACCTCGCCGCCACCCCGTACGCCGAGATCCACCGGACCGGCGACCCCGACGTCGTCATCGTCGAAATGCGTTCCGAGGGACGGTCGGTGGCCACGGGGGAGCCCTTCGAGATGGCGTACGTCGCGGTCGTCACCGTCAAGGACGGGCTGTTCACCCACTACCGCGACTACTGGAACCCCCTGGTCGCCCTGGAGATCGCGGGCGGCACCGACGCGCCGTTCGCGGGGTGGGCCCGATGACCGGCCACGGCGGGACGATCCTGGTGACGGGCGGCACCGGCACCACCGGCAGCCGCGTCGCCGCCCGCCTGACCGCCGCGGGCCACCGGGTCCGGACGGCGAGCAGGCACCCGGACCGAGGCACCGGCGGCGCCGCGGTGCGCTTCGACTGGCAGGACACCGCGACCCACGCCCCGGCCCTCGACGGCGTACGCCGCGTCTACCTCGTGCCGCCCACCGCCGCACCGGACCCCGCCGCACACCTGCTCCCGTTCCTCGACCTGGCACGCGGGGGCAGGGGTCGACCGGGTGGTGCTGCTCAGCTCGTCGGCGATCGCGGCGACGGACGGCGGCCTGGGCGAGGTCCACCGCGCCCTGCCCGCGCGCTTCCCGCAGTGGGCCGTGCTCCAACCCTCCTGGTTCATGCAGAACTTCACCGGCGACCACCTCCATGCCCACAGCATCCGCGACCACGACGAGATCGTGACGGCCACCGGCGAGGGCCGCGTCGCCTTCGTCGACGCCGAGGACATCGCCGAGGTCGGCGCGCGGGCCCTGATGGACGAGCGGCCGCACAACACCGCCCACCTCATCACCGGCCCTCAGGCGCTCAGTTACGCCGCCGTCGCCGAGGCGATCTCCGGCGCCGCCCACCGAACCGTGCGTCATCGCCCCGTCCCGTACACGGAGTTGCGGGACCGGCTGACCGCCACGGGCATACCCGAGCCGTTCGCCGCACTCCTCGCGGGCATGGACGAGGCCATCGCCGAGGGAGCGGAGGACCGCACAAGCCCGGCCGTGGAGCGCGTCACGGGCCGGCCACCGCGCTCCTTCGCCGACTTCGCCACGGCCCACGCGGCCCGGTGGAAACGGTGACGTCCTAGCGGCCCGCCACCTCAAGCGCCAGGACGACCGCCAGCAGACAGCCGACCACCACCTGGCAGCGCACGAGGAGGCGTCGGCGCAGCAGCCGGTACGTCTCCTCGTACTCGGTGCGCAGCTGCCCGGTCCGCCGGGCGATGTGCTGCCAGCCGAGCCGGGTGAGCTCCACGTGCTCCTCGGCGTACCACCGTTCGGTCTCGGCGCGTTGGGCGTCGGTCAGCCAGGGGAGCCGCTCGGTGAACCGCTCGGCCGCGGTCCGGCCCTCGGCGCGGGCCGCCTCGACGAGGAGATGGCCCTCGATCTCGTTGACCAGGGTGCGGGCGTCCACCCTGCAGTCGTGCACCGCGTGGCCGTCCCTCGCGCGGTCGTTCACCGGGCGGTCGTCCATCGCCGTCATCGCAGGGCCCGGTGTTCGGCGGCCGCGATCTCGGGGTGGTGCAGGTCGAACGCGGGGGATTCGCTGCGAATGCGGGGCAGGGATGCGAAGTTGTGCCGCGGCGGCGGGCACGACGTCGTCCACTCCAGCGAACGGCCCCATCCCCAGGGGTCGTCGACCTCGATCTTCTTGCCGTACTTGGCGGTCTTCCAGACGTTGTAGATGAAGGGCAGGAAGGACAGGCCGAGCAGGAAGGAGAAGATGGTCGAGACCGTGTTGAGCGTCGTCAGCCCTTCCGCCGCCAGATAGTCCGGCACCCGGCGCAGCATTCCGTTGGTGCCCAGCCAGTGCTGCACCAGGAACGTGCCGTGGAAGCCCACGAACAGCGTCCAGAAGGTGATCTTGCCGAGCCGCTCGTCGAGCATCTTGCCGGTGAACTTGGGCCACCAGAAGTGGAATCCGGAGAACATCGCGAACACCACGGTGCCGAAGATGACGTAGTGGAAGTGCGCGACCACGAAGTACGACTCCGAGACGTGGAAGTCCATCGGCGGCGAGGCCAGGATGACACCCGTCAGGCCACCGAACAGGAACGTGATGAGGAAGCCGACCGCCCACAGCATCGGGGTCTCGAAACTCAGCGATCCCTGCCACATGGTGCCGATCCAGTTGAAGAACTTCACTCCTGTCGGCACGGCGATCAGAAACGTCATGAAGGAGAAGAACGGGAGGAGCACGCCGCCCGTGACGTACATGTGGTGCGCCCACACCGTCACCGAAA
This sequence comes from Streptomyces sp. NPDC059002, assembly GCF_042740435.1. Taxonomy (NCBI): domain Bacteria; kingdom Bacillati; phylum Actinomycetota; class Actinomycetes; order Kitasatosporales; family Streptomycetaceae; genus Streptomyces; species Streptomyces sp. NPDC059002. Next base: position 114,594 of record NZ_JBHYJI010000002.1, on the reverse strand, counting down.
GGCCCGCGATCGCGATCGTCGCGCCGACGAGACCCATGTAGCCGAACATCGGTTTCCGCGAGAACACCGGAATGACTTCGGAGATGATGCCGAAGAACGGCAGGGCGATGATGTACACCTCTGGATGGCCGAAGAACCAGAAGAGGTGCTGCCACAACAGCGGGCCGCCGTTGGCAGCATTGAAGATCTGGGCACCGAATTTACGGTCCGCCTCCAGGGCGAACAGCGCGGCCGCGAGGACCGGGAAGGCCAGCAGGACCAGCACACCGGTCAGCAGCACGTTCCACACGAAGATCGGCATGCGGAACATCGTCATGCCGGGCGCGCGCATGCAGATGATGGTGGTGATGAAGTTGACCGAGCCGAGGATCGTGCCGAAGCCGGAGAAGGCCAGACCCATGATCCACATGTCCGCGCCGATGCCCGGCGAGCGGACCGCGTCCGACAGCGGGCTGTAGGCGAACCAGCCGAAGTCGGCGGCGCCTTGGGGGGTGAGGAAGCCGCCGACCGCGATGAGCGAGCCGAACAGGTACAGCCAGTAGGCGAACATGTTCAGTCGCGGGAAGGCGACGTCCGGTGCACCGATCTGCAGCGGCATGATCCAGTTCGCGAAGCCCGCGAACAGCGGCGTCGCGAACATCAGCAGCATGATCGTGCCGTGCATCGTGAACGCCTGGTTGAACTGCTCGTTCGACATGATCTGCGTGCCGGGACGGGCCAGTTCGGCGCGCATGAAGAGCGCCATGACTCCGCCGATGCAGAAGAACACGAACGACGTGACCAGATAGAGCGTGCCGATCGTCTTGTGGTCCGTGCTGGTCAGCCACTTGATGACGGCCCGTCCGGGACTGAGGGACCGACCGTCCGTACGTACGGGGACGGAGCGGGAAGCGGGAGCGGGACCGGCGTGGGAACCGGCATCTGAGGCACGCGCGAGCGGCGGCTTGACGGTGTTGCTGTCCATGCCCCGCCTGTGTCCGGCGGACCCGGTTCTGTGACAGCGGGCGGGAGCGACATGGATCACACCCGCAGGTGTGACGACCGGGGCCGTGCCGGACACTTCAGGACTGTGAGCGACGACGAAAACTTCGCCGCTGCCTATCGCGAGCACTACTGGGCGGTCAGCCGCTACGTGGCACGGCGGCACGGCGGCCCGACGAGCGACACCGAGGAGGTGGTGGCCGACGTGTTCGCCGTGGCCTGGCGCCGCCGCGCCGATCTGCCGCCGTTCGCCCTGCCCTGGCTGTACGGGGTGGCGCGGCACTGTCTGGCGAACACGGTGCGCGGATACGGGCGCCGCAGACGCCTGGTCGAACGGCTCGGCAACGACGAGGCCCGGCACCGCAGGGACGTCGTGGCGGGCCCGGAGGCCGACCGCCCCGGCGAGTGGGTGCACGACGCCCTGCACCTCCTCTCCCCGTCCGACCAGGAGGTGCTGCGCCTGACCGCCTGGGAGGAACTGGACACCGAAGAACTCGCGGTCGCCCTCGGCTGCGGCACCCGTGCGGCGGCGATGCGGCTGCACCGCGCCCGCCGCCGGCTGAGAGCCGAGATAGACCGCATGCGGCCCGCCCCCGCCGAACGGCCCGCCCCCGAAGAGACCCGCGCCACTGTCCCGGAGGACCACGGCCATGGCACCTGACGACGAACTCGCCCTGCTGCGCGGCGCGAACCCCGTGCCCCGCGACGACCCCCGGTTCCACGAAGGGCCCGGCAGGCCCCTGCCCCCGCACGCGGAACGGCAGTTGAACCAGCTCCTGCACAGCGCCTCCGCGCCCCGGCGGCGGGAGGCGCGGCCGCGCCCCGTGCGCCAGGTGCGGCGCCTGGTCTGGGGCATCGAGATGATCGGGGCCGCCGCAGCGGTCGCCCTCGCGCTCGTGCTCGCGGGCCCCACCAGCGCGCCCGCGGTCGCCGCGCCCCACCCCCTGAGCCTGCGGGCGGGCTCCACGCCGCTGCCGCTGGAGCGGCTCGCCGACCGGGCGGCGGCCGCCGCGGAGGCCGAGGACGCGACCCGGCTGCGCCGCGGCACCCACGTCCAGACGTGGAACCTCGCCCTGGAGTCGGGGCCCGGCGCCGCCGCGCCGATCACGCTTCCCGAAGAGCGGGTCACCCGCTGGAAGGCGGACGGGAGTCACACGGAACTGGTCGTGGCGTCCGACCCCCGCCGCCCCGGCAAGTCCGTCATCGCCGACGGGGACGGCGGCCTGCGCACGGTCACCGACGGCAAGGTGCTCAGCGACCGCACGTTCCCGCCGAGCCGCGGGACCGCCCCTCCGCAGTCCCGCCCCCCGCACACCCCCGAGGCCCTCCGCGCCTACCTGGCCGAACTCGGCCACCCCGGCGACCGCACCCCCCTCTCCGGCACCGGCGAACTCCTGGACGCGGTGGCCACGTTCCTCGACCACTGGACCCCGGGCGCACGCGAGTCGGCCGCCCTCATCCGGATCCTCGCCGACGCCGAAGGACTGCGCCCCGCCGGAGCGATCACCGACCGCCTGGGCCGCCCGGGGCAGGTCTATGTGTACGAGGCCGCAGGACTGCGGCGGATGCTGATCCTCGACCCGTCCACCGGCGCCGTCCTCGGCCTGGAGGACACCTACACCAAGGGCGACCGCACCTATGGGGTGCAGGCCGGGGACGTCATGTCGTACAGCGCGTGGGTGCGGTGATCGCCGGGGGACGGGGGCCCGACGACTCCCGCACAGTGATCGTTAACATGTACTAGATGGGCGTAAACAAGCAGGAATCGGACGAGCGGGCCGAAGTGTCCGAGGAGCAGGTGACCGAGGCCAAGTCGCGGGCGGCCCGGTTGCTGCTCGCGTTCCGGCACGGGAACCAACTCGCGTACGACGCCCTGGTCGAGGAGTTCGGCGCGGACGAGCGGACCACCGATCTGGTGTCCGCGCTGTGCTGGATCGCCAACGAGGGCGTTCGCAAGGCGTATCTGCCCGAGGCGGGGGACCAGGTGCTGCGGCACATGGTGCGCAGGGCCGACTTCGGCGACCGCGACGTGCTCACCGAGGGCGGTGCGGGGCCGGACGTGGGGGAGCTGCTGGAGGCGGTCGCCAGGGAGGACGTGAGCGCCGTTCAGGAGATCGTCCGCAGGACGCCGGACACCACGTTCCTGCTCGGCAGGTTCGTGCTGGCCTTCGCGATGCTGCTGCCGGAGATTCCCCGGCCGGTCCTGCGCGAGGTCGTCGAGGAACTGCGCGGGGAGTGACGGGCCGGGCGCCCGTCCGTACGCCGCTCCGGCCTCAGGACTTCGCCGCGGCCGCCGCCTTCTCCTCGCGCCCCGCGAGCGGCACCCCGAGCGGCCGGGCCAGACCCACGATGCCCTCGTCGAGCCGCTGCAGATGCCGCAGCACACGGAAGGCCACCGAACCGGTCCGCAGCACTTCGTGACGGCCGCTGTCCAGCATGGCGGCGATGCTGGCACCCGACTCGATGGCGCCATCGGGCTCCTCGTCGCGCACCTGCGCGGCGATCAGATCGATGTTGTGCGTGATGCGCCGCCCGGCCAGCGCGAGCCGCGCGTCGGCGGCGACGCTCTTGCTGGACGGCACCAACTCCGCGGTCGCCGCGAGGGACCGCGCGTGATACGCGCACGTCTCCAGGAGCGCCACCACATAGCGGGCGGTCTGCCGCCTGGCCCGCAGCGGGGCGATCGGATGCGTCAACGGCTTGGTGGAGCTGCGCAGATCGTCCAGGGCGGTGTCCAGATCCCGTGCCAGGTCGACGAGATCGACCGCGGGCCCGCCGCTGAGCTGGGCGACCGCCGCCGACACGACGTCCCGCAGCCGCGCGAGGACGGTGCCGAGCTCCTCGTCGGTGCGGTGCGAGGTGCGCACCGGCAGGACGAGCACGGCGGCGATGATGCCGCAGGCCGCGCCGAGCGCCGTCTCCTCGATGCGCAGCACGAGCACGTCGAGGCTGTAGGTGTTGAGGAGGGTGTAGAGCAGGCCCAGCATGGCCGTGACGAAGAACGACATCATCGCGTACGACAGCGGAGCGGTGAAGAACATCCCGAAGACGCAGAGCAGCACGAGGGCGAACGCGATCCAGGTGTGGTTCCCGACGGCGCCCGCGAGCGCCACGCCCGCCACCACGCCGAGCACCGTGCCCACCAGACGGCGGTAGCCCTTGACCACGATCTCGCCGGTGGACGCGGTGTTGAGGAAGACCACCCAGCAGGTCAGGACCGCCCAGTACCAGCGCTGCGTGGACAGGAACTCGCCCCCGACGATGGCCAGCGCCGAGCCCACGGACACCTGCACGGCCGCCCTGGTCGTGGGCCGTCTCAGCCCGGTCCGCTCCTCCTCGTCCTCCTCCGCCCCGCCGGAGAAGGAGATCTCCTCGGCCTCGAACTCCTCGCGGGAACGCGCCGCTTCCGGGGTGTCGTACTCCTCGTCCCGCGACCCGTCGACGGCGAGACGCAGGCCCAGGATGGCGCGCGCGGCCTCACCGACGGCACGGAAGCAGTCCTGGACGGCGGGCGGGCCCTTGGGGAGGCCCTGCTCCTCGCGGTAGCCGAGCAGCCTGTTGCGTACGTACGGCAATGCGGTGCCGCGGTCGTCGGGCACCAGGCGCACCACGAGCAGATGCAGCGCGTTCAGGTCCCTGCGCAGCGCCGTGCCCGCGTCCTCGGCGATCTTCGCGCGGGGCGGCATGGCCGACGCGTCCGGCAGATGCAGGGTCAGGGTGTCCACGCGCTCCGCGCTGCGGGCGTTGAGCAGCAGTACGCCGAGGCGTTCCGCGGCGATCTCGGCGTCGGCGACCCTGCGCTGCAGGAGCGCGGCCGCCGCCGCGTCGCGGGTGCCCTCCTCCAGGCGGCCCTGGATCATCAGCGCGGCCTCGTGCAGCCGGGCGGTGCTGCGCCGCAGGGCGTCGAGGACGTCGTCCACGTCGTCGGTGCCGGCGTCGAGCAACTCGATCTGGTGGGCGATGAGCTGGGCGAGCCGCGCCCGGAACGCCTCGCGCAGGCGCTGCAGGGTCCGCTCGGGCGTCTCGGGCACCACCGCGAACCGTACGACCGCGCTGGCCGCGAAGGCGACGGCGAGCGTCAGGAAGAGTCCCGGCAGCGCCGAGGCCTCGGCGTTCACGAAGAGGGAGACGAAGTAGACCTGGAAGCCGATCAGGCCGAGCGCGGTGCCGCGGTCGCCGAACCGGCGCGAGTACACCGCGCCGAAGATCAGCAGGACGAAGAAGACGTCACCGGCGACGACACGGGAGTTGAGCAGCGCGCCCAGGGATATCGCGGCGAGCGCGACGGGCACGCCGAGCAGCAGCGTGACGGCCTGCCCGCGCACCTCCTTCTCCTGGATCGCGAACGTGGCGACCATGGCGGTCATCGCGCCCGCCACGAGATGGGTGACCGAGGTGCCGAGCAGGGCAAGGACGGCGAGGGCGAGCAGGATGGCCCCGACCGTGCGCAGCCCCGCCATGAGGCGCAGGAGTCCCGGGTCGGACGCCGAGAAACGGTCCCAGACGCCCTTCGCTGTCCGTCGTGCCGCTGCCATCGAGATGCCGTTCTCTCCCTCGCCATCCGCCCGGCCGCCGTCCCGGGCCGCGCGCGTGCCCCAGCATCGCACGAGGTCAGCACGGAAGATCCGGCCTGGTCGGGAGGCCCGTCGACGGCCCGCGCCTACCATCGAGTAGGGTTTCGCTCCCGTCGAACGAGGAGGCACCGTGCAGCGTTGTGACCGTGGGGCGTGGGGGAGCGGACGATGACGGCGCGCGTGGCGGTCGGTGACACCGTCGAGGACTTCACGCTGCCCGACGAGACGGGCACCCCGAGGCGGCTCGGCGCGCTCCTCGAAGACGGTCCCGTGGTGCTGTTCTTCTACCCGGCGGCCCTGACGCCCGGCTGTACGGCGGAGGCCTGCCACTTCCGCGATCTGGCCGCGGAGTTCGAGGCCGCGGGGGCGCGGCCCGTGGGCATCAGCGGCGACGCGGTGGAGCGCCAGCGGGAGTTCGTGGGCAAGCACACGCTGGGCTTCCCCCTCCTCTCGGACCCCGAGGGCGAGGTGCGCGGCCGGTTCGGTGTGACGCGCGGCTTCTCCCTGGCGCCCACCAAGCGCGTCACGTTCGTCATCGGCAAGGACCGCACCGTCGCCGAGGTGGTCCGCAGCGAGCTGCGGATGAGCGCCCACGCCGACCGCGCCCTGGCGGCCGTGCGCCGCCTGTCGGCGAAGTGACCTGGGCCCGGCCCTGACCTAGGCGCCGGGTGCGGGCGGGCCGGGCAGACCCAGTGCGGCGGCGACCCGGTCCAGGGAGCGGCTCTGCTCCCGCCCGTACAGTGCGAAGGGGTCGAGCACGTCGCGCTCCAGCGCACCGGCCAGCCACGCGGCGTCGTACGAGACGCCGTCCGCCCCGCTGTTCCTCGACCCCTTGTCGCCGAGGTTGGACTGGAAGATGCCCGCGGCGGACCGGGGCAGGAAGTCCTCGTAGACGATCGGCTCGGCGCGCACCCAGCCGTCACGCAGGAGGGCGCCGATGCCGGAGGGCGGGCTGCCGCCGTCCAAGGGGCGCTCCGGCACCGCGTCGTAGGTGAAGAACCCGAGCCCCTGGGCGGCGAGTTCGCGTTCGGTCGCGGGCAGGTGCTCCGTCCACAGGGCGCGGGCGATGCCGTCGCGGTCCGCGGGCGGCCGATGCGCCGCGCGCTCGTCGACGAGGGCGAGCAGCCGGTCGTACAGCGCGCGGCCCTCGTGGGTGAGGGCGATCCCGCGCGCCTCGACCTCGCCGAAGCGCACCCGCAGCGCGCCGCGGGTCACATGGCCGTCCGGGGTGCGCAGGGCGCGCGGTTCGGCGAGGGCGCGGAAGGACGTCTGGCGCAGGAGGACGTCGGGGCCGGGCCAGCGCGGCGGGCCCTGAATGGTGTCGATCATCTCGATGCCGCGTGCGGTCATGCGCCGGTACAGCTCGTCGATGTCCAGGACGCGCGGGGTGAGGTGATTGATGTGCGTACTGCGCACGCCGCCGATGTCCGCGGCGACGGCGGAGACCCGGGCGAGGGTCTCGTACCAGGCCCTGTCGACGGGTTCGGCCGACAACTCGAAGGCGTGCACGGCGAGATGGAGGAACCGCTCGGCGGCGTCCTGCGGCAGTTCCCCCTCGGCCTCGGCGCGGTCGGCGAGGGCGAGCAGCTCCGGCGGGAACAGCGAGCGCCCGGCGAGGAACGCGGTGAGGCGGGTGCGCAGGCCGGCGTCGAAGAAGCGCGGGTCGTCGACGGTGAGCAGGGAGGTGAAGACGCGGAAGGGATTGCGGGCCAGCTCGTCCGCGGCGACGGGGCGGAACGCTGTCGACACGACGGGCAGCGCGCTCGCGGCGGTCTCGCGCAGGTCGTAGAAGCCGACCGGGCGCATGCCCAGTGCGCCGAAGACGCGGGCGACCTGGCGCAGTTCGGCGGGCGTGCCGACCCGGATGGCGCCGTGCCGCTCGGCGGTGACCCGGCCGATGGACCCCAGGCGCTCGGCGTCGGCGCCCCGTGCGCGCAGGACGTCCTCGTTGACCTCGCGGGAGACGTCCACGAGCGTCGTGTACGCGGGGACCTCCCGCCCGTACATCTCCGAGAGCCGCGCGGCGAACGCGGTACGCAGCTGCCACTGCCGGATCATCGGCACGTCGTCCTTTCGGTCGGCCGGGCCCGGTGAACTGGGCCGGGGCGTACGGGCGTTCACACCACATGCGCCTCGGGGCGGCTTGCGGCCCCCGCGCCGAACCGGTCGGCGCCGAGCGGCGTGACGTCGACGAACGGCTCGCGGCCCAGATGCAGATCACGGACGATCTCGCCGACGGCGGGGGCCTGGAGAAATCCGTGGCCGGAAAACCCGGTGGCGTAGAGGAAGTTGGGCAGGGCGCCGGAGCGGCCGATGAGCGCGTTGTGATCCGGGGTGACCTCGTACAGGCCCGCCCAGCCGCCGTCCGTCTCCATGTCCGCAAGGGCTGGCGCACGATGCCGTACGACCTCGCGGAACAGGTCGAGCCACTCCGGCGTCCACGTCGTGTCGAAGCCGTCGGGCTGCGCCGGGTCGGCGAGGCCTAGGAGCAGCCCGTCGTCGCTGTTGTGGAAGTACGCCGACGACGCGAAGTCGATCGTGAAGGGGATGCGCGGCGCGGCGGGCGACAGCGGGACGGTGAAGGCGAGTTGACGCCGCACGGGACGCACCGGCAGATCCACGCCCACCATGGCACCGACCCGCGCCGACCAGGCCCCGGCGGCGCACACGACGGCCGAGCAGGAGACGGGGCCGCGGTCCGTGTGCACGACGGAGACCCGGTCGCCCACCGTGTCCATGCCGAGCACGGTGGTGTGCGTCGCGAGGACGACTCCGGCCCGGGCCGCGGCGCGCGCGTAGCCCCGGACGACGCGGCCGGGACGCGCATGGCCGTCGGTGGGGGCGTAGGCGGCGGCGACGAGCCCCTCGGTCCGCAGATAGGGGCACAGCTCCCGGGCCTCGCGCGCACCGATCATGCGGCTGGGGACGCCGAGTTCGTTCTGCGTCCGTACGGAGGACTCGAACTCCGCCGCCTGTTCCCCGCTGGTCAGCAGGAAGAGATAGCCCACGGTGTCGAGCCCGATGTCGGCCCCCGGGCGCCGCGGGAAGTCCTGGTAGGCGCGCAGACTCCGCAGGCCGAGCTCGATGTTGAGCGGATCGGAGAACTGTGCGCGGACCCCGCCGATCGGCTTGCCCGAACTGCCGTGTCCCAGCTCGTCGCGCTCGACGACGACGATGTCGCGCACGCCCGCCTCGGCGAGATGGAAGGCGATGCTCGTCCCCATCACCCCACCCCCGATGACGACGACGTCGGCGGAGGACGGCAGGGCATGGACGTCCGACGGATCCGATGAGGAGGCCAAGTGGCCGCTCCCTTCCACGGGCCGTCACCCGAGCCGGGTCCTGGCCCCGAAGGGGCGCTGGCCGCACGGGTGTTGGCCGGGGCTGTCATGGCGTGGTGCGAAACGCTGAACAGCTTTCTGCCCGTCATCGTGCAGTACCCCGGTCGTCGACGTCCATGAACACTTCGTGCGACAGAACCATTACGATCGCTATATGTATGGGGCGAGCTCCCAGTTGAGATCCCTGGTGGAACTGACCAGGCGGGGCACCATCACGGCGGTCGCCGAGGCCCTCGGCTACACCCCCGGCGGCATCTCGCAGCAACTCGCCGCGCTGGAGCGGTCCACGGGCGTGGAACTGCTCCGACGCGTGGGCCGCCGGGTGGAGTTGACCGACGAGGGGCTGACCCTGGCGCGGTACGCCGAGCGGATCCTGACCACGGAGGCCGAGGCCCTCGAGGCGCTCGCCGGTGGCCGCGGGGACGTCGGCGGAGTGCTGCGCGTCGGCCTGTTCGCCACGGTCGCCGCCGACCTGCTCCCCCTCGCCCTGCGCAGGACCGGCGAGGTGCTCCCCGGACTCACGGTGCGCAGCAGGGACATGGACGTCGACGAGGTGTACGACGCGGTCGCGTCCGGCGGCGTCGACCTGGCCATCGGCCTCGACTACCCCGACGTACCCATCCCGCGCGATCCCGCGCTGCGCATGCTGCGCCTGTACCGCGAACGGTTCGCCCTCGCGGTGCCCGCGGGCTCGATGAAGGGCACGGCCTCTGCGCAGGAGGGCACGGCCTCGATGAGGGGTGTGGAGGTCATCTCCCTGGCGGACACGGCGGACCTCCCCTGGATTCTCCCGCCCGAGGACAGCTACTACGGGCGTGCCGTACGCACCGCCTGCCGCCGGGCGGGCGTCGAGCCCGTGGTGGAGCACGAGGTGACCGACACCGCCGCCACCCTCGCGCTGGTCGAGGCGGGCGTCGGCGTCAGCACCGTGACGGATCTGATGCTCCGTCTGCGCCGGTCGCGCTTCGACGTGGTGCCGCTGCGCGAGACCGTGGAGCGGCACATCGTGGTGGTGTTCCGCGCCCAGGCCGAGCACCGGCCGACGGTGGCGGCACTGGTGGACGTACTGCGGACGGTGGCCCGGCCACGAGACGGAGACGGGGACGCCGGTCGTCAGCAGTCCGCGTAGGCCGCCCCCGCGCCCCCACCCTGCGCCACACCGCGAACCCCGCCATGGCGACCAACAGATAGAGCGGTACGAGGAGTTCGGCCTCCGGTCGTACGTTCTCGGCGTACCACCCGGCGTCGCGCCGATCGCCCTCGAAGGTGACACGGTTGACGGTCAGGAACGTCAGATGGGTGCCGATGGCGGCGTACAGCGGGGCGCCACGGACCGCCGTGCGGGCCGCCACGAGCGTCAGGCCGAACACCGTGAGCAGGACCAGGTAGTCGACCGGGTGCTGCCCGGCGGGAGCCCATCCGATGGGCCCGGGGTCGCCGCCGACGAGCCGCGCGGTCCAGGCCCCGACCACCGTCGAGAGACCGGGCACGGCCAGGAACACCGCCGTCGTGGCGCATGCTGCGCCCGGGCCGCCGAGCCGTCCGCGCAGCGAGGTCCACGCGTAGCCCCGCAGCGTCGTCTCCTCGGGCAGCGCTTCCAGGAGCAGGGCGATCACGCCGTTCGACACGAGGAACGCGGCGAGCGCGAACGGATCGGGGCGCGACCAGCTCAGCCACCCCGCCGCCGTACCCGCGCCGAGCACGAGCACCGCGGCCCCCGCCGTCACGGCCACCCCGGTCAACAGCGCGCGCAGACCCGCCCCTGCGCCGCCGAACCCGATGGACGTCGGGGAGCGCCGCCCGCGCCGCAGCGCCACCACGACCAGCGGCACGGCGATCGCGCTGACGAGGGCGGCAGGCAGCAGCCTGGCCGCGAACCCGGTGAGGCCCAGCGCGTCGGCGGCCACCGGGCCCGCCGCCGTCCCCACGCCCAGTGCCACGCCCATGACGAGACCGCCGCCGAGGGCCCGCGCCGCCGCGCGGGCGAGCGAGGGGGCGGGCGGAGCGGTCCGCGGCTCTGACATGTGCCTCTCCTCGTGCGCCTGTCCCAGCTGATGATCACCATCCTCGGCGCGGCCGCGGGCACGGGAGTCGTAGCCATGGAGGAATTCGCGCTACATCTTTCGATGCAGACGGGCCTGCAGACGGGCGGGCCTGCGGACGGGCCCCTCACATCGGCGGTGTCGCGGGCGCTGGCCCCAGCGTCGTCGTGCCGGGCGCGGCCCGGTGGCCGAGCCCCGTGCGGTACGCGTCCATCGCCGCCTCCACCCGCCCGGAACGGCGCAGCAGATCGCCCAGGAGGCGGCACAGATCCGCCAAGTCACCGGCCGCGCTGGAGCGTTCGAGCAGGGAGAGGGCCGCGCAGTAGTGCTCCTCGGCGCGCTCGGTGTCGCCCCGCTCCTCGGCGATGAGCCCGAGCAGCCGGTGCGCGCCGCCCGCGTGCACGGCGCCACGGCCCGCCCCGAGCGTCCCCGCCTCGTCACCGGCCTTCGCGTCACCGCAGACGTCGTCCTCGCCGGACATCAGGAGCGGCCGCAGCAACTCCTGTGCCTCGTCGGTCTTGCCGCGCCGCCGCAGTACGTCCGCCAGCTCCACCTCGACCTGCCCGGTGAACAGCGCGGCCCGCTTCGACGCGTGGATGGCGCGGGCGGTGCGCAGTTCGTTCTCGGCGTGTTCGAGGTCGCCGTGCTGGGCGTGGACGTAGCCGCGCATCCAGTGGCAGTGGGCGAGTTCGGTACGGATGTGCAGCTGGCGGTAGAGCTCCTGGGCCTTGGCGAGCGACGCGTCGGCCTCGGCGATGCGCCCCTCGGCGATGAGTGTGCGGGCCACCCCGCGGTGCATGCCCGCGACCAGTGCGGGATCGCGGACGCTCGGCGCGAGCGCGAGGGCGAGTTCGGCGGCGTGCGCGGCGCGGGCGTGCGCGCCCATGTCCATGTACGGCGCGATGGACGCGGTGTAGAGCAGCAGCAGCGCCTCGGGGTCGTGCAGTCCCGCGGAGTCGAGTTCGTCGAGGGTGCTCTCCAGGAGGTAACAGGCGTACCGCAGCTCGCCGGTGAGGAGGTGCGCGGTGGCGCGCCCCCGGATCGCGGGGACCCGCCGCGGCAGCGGGTCGTCGCTCAGCAGCCGTTCGGCGGCGGCGAAACAGTCCCGGGCGTCGGTGAGTTCACCGGATTCGAGCAGGCAGTCACCGAGGCCGAGGAGCGCGTCGGCCTGCTCGGGGGCGAGTTCGTGCGCGACGGCTTCCTCGTGGAGCGCGCGAAAGAGCGCGGCGGCGTCGCCGGGCGCGCCGGTGGCCAGGGCGCGCCGGGCATCGGTCAACCGCAGGCGCAGCCCTGCGGCGAGCCGGGCGGGGCGTCCGGTGGCCAGCTCGTCGTAGCTGACGCCGAGGCGTTCGGCGAGGTGCCGCAGCGCCGCCTCGGACGGCCGCACCTTGCCCGACTCCAGGGTGGAGACATACGCGGGCGTGTAGGCGGGCTCGGCCAACTGCCGTTGGGTGAGGCCGCGTTCGCCGCGCAGCCGCAGGACGCGCCGCCCGATCTCGGCCGGATCGTCGGGCCGCGTCCCGTCGCCTCGTACGTCATCGGAAGTGTTCCGCGCCACCGCTGCCTCTCCGTATGTCTCATCGCCCGCATGCCGCGCACGTCGCACGCATTGTCGCGCGGACGGGCCGGACGGCGTGAACTCGCCCTCCTCGTGGGCGACTTGACGCACACCCATTGCCTGACGCCTCACGAACCTCTACGTTGAGCGGCGCCTTAATCCCGTTTAACCCGCCATTTATATCGCGGACTTCGAAGGGAAGCACATGCCCCCCACGCATCGAATACCGGCCCGGACCTCCGGCCGTGTCAGACGCACCCCCCTGCGCATCGCCCTCGCCTCGGGCATCGCCCTCACCGCGGCGCTCGCCGCGACGGGACCCGCGGGCACGGCCACCGCGGCAGGACCCGACCCGGCAGACCGCGCCCAGCAGGTCGAGTACTTCACGGGCCCCGGCGGCCATCCCCGGCACACCGAGGTCCCCGCCTCCGAGCCGCTCTCCCCGAAGGAGCGCACGAAGATCAAGGGCGACGGCGACGTCGTCCCGATCGTGCAGGCCGGGCCGACCGACTCCAAGCTCGACGTCGTCGTCATCGGCGACGGCTACACCGCGACGCAGCAGGAGGACTTCCACGCCGACGTGCGGGCGAAGTGGGCGAAGGTCTCCGCCGTCGAGCCGTACGCCTCGTACAAGGGGCTGTTCAACGTCTGGGCCGTGGACGCCGTATCGCGGCAGTCCGGCGTCTCCGGCGACCCGACGAGCGGCACCGTCAAGGACACCGCGCTCGGCTCCGCCTTCTTCTGCGACGGCATCGAGCGCCTGCTGTGCGTCGACACCAACAAGGTCGAGTCGTACGCCAGCAAGGCCGCCGACCCCGACCTCGTCATCGTCCTCGCGAACTCCACCAAGTACGGCGGCGCGGGCTACAACGACATCACCTCGCCGTCCGGCTACGACGGCATCGCCACCGCCTCCTCCGACCACGCCCAGTCCGACCAGGTCGTGGTCCACGAGACGGGGCACTCGCTGGGCAAGCTGGCCGACGAGTACTGGTACGACGAGTACGGCACATACACGGGCGCCGAGCCCTGGGAAGCGAACATCAGCAAGCTCACCGCCGCCCAGCTCACCGCCCAGAAGAAGAAGTGGTACCGGTGGATCGGCCAGACCTCGCCGGACGGCGGCACCGTCGGCGCCTATGAGGGCGGCGGCTACTACCCGCGCGGCCTCTATCGCCCCACCACGGACTCGATCATGCGCACGCTCGGCAGGCAGTTCAATCTGCCCGGGCGCGAGGCGATGATCGCGGGTTTCCACCGGCACGCCTCCGTCGTCACCGCGGCCACCCCGACGGACCGCGCGGTGCGCCGTGACGCCAAGGTCGCCGTGCGGGCGGCCGACGGCATCCAGCTGCGCTGGAGCGTCGACGGCCGTGAGGTCAGGCGCGCGAGGGGCGACAGCGCCGTGTCGCCGCGCGCCCTCGGCGTACCGGCCGACGGCCGCGCCCACACCCTGTCGGTACGCGCCACGGACCCGACCAAGGCGGTCCGCGACCCGCAACTGCGCACCCTCCTGACGGACACACTCACCTGGCAGGTGACGCGCTGACCCTCTGACTGACGCGCCGCTCGTTCCCGGCGGGCCCGGTTTCCGGGGTCCGCGGGAACGAGCGGCGCGGTGTCGTGCCCCGCAGGGGCGCGGGGAACTGCGCGACCAGCCCCCATCGGCCCGAGGACGACGCACTCCACACCCCGCGGAGCGCTACGGCACGAGTGACGTCGACTCGCGCACGACCAGCTCGGGCGCGAGCCGTATCGCCCGCTGCGGCCCGTCCTCACCGCCGGACAGGCGACGGCCGAGCAACCGCGCCGCTTCGGCGGCCAGTTCGGCGACGGGCTGGCGGACCGTGGTGATCCCCGGGGCCGACAGCGCCGCCATCGGGATGTCGTCGAAGCCGGTGACGGCGATCTCGCCGGGGACATCGGCGCCGAGCTGCTGGAGGCGCTGCAGCGCGCCGATCGCGATGAGGTCGTTGGCGCAGACGAGCGCGTCGGGCCGGGCGTCCCACACCCGGTCGACGGCGGCCCGGCCCCACTCCACGGAGAAGTCGCCGAGGAACACCCGCTCCGGCGCGCCGGGATCCAGGGCCGCGGACCCGGCCGCGTAGGCGGCGCGCCGCTCGGCCGCCGCCGATGCCGTCCCCGCCGCGCCCAGGAAGCAGACGCGGCGGCGGCCCGTGGCGGCGAGATGGTCCAGTACGAGCGCCATGCCCGCGGTGTTGTCGACCGCGACGGAGTCGGCGATGCCGGGACCGCAGCCGCGGTCCATGAGCACCAGCGGGACCCGGGCCGCCGCCGATGCCACCGCGTCCCTGCTGCGCTCCTCGTGGGCCGGGATGACGAGCAGGGCGTCGACCTGCCGGCCCAGCAGATCGCCGATGTACTCCGCCTCGGCCGCCGGGTCGTCGTCGCAGTCGGCGAGGAGCACCGCCCGCCCCTCGGCGTGCAGCGCGTGCGTCAACTCCCGCACCAGGGCCGGGTAGAAGGGGTTCGTGATCTGCGGCAGGACGAGCCCGACCGTGCCGGTGGAGCGGCCGCGCAGCGCGCGGGCCGCGTGATTGGGCCGGTAGCCGAGGGACTCGGCGGCCTCGCGCACCCGGCGCGCGGTCTCGGCGCCGACCGGGCGGGTGCCCGCGAGGACCCGGGAGACCGTGGCGACGGAGCAGCCGGAGGCCCGGGCCACGTCTCGCAGTGTCACGTCGGCCACGCCCGGCCCGCCCTTCGCAGAGTTTCGGCAAACGTTATCAGCGGGGGTTGGCGGCGACCAGGCCTCATTTTCGAGGTAACTTCTCCGCTTTGGGGTACTTCTGTCCCAGGCTGAACTGTGTCCGATCCGGGCGAGTTTGCCGGGGTGTGTCGTCGGCCATTGACATAATTCGCACCTGTGCACAGAGTCTTGGGAGAACGTTTTCCCGAGTTGCCGCCCCGGAGCGGCAACTCAGCCGAACAAAGAGGTTCCGCGATGCCCCGAAAGATCATCCTGGACTGCGACCCCGGACATGACGACGCGATCGCCATGCTCCTGGCGCACGGAAACCCGGATGTGGAGCTGGTCGCCGTCACCACCGTGGTGGGCAACCAGACCCTGGAGAAGGTCACCCGCAACGCACTCTCGGTGGCCCGCATCGCGAACATCACCGGCGTCCCCTTCGCCGCCGGCTGCCCCCGCCCCCTCGTACGCGAGGTCGAGACCGCCCCGGACATCCACGGCGAGAGCGGCATCGACGGCCCGGTCATGCCCGAGCCGACCCTGACCCTGGACGAGCGGCACGCCGTCGACCTCATCATCGACACGGTCATGGCGCACGAGCCCGGCGAGATCACCATCGTCCCCACCGCGGGCCTGACCAACATCGCCCTCGCCGCCCGCAAGGAGCCCCGCATCGTCGAGCGGGTCCGCGAGGTCGTCCTCATGGGCGGCGGCTACCACACGGGCAACTGGAGCCCGGTCGCCGAGTTCAACATCAAGATCGACCCCGAGGCCGCGCACATCGTCTTCAACGAGAGCTGGCCCGTCACCATGGTCGGCCTCGACCTCACCCACCAGGCCCTCGCCACCCCCGAGGTCACCGAGCGCATCGCGAAGGTCGGCACCAAGCCCGCCGTCTTCGTGGGCGAACTCCTCGACTTCTTCGGCGCCATGTACCTGGAGGCCCAGGGCTTCGACGCGCCGCCGGTCCACGACCCGTGCGCCGTCGCGTACGTCATCGACCCCAGCGTCATGACGGTCCGCAAGGCCCCCGTCGACATCGAGCTCACCGGCACCCTCACGCTCGGCATGACCGTCACCGACTTCCGCGCGCCCGCCCCCGACGACTGCCACACCCAGGTCGCCGTCGGCCTCGACCACCAGCGCTTCTGGGACCTGATCGTGGACGCCCTCGAGCGGATCGGCGACGTACGCGCATGAACGCATCCTTCACCGAACCGGCCGCCGCACCCGGTGGCGCCCGGAGCTCGCGCCCGGTGCGCGTCGGCGTCCTGGTCACCGCGCTCCTCGCGGCCTGCTTCGCCTTCCAGCTCAACGCGAGCATGCTCAGCCCCGCCCTGAAGAACATCGAGGACTCCCTCGGGGCGACCTCGGCCGAGGTCGGCCTCACCCAGACCGCGTTCTTCACCTCGGCCGCGCTCTTCTCGCTGTTCCTGCCGCGCCTCGGCGACCTGATCGGGCGGCGCAAGGTGCTCGCCGGAATGCTGGCGCTGATGGTCGTCGGCTGTGTGGTCGCCGCGCTCGCCGAGAGCGTCCCGATGCTTTTTGCGGGCCGCGTCATCCAGGGCGTGTCGGGCCCCACCGTGCCGCTCTGCCTGATCATGCTGCGCAACGAGGTCCACGAGCCGAAGAAGTACGGCACGCTCCTCGGCGTCATCACCGCCGTCAACGGCGGCATCGCGGGCGTCGACTCCCTCGCGGGCGGCTACCTCGCCGACCACCACGGCTTCCAGTCGGTGTTCTGGGCGATGGCGGGCGTCGCCGCGCTCGCCACGGTCCTGGTTGCCACTCTCACCCCCGAATCCAAGGCGACGGACACCGCCGACAGCCGCATGGACTGGCCCGGCGTCACCCTCCTGGTCATCTCCGTCGGCGCGGCCCTCATCGCCCTGAACGAGGCGGGCAAGCTCGGCGACGCCAACTGGCCGCTCGTCGCGGGCCTGTTCGTGGTCGCGGCCATCGCCTTCGCCCTGTTCTGGCGCACCGAGGACCGCAGCAGCCACCCCCTGGTCGCCACCCACCATCTGCGCCAGCGCTCCACCTGGGCGCTGCTGCTCACCACCGTGCTCACCATGACCGGCGTCTTCGCCGTGATGAACGGCATGATCCCCGCCTTCGCCCAGGACGCGCAGGCGGGCTTCGGCATGAGCGCCGAGCAGTCGGCCTGGTGGACCCTGACGCCGTACGCCCTCGCGGGCCTCGCCATGGGCCCCCTCGCCGGACGCCTCGCCGCCACCCACGGCTACGGCCGCATCCTGCGCATCGGCCTGATCGGCTCGGCCGTGACGGTCACCCTGATGCTGTTCACCCTGCACGCCGACTCGCGGCTGCTGCTCCTCGCCGCGTCGATCCTGATCGGCATCACCTACGCGGGCGTCGGCAACATCGTCCTGAACGGCCTCGGCATCGTGCTGTCCCCGAAGGAGAACCCGGGCTTCCTGCCGGGCCTCAACGCGGGCGCCTTCAACCTCGGCGCGGGACTCAGCTTCGCCGTCCTGTACGCCGTGCAGACCGCCGCGGCACCGGCCGACAAGACGTCCACCGCCGGATACACGGCAGGCATGATCGCCGGAGTCGTCCTCATCGCTGCGGCCTTCGCGACGTCCTTCCTCATCCCCAAGCCGGTGGAGGCGGAAGCCACGCAGTGAGCGGTGCGGGTGGCACCCGCGGATGGAGCCCCGCCGCCCGTCGGCCGGGGCTCCATCTGTCGGGTCTCCATTGGTATGGACATGACCAACGCCTCGGGCTAGTCTCGGACTTGGTCTAGACCGCGTCCGACTCCCACCCGCAACCTCGGACCACGGGAGCACATCATGCGCAAGAAGCTCACCTCGTTACTCCTGGGCCTCGGCATCGCAGGATCGGCCATGCTGGCCACCAGCGGCAGCGCCCAGGCCCACGGCTACACCGACTCGCCCGTCAGCCGCCAGCAGTTGTGCGGCAACGGCACCGTCAAGAACTGCGGGCAGATCCAGTGGGAGCCGCCGAGCGTGGAGGGGCCCAAGGGATTCCCCGCGCGCGGACCCGGCGACGGCCACATCTGCTCGGGCGGCATCGGGCGCTTCTCCGAACTGGACGACCCGCGAGGCGGGAACTGGCCGGCCACCAAGCTGACCGCGGGCCAGAACCACACCTTCGTCTGGCGCATCACCGCCCGGCACGCCACCACCGACTTCCGCTACTACATCACCAAGGACGGCTGGGAGCCCACCAAGCCGCTGACCAGGGCGGACCTGGACCTTCAGCCGTTCCTCTCGGTGCCCTACGGCGGCCGCCTGCCCGGCTCCACGGTCACCCATGACGGTGTCCTGCCCCAGAAGACCGGCCGGCACATCATCCTCGGCGTATGGACCATCGCGGACACCGGCAACGCCTTCTACGCCTGCTCCGACGTCCGCTTCTGACGCGCCGCGTCCCCGGGGCACGCCAGGGGTCAGGGCTCAGCGGAGCACGCGCGGCAGCCCGGTGACGGACATGACCAGTGAGTACAGCGAGCTGGTCGCGGTGATGAAGAGCCGGTTGTTCTTCGGGCCGCCGAACGCGATGTTCGACACCGGCTCCGGCACCCGCAGCCGCCCGATGAGGGTGCCGTCGGGGTCGTAGCAGTGCACCCCTCCCTCGATGGCGGCCGCCCACAGGCGGCCGCCGTCGTCGAAGCGGAGGTTGTCGAACCGGCTCAGCTCGTCCTTCGCCTCGGCGAACACCCTGCCCTCGGAGAGCGTGCCGTCCTCGCGTACGTCGAAGACGCGGATGCACCCGGCCCGGGTGTCGGAGACGTACAACTGCCGCTCGTCGGGCGAGAAGACGAGCCCGTTCGGCGCCCCGAAGCAGTCCGCGACCAGACGCACCTCGCCGGTCGCCGGGGCGATCCGGTAGACGTGGCAGCCGCCGATCTCGGGCTCGGCGCGGATGCCCTCGTAGTCGCTGGTGATCCCGAAGTCCGGGTCCGAGAACCACACCGAGCCGTCGGAGCGCACGACCGCGTCGTTCGGGCTGTTGAGCCGCTTGCCGTCGTACCGGTCCGCGAGCACGGTGATCCGGCCGTCGGGCTCGGTGCGGGTGACCCGGCGATTGCCCTGCTCGCAGCTGATGAGGCGACCCTCGCGGTCCAGGGTGTTGCCGTTGATGTGCCCGGCGGGGGAGCGGAAGACGGAGACCGCGCCCGTCGTCTCGTCCCAGCGCAGCAGGCGGTCGTTGGGGATGTCGCTCCAGACGAGCTGACGCCAGGCGGGGAGGTACAGCGGTCCTTCGGCCCACCGGCAGCCGCCGTACAGCTTCTCCAGACGGTCGTCCCCGTTCGCGCACCGTCCGGTGCGGAACCGCTCGTCCAGGATCTCGTACATCGAGGTGCTGTCATTGCCGGACATGGTTACCCCTTAGCGCACTGCTTCTGAATTCTGTTCGGTGAATCGAGACTATGCCAGAACAGGATATGGTTTCGCCATGGTGACTCTGGATGAGATGGACCGTCGGCTGATCGCTCTCCTGCAGGAAGACGCGACGATCGCGTACGCCGCACTGGGCAAGGAGATCGGGCTCTCGGCGGGCGCCGCCCACGAACGCGTGCGCAAGCTGCGCGAGCGCGGTGTCATCCGGCGCACGACCGTCGAGGTGGACCCCGCGGCCCTCGACCGCGGGGTGCTGGCCTTCGTGATGGTCGAATCGACCGCGTGGATGGGGGAGTCGGCGGCCGCGTTCGCGGCGATCCCCGAGATCCAGGAGGCGCATGTCATCGCGGGCAGCGCCTCGGTCCTGGTGAAGGTCCGCACGGCGACGACCGAGCAACTTCAGGACGTGCTGCGCAGGTTGTACGCGATCGAGGGGGTGAGCGGGACCCAGGCGACGGTCTCGCTGGAGACGTTCTTCGAGCGGCCGGTGGCTCCGCTGCCTCCCGCGGATGTCTGACCCCCCGCCTCAGCTCCTCACCAGCGGACCGCGGTGAAGTCGATGGGGCGCGGCCGCAGGGTGCGGGTGCGCGCCGTCAACTCCCGCATCCGGGCGGCCATGTCGGCGGCCGGGAGCCGTTTGCGGTCGCCGTGGCCCGGCAGCAGCCACTCGAAGTGGAGCCGCTCGGCGGTGCGGGCCAGGGACGCCGCAAGCTCCTCGACCGAGTACCAGGTGACGCTCTCGGCGACCTCGATGTCCTGCGTCGTGCGCGACCAGTAGAAGCTGTCGCCGCTGAAGCAGTACCGCTCGTCGGCGACGTACAGGACGCTGCCCTCCGTGTGGCCCGGCAGCGGGTGTGCGAGCACGCCGTCGGCGATCTCGACGCTGCCGGTGCCGCGCAGCACGCAGTCGGCGTCGGGCGCGGAGGCGAGGTCGCCCTCGTGGACCCAGAGCCTGGCCTGGAGCCGGTCGGCGTACCTGCGGCCGTGCGCCGCGTGGTCCCGATGGGTCAGGAGCACGTCGGTGACGGGCCCGATCGTCTCGAACCGCCTGGCCAGCGGCTCGCTCCAGCGCGGTGTGTCCACCATCATCAGGCTCCCCGAAGGGCGCCGCAGCAGATAGGAGTTGGCGCCCGCGGTGCGCGGCGAGTTGTGTCCGCAGAATAAGACGGTGTCGTCGACGGGGAGCGGGTAGAGGTCCTGCTCCGGGTCGAGCCGGCCGGACGACGGCCGGATGGAGCGGGTGTGGCAGGCGAACGCGGCCGCGTGCATCAGGCGTTCCTCCGCCGCGTCGCGCGGCTGGCGCAGGATCTCGGAGCGGCCGTTCGCCTCGACGATCAGGTCCGGCGCGATCTGCCGGGCGACGTCGCAGTTCGTGCAGCGGTCGTCCACGTACCAACCGGAGTCGTTCACGGTGTGACCCACTTCCTGCGGGGTGGAGAAGTTCTTGTCGCACCAGGGGTATCGCGGTGGCGGGCGGAAGGGGAAGGGGGGATCGGTCTTGTCTCTGCTGGTGGGGGTGTATCTCATGAACCTCGGTCTCACGGGCCCCGGTGAGGGGGACCCGGCAGCGTGAACGGTCGTCAGTTCCGGTGGAACGGCCGGTAGATCCGGCGCAGTTCGGCCAGGAAGAAGGCGTGGAAACGGGCGAGCGCCGCCGCGGCGTGCGGACCCGTCGTACGGAACGTCGTGAGCTGACGGAGGAAGTCGGGCACGGAGATGCGCAGCGTCCCCGCGGCGACGACATCCGCAGACCCGTCCTCGCCCTCGGCCGGGTGCCCGTTCAGGAGGACGTACGGCAGCGTGGTGGTCGCCGGCCACAGCCTGGTGAGCCCCGCGGGAGCGAGGTCCTTGACGCCGATCATGGTGCGGGCGGTGCCCGCGCCGTCGGTGAGGAACAGCCGGTAGCGCAGCTCGCGGTGGTCCGGTGTCCGGCCGGTCGCGAAGACCTGGAACTCGCCCCCGGTCACCGGACGCCGCCCGCCGAGGCCTCGCGCCTCGATCCAGCCGTCGGCGCGGGCGGGATGCTCGGGCCGGGCCAGGAAATCGTCCATGTCGTCGATGGTGAGGGTGAGCCGGGCGCGGAGCGGTTCGCGGGCCGGGGAGCGCCGGGCGGCCCCCGGATCACTCACCCCCATCGCACAGCTGCCCCGCATGGTCTCGGTGAACTGCACCGAGGTGTGCGGTATGTAGGTGACCGGGGCTTTCACGGGCATGCCGGACGGGGCTGGCGCGCCGGACGGGATCGGCACGCCGCCGGACGGGATCGGCGCCCCGGAATCCCGCTTCTCCAGGAGCCGGGTGCACGCCCGGTCGGCCAGTGCGGCCACGGTCAGGGCGGGGTTGGTGCCGACCGGGCCCGGCAGCGCGGCGGCGTCCATGACGTACAGGCCCGGATGTCCGTGCACCTCGCCGAACTCGTCGCAGACACCCTCCACCTGGTTCTTGCCCATCGGCGCACCGCCGCAGGGATGGACGGTGATGATCCGCTTGAGCAGCCAGTGCGGGCTGTCCGCGTACCGCCCGTCGAGCGCCTCGGACACGGCACGCAGGGCGGCGCGCAGCCGTGCGTAGTGCTGGGCGCTGCCCGCGGTGGACCACTCGGCCTCCAGGGCGCCGCGCCGCAGCACCAGCACCCCGTCCGGCGTGTCCCTGCCCATGCCGAGCAGCGGCAGCGAGGTGTCCGAAAGGACGCCGTCGTCGAGGAGCCCGGCGAGCGAGGCCGATGTGACGCCCGGGTCGCCCGCGGCATGCCCGGCGAGCTGCCGCAGCAGGAAACGTCCCGCCCGCCCCGCGTCCTGGGGCAGCGCGGCCGCTTCGACCAGCCAGCCGACGAAGCCCGGATAGCCGCCGTCCTGGATGTAGGCGCCCCGTCCCGGCGGCACACGTCCGGAGCGGTCCTGCCCGTCGAGGTCGTCGGGCAGCCGGATGGTGCTGGTGATGACGGGGCCGCGGCTGGGGTCCACGCTGGACGGGCGGGCGCCGTGGGCGTCCTTGGTGCGGACCGCGAACGAGAGTATGTCGCCGTTGCCGGAGAAGCGGGTTCCCAATGCCCCGCCGATTCCCGGGAGTTGTCGGCGGCTGCGCAGCAGGAGGTGCGAGGTGCCGTAGGTACCGGCGGCGAGGACCAGGCGGTCGCAGCCGAGGGTGCGCACGGGGAGGCGGTCGGTGGGCAGGCCTTCCCGCGCGGGCTCGGGCAGGCCGTCCCTTGCGGGCTCGTGCTGTACGTAGTCGACCTCGTACCCGCCGTGGGGCGCGGGGCGGATCGCGCGGACCTCGTGCCGCGTGCGCAGGTCGGCGCCGTGCCGTCGGGCGGTGGAGAGGTAGGTGAAGTCGAGGCTGTTCTTGGCGCCCTCGTTGCAGCCGATGTTGCACTCGCCGCACAGTCGGCACGTCCGGCGGGTGGCCCCGTGCAGATTCCCGCCGTCCGGTTCGACGACCGGCAGGCCGATGCCGGGCGGGGCGCCGGGCTCGGGCGCGAAGCTGACGGCGAGCGGCGGCAGGAAGTGCTCGAGGCCGAGCCGGTCGGCCGCGGCGCGCATCGCCAGGGTCTTGGGCGCGTCGTCGTAACCGGGGTGGTCCAGGGGGTAGGGCGTGGGGGTCAGCACCCGCTCGACCGCGTCGTAGTGGGGGTCGAGGTCCGCGCGGGTCACGGGCCAGGATTCGTAGCCCCCGCCGGGCAGTTGCTGGCGGTCGACGAACCAGTGCTCGTCCTTGCGCAGCAGCACATTGGCGTAGACGAGCGAACCGCCGCCGAGGCCGCTGGCGACGACCGAGTCGAAGCGGCGGAAGTTCCGCACGTCGAACAAGCCGTACGAACCGGCGTCGGGGGCCCACAGGGCGCGGGCCGCCTGGGCGGGCGTACGGGCGAAGCTGCCCGGCGGATAGTCCCGGCCCCGCTCCATCACCACCACACCGAGACCCGCCTGCGCCAGTCGGGCGGCGGCGACCGAGCCGCCGAACCCCGAGCCGACGATCAGGACGTCCACGTGCTCGGTCGCTGTCCCGTCGCGGGCCATGTCACACCGCCCGCCGCTTGAAGAAGTCCAGGATCAGCGGGAAGACGTCCAGGTGCGCCTTCTTGCCGATGATCGGGTCGAGATAGCCATAGCCGGGCAGCACCGCCAACTCGTGCCGGTCGGGGGCGTCTTGGGAGAGCTTGCGGTGGCAGACGACGTTCGAGTCGCCGAAGACGTGGTTGTTCTGGCCCGTCATGAAGAGGATCGGGGTGCTGATGTCCGCGGCGTGCGCGAGGTAGTCGTCGGGCAGCGCCGCATGACGGCGGTCCTCGGGGGCGTACTTGACCGCATGCCCCGCCCGCACCATCTTGCGGATGTGCCGGTAGTAGTGCAGGCCGGTGGGGCCCAGCAGATCGGCGATCCGGTCGTGCGTCTCCGGCTCCAGGTTGTCGTGGCTGTACAGGGCGGGCCAGCCGGCGCCCCACATCAGACTCACGAGGTGGCAGGCGGAGTTGTCGCACTCCGGGTGCCCGAGCGACACCAGCTTCGACAGCGCCCAGGAACGCGTGAACCGGGCGGATTCCCCCATCCTGGGGTCGATGGCCGACACCCCCAGCACGTGCTCCAGCAGGGTCGGGGCGAGTTCGATCTTCCACCGGGACCAGCCGGGCACCTTGACGACCAGGCCCACGCTCTGCGCGACCAGGCTGGAGATCCCCGTGACCGTGCCCGCGGCCAGACTCATGGAGAACGACGCGGAGCCCAGGCAGTGGGCGACGACATGGATGCGCCGCTGCCCGACGTGCCGACGCAGCTCGGCCAGCATGGCGGGATGGTCGTAGTGCACGACGTCGTCGATGGAGGAGTCACCCGGCTCGGTGTTGTACGGATACCTGTTGCTCATCCGGAGGTCGACCGTCCACACATCGGGGAAACCGTGGTCGAGGAGGTAGGTCGCCATGTTGTAGTGCTCGGGCATGATGAACAGGTCGCTCGACGCGGTCAGGCCGTGCATCAGGAGCACGACGTCGTCGCCGTCGCCCCGCCGGAAGCGGGTCAGGTCCAGGGCCAGCCCGTCCGCGGTGGTGAACGGATGCGTCGAGATCTCCGCGTCGGGCACCCCTTCGAGCGTGTGCCGCGCAATGCCGTGCCGCATGGATGAGCCCCCGTTTCCGCGTCGTGCTCCGCAGAGTGGAAAGCGTAGGCGCTTCGGCCAAGTGGCCACATCGGTCCGGCGGTTGAGCTGTTTCTAGACCTCTGGGTGGAGAGAAGCGGTGGCTCCAACCAGTGAGGTACGGACGGTAACTCGCTGGTATGAGGGACCGCTCGGCACCGCTTCTTGAGCGTCTCTTCGGCGGCGATGATCCCGTCCGCGACGACCGACGTTTCACGGGCCCTTCCGCGACGACCGACGTTTCACGGCCCCCTCCGCGATGACCGACGCCTCAGTGGCGCAGCTGTTCCCCCGCCGCCTCCGCCACCGCGTCCGCCAGGGTGGCGAGTGCGGGGGAGTCGAGCTTCCACTGCTGCCAGAACAGCGGGACGTCCACGGTGCGTTCGGGGTCCAGAAGCACCAGCGAGCCGGAACGCAGCAGCGGTTCGGCCTGCTGCTGCGGCACCACGCCCCAGCCGAGCCCCGCCTCGATCGCGTCGACGAAGCCCCGCGACGAGGGGACGTAGTGCCGCAGCGGACTGGCCCCGCGCCCGCCCGTCACCGCGCGGGCGAAGTGGTCCTGAAGGGAGTCACGGCGGTCGAAGCAGACCACCGGCGCGTCCGCGAGGACCTTCCGCAGCGGCACCCGGGGCCAGTCGCCGAGCCGCCGTGCGGCGAACTCCGCCGAGGCCGCGGGCAGATACCGCATCCGGCCGAGCCGCCGCACCGTGCAGCCCGCCACCGCGTCCGGCGACGACGTCACCGCCGCCATCACCGCGCCCTCGCGCAGCAGCGCGGTCGTGTGGTCCTCGTCCTCGCGGCGCAGCTCGAAGCAGATCCGCAGCTCGTCGGGGATCCGGGCGAGCGCGGACAGGAACCAGGTGGCAAGCGAATCCGCGTTCACCGCGACCGGCAGGAGAGCGGGCTCCCCCGTACCGCTGATGCCCAGATCGGCCCGCGCGTCCCGCTCCAGGCGCGCCATCTGCCGGGCGAACCGCACCACGACCTGCCCCGACTCGGTGGGCCGCACCGGCTTGGTCCGCATCAGCAGGACGCGGCCCGTTCGGCGCTCCAGCGCCTTGACGCGCTGGCTCACCGCGGACGGCGTGACGTGCAGGGCCGCCGCGGCCGCGTCGAAGGTGCCTTCGTCGACCACGGCGAGCAGGGTCCGCACCTGTTCGAGCGGCAGTTCCGTCATCACGATTGCTTAAGCTACATGAGAATCTTTAGCTGTACTTATGGAGTCGGTGATCCTTAACGTCGGTGCCCATGGGAACAGCACTGACCGCCGCAGCAGCCGGATTCGGCACCGGACTCTCGCTCATCGTCGCCATCGGCTCGCAGAACGCCCTCGTCCTGCGCCAGGGCATCCGACGCGAGGCCGTGCTCCCCGTGGTGGCCATCTGCGCGGCGTCCGACGCCGTACTCATCGCGGCGGGCGTCGCCGGGGTCGGCACCGTCGTGACGGCCTGGCCCCCGGCGCTGACCCTCGTCGGACTGATAGGCGGCGGATTCCTGCTGTCGTACGCCGTACTGGCCGGTCGCCGGGCCCTGCGCCCCTCGACGATGACCGCGACCGGCGCGACGGCGGGCTCACGGCGCGGCGCGCTCCTCGCATGCCTCGCCATGACCTGGCTCAACCCGCACGTCTACCTCGACACCGTCCTGCTGCTCGGCTCCGTCGCCGCCGGTCACGACACGCTGCGCTGGGCCTTCGGGGCCGGCGCGATGCTCGGCAGCCTCTGCTGGTTCACCGCGCTCGGCTACGGCGCCCGGCTGCTCAGCGGCTTCTTCGCCCGCCCCGCTTCGTGGCGGGCGCTGGACATCGTGATCGCCGTGACGATGGCGGTCATGGGGGCCACCCTCGTCATCAAGGCCGTCTGAGCCCCCGCCCCTACCGTGCCGGGGCGTCCCCGTCCCACAGCCCGGTCCCGTGCGCCGAGACGAGCGCGTCGATCCGGGCGACGACCTCGGCGGCGGGCAGGGCGTCGATGCGGCGCCCGTCGCGCAGCCGCAGGGCGACGCGGTCGTCGACGGCCTCCTTGGCGCCGATCACCGCCTGATACGGCACAAGACGGGCCGACCGGATCCGGGCCCCGAGACTCCCGTGCTCGGGGCCAGCGAGCTCGGCGCGCAGCCCGTGCTCGACGCACCGCCGCACGAACTCCTGTGCGCCGGGCAGTTCGGCGTCGGAGATCGGCAGGACCACCACCTGGGTCGGGGCGAGCCAGGCGGGGAACGCGCCGCCGTGCTCCTCGATGAGGTGGGCGACCGCCCGCTCCACGCTCCCGATGATGCTGCGGTGCACCATCACAGGGCGGTGCTTCGCGCCGTCGGCGCCGATGTAGCGCAGGCCGAACCGCTCGGGCTGGTGGAAGTCGACCTGCACGGTGGAGAGGGTGGACTCCCGCCCCGCCGCGTCGGCGACCTGGACGTCGATCTTGGGGCCGTAGAACGCGGCCTCCCCCTCGACCGCCTCGTAGGGCAGCCCCGACCGGTCGAGCACGTCGGTGAGCAGGGCGGTGGACCGCCGCCAGTACTCGGGCGCCGCGACGTACTTGCCGCCCGGCGCGGGCAGCGAGAGCCGGAAGCGGGCCGCGCGGATGCCGAGCGCCTCGTACGCGCGGCGGATCATCTCCAGGGCGGCGTGCGCCTCGTCGGCGACCTGGTCCAGGGTGCAGAAGATGTGCGCGTCGTTCAGCTGGATGGCCCGGACACGGTTCAACCCGCCGATCACGCCCGAGAGTTCGGCGCGGTACATGCCGCCGAGCTCGGCCATGCGCAGCGGCAGCTCACGGTAACTGCGGGCGCGGGAACGGAAGATCAGCGCATGGTGCGGACACAGGCTCGGCCGCAGGACGACCTCCTCGCCGCCCATGTCCATCGGCGGGAACATGTCGTCGCTGTAGTGCGACCAGTGCCCGGAGATCTCGTACAGCTCCCGCTTGCCGAGCACCGGCGAATACACGTGCCGGTAGCCCGCGCGCCGCTCGGCGGCACGGATGTACTCCTCAAGGGCGTGGCGTACGGCGGCGCCGTCCGGCAGCCAGTACGGCAGGCCCGCGCCGATCAGCGGATCGGTGCCGAACAGGTCGAGCTCGCGGCCGAGTCTGCGGTGGTCGTGCATGGCGGTCTCCTCGTGGACATCGGACGAGTGACCACGGCGAAGCCCCGGGGCACTCGCCCCGGGGCTTCGGACTCGAACATCGGTCAGCGCGCCGGGACACTCTCCGGCGTCGTCGTCATCGCAGCGCGCTTCTCCATGCCGGTGAACGTAGCAGCCGCGGGATCGGCGGGCGAGTGATTATCGCGGGCTCGGCGCCGGACCGGGCCGCTCGGCCACGGCGGCGGAACCGGGGAAGCGGGACGCCGACGTACGGCACCTCTCAGAAGGCGGCGGGGAGGCGCGCGAGGAGCGGTCCGGGGTCCGGCATCAGTCCGTGACCGGGTGCCCCGCGGGCGCGACCGTGGCGGCGATGCGCCGTGCCACGTGGTCGGCCGTGACGTCCGTCGTGTCGATGACCTCGGCCTCCTCGCGGAGCCAGGGCAGGGCCTCCTCGTACGGGGTGAGGTGGTCGTGACGCCACTGCCGTGCGGGGATGGTGTCGGGCTTCGTGTCGGTGTCGATGCGGTGCGCGAGGGTGGCGCGGTCGGTGTGCAGGACGAAGTGGTGCACCGGGATGCCCGCGGCCGTGAGCCCTTCGTGGATCTCTTGCCAGTACGGGCGCACCAGCACCGTCTGCGGGACGACGAGGCTGCCGCCGAAATGGTCGAGCAGCTGGGACGCGGTCGCCACGACCAGGCCCCGCCACGGCTTCGCGTGCTGGAAGTCGCCGTCCACGAGATCACGCACGTGCCGCAGCATGAACCCGACGTGTTCGGTGTCGAAGATCCGCGACTCCGGCAGGAGCGCGGTCAGTTCGTGTGCGGTGGTCGTCTTGCCCGCGCCGAAGGTTCCGTTGAGCCAGATGATCATGGCGGCCGAGCATACATCGGCGGGGTGCGCGGGCGCCGTGGAGGAGCGCCGTGCGAGCGCCTGCCCCTAGGTGCTGGATCAGGGTAAACCCCCATCCGCTGTTGCCAGTTGGGAGGATGTGACGGCCGAAGCGATCGACGAGGCTCTACCGCATGACGAAGCCCACGACCACGAGTACGAGTACGACGGCGACCAAGCCCGAGGTCAAGACCAAGCCCAAGACCAAGCCCAAGACCAAGCGCAACGCCGCGCTGCTCGCCGCCTCCGCCGCCGCGCTCGGCCTCACCGCGACCCTCACCTCCCCTCTCACCGCGACGGCCGCACCGTCGGGCGCCGCCGGGGGAGCGGCCCTCAAGTGGGCGCCCTGCGAGGGGAGAGGCATCGACGCACGACAGGAGTGCGCCACCGTCGAGGTCCCCATGGACTACGCCGACCCCGGCGGCAAGAAGATCGGCATCGCGATCTCGCGGATCCCCGCCGAGAAGCCCTCCGCGCGCAGGGGAGTCCTCGTCCTGGTCCCCGGCGGCCCCGGTGGAGCGGGCCTCGACAACCCGTCGGGCAAGGGCCAGGCGCTGCCCCAGGATGTCCGCGACAGCCACGACCTGATCGGCATCGACCCGCGCGGCATGGGCCGCTCCGCCCCCGTCGACTGCGGCTTCGACATCGCCGACCTCGGCACGTCGAAGCAGCGGCCGTGGCCCGCCCCCGACGGATCGATCACCGGGAACATGGCGGACGCCCGCCGCATGGCCGACGCCTGCGGCCGCAACGGCGGCGAGCTGATGCGCCACATCTCCTCCGTGAACAACGCCCGCGACCTCGACCGCGTCCGGGCGGCCCTCGGCGAGCGGAAGCTCTCCGCCTGGGCGAGCTCGTACGGGACGTATGTCACCGCCGTCTACAGCCAGCTCTACCCGCACCGCACCGACCGCGTCGTCCTGGACAGCATCGACAACCCCGACCCGAAGCGGGTCGGCCGTGGCTGGATCGCCGCGCACGAGCAGGGCGTCGCGGACACGTTCCCCGAGTTCGCCAAGTACGCGTCGGATCCCGGCACTTCGGGCCGCCTCGCCGAGACGCCGGAGCAGGTGCACGCCCTCGTCCTGAGCCTCGCCGCACGCCTCGACCGCGAGCCGATCCCGTGGCCCGGGGCGAATCCGGCCGAGCTGAACGGCGACGTCCTGCGCCAGAACGTACTCACCGCGATGTACGAGCCCGACGACTTCCCCCAACTGGTGCGGCTGATCGGCGCCGCCAAGGACGGCAAGGTGCCGCCCGCGCCGCCCGCCCCGCCGGAGGAGCTGGTGCAGAACTCCGTGGCCGTCGGCTCCGCGACGCTCTGCAACGACGTCGCATGGCCCAGGACGGCTGCCGCGTACGAGAAGGGGGTGGCCGAGAGCCGCGCCAAGAACCCGCTCATGGCGGGTATGCCGCGCAACGCGATGCTCTGCGCGGCCTGGCCGTACGCGCCCAGGGAGACCCCCGTGCGCATCACCGACGAAGGCCCCTCCAACATCCTGCTCGTCCAGAACGAGCGCGACCCCGCCACCCCGCTGGCCGGTGCCCTCAAGATGCGTGCGGCGCTGGGCGGCAGGGCCGTCATGGTGACCGTCAACTCCACGGGCCACGACGCCTACCTCGTCAACGGAAACGAGTGCGGCGACCGCACCGTCTCCCGCTATCTGGCGACCGGGGAACGTCCCGACCAGGACACATATTGCGCCTAGTATCCGGCCGTGTGACGTCATTCACAGACGTCACACGGCCGTGGCCCCATGATCGGGGGCGGGTACGGCGGACGCCGGGGATTCGCGTAAGGTCGCGGATCGGCCGACTGCGGCCGACCCGAAACACCCCGTCCCCGAACAAGGAGCCGCTGGTCATGCCGGCCAATGACGCCACCCAGGCGCCGATCTACCACACCCTCGTCCAGGAACACGGCGACGTGCTCGCCACGGCCCGCCGCGCGGCCGAGGAGACCAAGCAGACCGCCGAGGACGTACTCGACTTCAGCACCCCGACCCGGACGGGCACCCCCGACCCGGCTTCGCGCTGACGGCTCTCCATCCGCCAGGATGGCGGGATGGACTACGAGTTCTGGAAAGAGATTCATGAACGCGGCGGCATCCCGGCGGTGCAGAGCGCCCTCGCGGACCTCCCCGACGACATGAACGCCGACGAGGCGGGCGCCGCCGCCGAGGTGGCCCTCAAGGTCATCGAGGACGACATCGCCCGCATCAACGCCCGCGCGGACCGCGCCGAGACAAGGGCCCGCGAACTGGCCGAACAGACCCGCGAGGTCAACCAGCAGCTCACGGAGCATGCCGAGGGGCGTGTGACGGGTTAGGGGCGGGGCGACGCGGCCCCGACCCGGATGCGGCGGCCGAGGAGCGCGGCGGCGACGACCACGGCCGGCACGAGCAGAAACGCGGTCCTGCTGCCCTCGGCGGCCGCGACGTACGCGAACACCGCGGCCCCCACCGCACCTCCGGCCATGTCGAGACTGCTGAGCCACGACATGGTCTCGGTCACGCGTCCCCGCGGCGCGAGATCGCCCCCGATGGTCCGCAGAGCGGCGAAGGCGGAGCCGATCACGAGTCCGGCGAGCGGGCAGACCAGCAGCACGACCGTCGGGGAGCACCGGGCGGCCACGGCCAGCGCACCGGCGCCCGCCGCGAACACCCCGAGCAGAACGGGGAGCCTGGACCCGCCGGGCGGCAGCGCGGGCAGCGCACCCAGGGCGAGGCCGCCCAGGACGCTGCCGATCGACAGGGCGCCCAGATACAGCCCCGTGTACGCGGCCGCGTCGTACTCCTGCGCGTAGCGCGGCAGAATCACGTCGATGCCGGTCACCGCGGCGACGAACAAGGCGTCCGCGGCCAGCAGGCGCCGCAGGGGCGCCGAGGCCGGAGGGCCGAGCCGGTGCCGGGTCCTCGCCGGGCACGACGGTACGGACGGCGCGCCGAGGAGGCCGACGAGCAGCGCGACGGCACCGGCGGTCAGCAGCGCGACGGCGACGAACGGCGCCACCGGTGACACCGACATGCTGAGCCAACTGGCCAGCAGTGGACCGGAGATGAGCGCGGCCCCCGTCATGGCGGAGTCGAGCGCCATCGCCGTGGCCAGGGTCCGGGTGCCCGTGGCCCGGTGCCAGACCGTGCGCATCATGACGGCGACGGGCGGCGCGGTGGCCCCCAGGGCGGCGGAGAGCGCGAGGACGACGGCGAAGGGCCCGTGCCCCCGCACGGCCGTCACGAGGGCGGCGACGGCCGTGAGGTACCCGGTCAGACAGCCGAGCAGGACGAGGCGCGGGGAGCGCCGGTCGATGAGCCGCCCGCGCAGGGGCGCGGTCAGTCCCTGCCCGATGGCCGATCCGCTCACGGCGAGGCCCGCGGCGCCGTACGAGTGGTCGCGACCGACCAGGAGCAGCAGACCCAGCCCCGTCATGCCCGCGGGCAGCTTCGATGCCATGCCCACCACGGCCAGCCGTCCGAACCCCGGCACGTCCACCAGATCCCGGTATCCGCCGAGCCGTCGGCGCGGTGGCGCCCCGGTCGGTTCAGCGGGCGCCGTGGGCATCGCGCGCCGACTCCTGCCGGGGCAGCCGGGCGCGCAGGGCCAGGACGGACCAGTGGAGTGCGGGCGCCAGACTCTCCGGGGCGGGCCAGCCGTTGATCACCGCGAGCAGGCGCAGGTAGCGGTCCCTGCGGGGGTCGTCCATGCTCTGCAGGCGATCCGCCAGGAGTTCGCGGAGCCCGGTGTCGTCGGGGCGGTCGAGGACGAGGGCGTAGTGGCCGGTGAGCGCCGCGACGATCGGGTCGGCCTGCGGGGAGGCCGGGGCGATGCCGGCGGCCAGCGCGGGGGAGATCTGGGCGCGGACGGCCTCGGCGAGGACCCGGGGCAGGGCGGTCATGCCCTCGGGGGTCCGGTCGGTGGCCAGGTTCGAGGCCATCTCCCGGATCGTGGCGCAAAAGTCCCGGTCCTGGAAGAGCTCGGCCAACTCCACCCATGCCGCGACCTGTTCCGCGTCGGGTTCGTCGGGGAGCTGGGGAGTCATCGAGCGCACGACCGCCGCGAACGCGGGGTGGGTGCGCAGTCCGTCGAAGACCGTGTCGAGGAAGTCGTCTATCAGACGTCGGCGTTCTTCCTCGGAGAGTTTGGCGAGTCTGTGCATGAGGTCCAACTCCTCGGGGGTGGAGCCGCGTCGGGCCACCGCTGTGAGCACCGCGCGCCGCAGCCGCAGCACGCGGATCTGCACGTCGAGCGCCTCGGCGTGCGCCGCGGCGACCTCGGGCAGCGGGACCTCACGGTCGACGACCCTGCGGATCGTGGGGAGGTCGAGCCCCAGTTCGCGCAGGGTCCTCACGAGGTCGAGGCGGGCGACGGCGGCGGTGCCGTACAGCCGGTAGCCGGCGGGGCTTCGGTCGGTCGGCGGCACGATTCCCGCGTCGGAGTAGAACCGTACGGTCTTGACCGTGAGACCGGTCCGCCGTGCCAGATCGCCGATCGAGAAGAGTGTGTCGCCGTTCATGTCCCCCACCGTCGCGTCTCCCCCTACTGGAGACTCAAGTCCCTGAAGTTGCAGCAGGGACGTCCGGGGGAAGTACAGCACCCGTGCCGAGGAAGGGGACAGCAATCCTCAGGTGAGAGCGGTCACGACTGCCCTCGTGGCCTCGGCGATCAAGGTGTCGCTCGGGCGGGCCCCGTAGCCGGAGCGGTCGGACATGATGGCCAGGACGAGGGGGGACGTGCCGGGGGGCCAGATGACGCCGATGTCGTTGGCTCTGCCGTAGACGCCGGTTCCTGTTTTGTCCGCGACGGTCCAGGCCTTGGGGACTCCGGCGCGGATGCGTTGGGCGCCGGTGGTGCTGCGTTGGAGCCAGTCCTTGAGGAGGGCGCGTTTGTCGGCGGGGAGTGCGTCGCCCAGGATGAGTTTGCGGTAGTCGGCGGCGATGGCGCGGGGGGTGGTGGTGTCGCGTGGGTCGCCGGGGCGGGCCCTGTTGAGTTCGGGCTCGTACTGGTCCATGCGGCTTGCCGTGTCGCCGAGTTCGCGCAGGTAGGCGGTCAGCCCGGCCGGGCCGCCGAGGTCGCGCATCAGGAGGTTGCCGGCCGTGCCGTCGCTGTAGCGCACGGCGGCGTCGCACAGCTGCCGGATGGTCATGCCGGTCGCGATGTTGTCCTCGGTCACCGGTGAGATCGAGTTGACCTGGGCCTTGGTGTAGGTGACGTGCGTGTCCAGGTGGCTGAGCGGGTTGTGGTCGAGGACCGCCGCCGCGGCGAGTGCCTTGAAGGTGGAGCAGAACGCGAAGCGTTCGTCCGCGCGGTGGGCGAGGGTGGCGCCGGTGCCGGTGGCCAGGGCGTACACGCCGAGCCGGGCGTCGTGCTTGCGCTCTAGGGCCTTGAGCCGCGAGGGGTCCAACGGGGTGGGGCTCGGGCCGGACTTGGGGCTCGCGGAGCGGCTGTCCGGTGCGGGGAGCGTCCCGGAGGCCGATCCGGCGGCGCCGCACCCGGCCAGGGGCACGGCAGCGGCCGCTAACAGGAAGAGACGGCGGGAGGGTCCCGACTGCTCGAAGGACATGCGGTGGTACCTGCTTTCACTTGCCTGGGCCCGGCCGTCGACGCCGCCACGTCTGGGGTGGGCCGGGTGTGCCCCGATCCTCTCTGATGAAGATCGGGGCACGCATGCAGGCAGGGCCGGGGTTCACCCGCGCGATGGACCTCATGGATCCGGTGCGGGTGCCCGTTGCCGGGGAAAGCAGGGTTTCGACGCTCGATTGCCGTACGTGACTGCGGTGTTCCACTGCCGTGCTCAACTGCCGTGCTCAACTACCGCTTCTGCGGCTTGTACTTCTCGGTCTTCGGCGCCTCGAACTGTGCGTCGGGGCCGATCTTGGGCAGGTTCTTCTGCGGTTCGGGGAGGAGCGCCTTCTTGTTGTCGACGGTGCCGTCCGGGGAGACGCCGTAGAGCGCGTTGTAGATCTTGCGCACGGCGGGGGCCGAGGCTCCGGAGCCCGTACCGCCCTGGGAGATCGTCATCACGACCGAGTACTCCTTGGTGTACGTCGCGAACCACGAGGTGGTCTGCTTGCCGTACACCTCGGCGGTACTCGTCTTGGCGTGCATCGGGATCTTGTCGTGCGGCCAGCCGCCGAAGCGCCAGTCGGCCGTGCCGCGGGTGGCGACGCCGGCGAGTGCCTCGTCTATCTGGTCGCGGGTCCTGCCCGACATCGGCAGCTTGCCGTGGGACTTGGGCTTGATCTTCTCGACCTTCTTGCCGTCGGCGCTGATGATCGCCTTGCCGACGGTGGGGTCGTAGAGGGTGCCGCCGTTGGCGATGGCGGAGTAGATCGTGGCCATCTGGATCGGCGTGACGAGGGTGTCGCCCTGGCCGATCGAGTAGTTGACCGAGTCACCGGCGCGCAGCTGCATTCCCTCGTGGCAGTTCTCGTAGGCGATGCGCTCGGTGTAGGTGCCGTTCCGCTTGCCCTGCTTGCACCAGGTGTCCTTGTTGGCCTTCCAGTAGTCCTTCTTCCACTGGCGGTCCGGGACGCGTCCGGTGACCTCGTTGGGCAGGTCGACGCCCGTCTTCTTGCCGAGGCCGAACTGGTGGGCGGTCTTGTAGAACCAGTCCTTGGGGTTCTTCTTCGGCTTGTTGCCGCCGTCCTTGGCCCACTGGTCGTGGCTGAGCTTGTAGAAGACGGTGTCGCAGGAGACTTCCAGCGCCTTGCCGAGGGAGATCGCGCCGTAGGGCTTGGACTCGAAGTTGGTGAAGGTCTGGTTGCCGATGGAGTACGAACTGGGGCACGGATAGCGGCCGTTGAAGTCGTAGCCCGCGTTGACCGCGGCGGTCGTCGGGATGACCTTGAAGATCGAGCCGGGCGCCGCCTGGCCCTGGATCGCGCGGTTCAGGAGCGGGTAGTTCGACTTCTTGCCGGTGAGCCGGTCGTACTCCTTGGCGTCGATGCCGCCGACCCAGGCGTTCGGGTCGTACGTCGGGTTGGAGGCCATGGAGACGATGCGGCCGGTCTTGTTCTCCATGACGACGACGGCACCGGAGTCGGCCTTGTAGTACGCGTTGGTGTTCTTGTCCCACACCTTGCGGGCGTCCTTCATCGCCTTGTTCAGCTCGTACTCGGCGACGCGCTGGACGCGGGCGTCGATGCTGGTGACCAGGTGCGAGCCGGGCTCGGCCTTGTCGGACTCGGCCTTGCCGAGCACCCGGCCGAGCTTGTCCACCTCGTAACTGGTGACGCCCGCCTTGCCGCGCAGCTGCTTGTCGTACTCGCGCTCCAGACCGCTGCGCCCGATGTGGTCGGCCCTGAGATAGGGCGAGTCGGTGTCCTGGGCCCGCCGGACCTCGTCGTCGGTCACCGGGGAGAGGTAGCCGAGCACCTGCCCGGTGTTGGCCCCGCCGGGACTCGGGTAGCGGCGGACGGCGGTGGGCTCCGCGGTGATGCCGGGGAAGTCCTCGGAGCGCTCGTGGATCTGCAGGGCCTGCTTGGTGCTGGCCTCGTCGGTGATGGGGATCGGCTGGTAGGGCGAGCCGTTCCAGCAGGGCTGCGGCGTCTTGGAGTCGCACAGGCGGACCTTGTCGGCGACCTCGTCGCGGTCCATGCCGAGCACGTCGGCGAGCTTGCCGAGGACCGCCTTGCCCTCGTCCGGCATCTTCATCAGGTCCGTACGGGACGCCGAGACGACCAGCTTGGTCTCGTTGTCGGCGATCGGCGCACCGCGCGCGTCGAGGATGGAGCCGCGCACGGCGGGCTCGACCACGCGCTGCACACGGTTGCCCGACGCCTTCTCGGCGTACTCCTCGCCGTTGCGGACCTGGAGGTACCAGAGGCGTCCGCCGAGGGTGAGCAGGAACGAGACGACGAGTATCTGGATGACGACGAGGCGGATCTGGACCCTGCGGGTACGGCCCGTCTCCGGAATGTTGGTCACGCGTCAGTTCTCTTCGGCCGGGGTCAGGAACGGGTGCGGAAACATGGCAGAACGGGGCGGAAGGTCGGATCGGATGTCGAGCCTAGGCGACGCCCCGGCCCCTGCGTAGATCGGTATCGGTCACCCTCGAAGGGCAGATACCGGACCGTCGCGCCCCGGTCAACTCCCCTCAGCCCGGGGCGAGATGGGCCCGCGTGTACTGGTGGAGCAGCTCCGCCCCGATCTCCGTGGCGAGGAGCGAGGTGATCCCGCCGTGGTCGTAGAGCGGCGACACCTCCATCACGTCGAAGCCGACCGGTTTGAGGTCGCCCACGCAGCGCAGCAGGGCGAGGACCTCGCGCGAACTGAGGCCGCCCGGCGCCGGCATGCCGGTACCGGGCGCGAAGGCGGGGTCGACCACGCCGATGTCGACGGACACGTACAGCGGTCTGCGGTCGACCCGCGCGCGGATGACGTCGGCGGTGCCGCGCACCCCCAGCTCCTCGAACTCGGCGGCGGTCACCACGCGGACGCCGTGGCCGCGGGCGTAGTCGAGCGAGTCCGGCCTCGGGGTGTGGCCGCGGATGCCGATCTGGACGGTCGCCGCGGGGTCGAGGAGCTTCTCCTCGATGCCGTGCCGGAAGGGGGTGCCGTGGTGGTAGCGGCCGCCGTGCGCGACCGGGTCGGTGTCGGAGCGCGCGTCCAGGTGCACCACGGCGACCGGACCGTGCTGCTCGGCCACCGCACGCAGGGCCGCCACGGTCAGTGAGTGGTCGCCGCCGAGCATCAGGAAGGCGGCGTTGACCGTGAGGAGCGACGACAGGTGCTGCTGTGCCGTCTCGATCGCGATGCCCATGTCGTACGGGGCCAGATCCATGTCGCCCGCGTCCACGCAGTTGATCAGGTCGAAGGTGCCGGGGCCGCGGTCGACGCCGACGCCGTGGATGAGGCCCGATTCGTTGCGGATGGCCCGTGGGCCGAACCGGGCACCGGGGCGGTGGCTCGCCCCGCCGTCGTAGGGGGCGCCGATGACCACGACGTCGTAGCCCCGTGGATCCTGTTCGTGCGGCAGGCGCATGAACGTGGGGATCTGGGCGTAACGGGGTGAAGCGTGTGAGTCGCTGCTCTCCACGATTCGGCTTCCTCCTGGGGATCGACGGCGTCCGGGGGTCATGGGGGGTAGTAGGGGTGGAAGGGCAACCCTGTCCCGGCGCGCTCTTGCCGTCCTCTCCCGCACGTATCGGAGAGAGGGGGGAGAGGGGACGAAGAGGGGAACAGACACCGAGGCGGACGGCGGGAAGGGCCATTAAACGTCGAGATCGACCGGGTCGACGGGATTCAGTCATTTCGGTTGCCAACGGGGCCCGCACAGACGGGAGTTCCTTCAGTGGTCTACGCCAATCGTCGCGCGTCGACCGACCGATTCGCGTCGACCTTGCCCCTTTTCTTCTCCGGTACGGGGTTCCTGTGACGGCACCTCACCTGTGAGTTCGGGCAACCGTGGCGGTTGTTCGCCATGCAAATGTCCTTCTCCCCGGCTGTCCTGAACGCCGCATACGGGCAGTGACAAGGGAGTAGTCCCGCATAGCCTGGGCCCCATGACGCACTCCAGCAGCTATGGCGATTACTCGCCGTACCGCAGGCCCCGTTTCTCCGGTCGGGCGATAGGCTTGACCGTCGCGGCGCTGGCCGTGACCGCGGGGATCGGCTATTGGGGGTACTCGAGCCTGATCGCCGACGACGACTCGGATGATCCCCAAGTGGTGGCTGCGGCTGCGGAGTTCGAGAAGTTCATCGGGGCCTGGGAGGCGGGTGACGCCCGCCGGGCGGGACGCCTTACGGACACCCCGGACAACGCCGAGTCATTGATCAAATCTGTGACGACCAACCTCAAGCCGTCGAAGACCGAGATCGACTCCGGTGACGGCAGCAGGAAGACGGACGGGGAAGTCTTAATTCCGCTCACCGTGAAGATGGATCTTCCCGGTGTGGGTGAATACACGTGGGACTCGAAGGCCAAGGTCGTCGAGAGCGGGGGGAAATGGAAGGTTGAATTCCATACCGGAATGGTCCACCCGGCGATGGTGCCGGGGCAGACGCTCGCTCTCAAGTCACGGGACCGTGCGGCCATCCTCGACGCGAACCGCGGCGAGCTGCAGTCCGCATCCCTCGTCGGTGTGGTCGACGAGAAGACCGGCAAGGGCAAGTCGGGTCTCCAGGCGCTGTACGACAAGCAACTCACCGGCGGCCCGGGCCCGTCGAAGTCGGTCGTGGTCGTCGACCGGCAGTCCGGCCGCGTGGTGAAGAAGCTCACCGGAACCAAGGTGCCGAAGGGCAAGCCGGTGCGGACCACCATCGACCCCGAGGTGCAGGGGGCCGCCGCCGAGGCGCTTGCCGGGGTGAAGAAGAACGCGGCGATCGTCGCCGTCGACCCCTCCAACGGGCACATCCTGGCGGCCGCGAACATGCCCTCGGGCATGAACCGCGCACTGGAGGGCCGCTACGCCCCAGGATCCACCTTCAAGGTCGTCACCGCCGCCGCCCTGCTCAAGCAGGGAATGAAGCCGACGGACCCGGGACAGTGCCCGAAGTTCGCCCGCGTCAACGGCCAACGCTTCGAGAACCAGGACCAGTTCACGCTGCCCGCGGGGTCGACCTTCCGGGACAACTTCGCGCACTCCTGCAACACCTTCTTCGTCAACTCCCGGGACAAGCTCTCCGACTCCGCCCTGCACGACACCGCGAAGGCGTTCGGCATCGGCGGCACCTGGGACGTCGGAGTCACCACGTACGACGGCGGCGTCCCGGTCACCGACAGCGAGAACGCCAAGGCCGCGAGCACCATCGGACAGGCCGAAGTGCAGGCGTCGCCCCTCGTCATGGCCTCGGTCGCGGCCACGGTGAAGGACGGTGCCTTCAAGCAGCCCGTCCTGGTGCCGGATGCCGTGAAGAAGCGGCACGAGGCCCCCGCCCGCCTCGACTCCGCCGTCGTCGACGCGCTGCGCGGCATGATGCGCGCGACCGTCACCGACGGGGCGGGCCGGGCCCTCAAGGGAATTCCCGGTGCACCGCATGCCAAGACGGGCACGGCGGAGTTCGGCACCGAGAATCCTCCGCGCACGCACGCCTGGATGATCGGCTACCAGGGGGACCGGAACCTCGCCTGGTCCGTCCTGCTCGAGGACGGCGGATCCGGCGGGTCCGACGCGGGCCCCATCGCGGCGAAGTTCCTGGAGAACCTCGCCGGCTGACACTCACAGATCCACTTCCACAGGTTCGGCTGCCATGTCCACCCTTCTCGGGCGAGGGGGTGGTTCCTTCACAGGGGGGACCCGCCATGAACACCTGGAAAGACGTGACGATCCGGCTCCTTGGCCCGGTGACGCTCGTGAAAGACACCGTGCCGACCCCCATCAGGGGACAGCGGCAGCGGCGCTTCCTCGCCTCCTTGGCGCTGCGCCCCGGGCAGGTCATCTCCAAGGAAGCCATCATCGAGGACTCGTGGGACGGCGAGCCCCCGCTGACCGTGTCGGGACAGCTGCAGACCTCGGCCTGGATGATCCGCACCGCGCTCGTGGAGGCCGGGCTCCCGCGCGAGGCCCTCGGCTCGCACGACCGGGGCTACGAACTGCGGGTGCCGCCGACGTCGATCGACCTGTTCGCCTTCCGCGAGGCGGTGCGCGCCGTCCGGGACCTGTACGCGCGACGGCAGCACCAGGAGGCGGCCGTCCGGCTCGACGCGGCCCTGGCCCTGTGGAAGGGGCCCGCCTTCGCCGACGTCACGTCGAACCGGCTGCGGCTGCGGGGCGAGACCCTGGAGGAGGAGCGGACGGCGGCGGTCGAACTGCGCGCCCTGATCGACGTCGGCCTCGGCCACTACGGCGACGCGATCGCGCAGCTGTCCGAACTCGTCGACCGCGACCCCTTCCGCGAGGACCTCTATGTGAGCCTCATGAAGGCGTACTACGCGGAGGGCCGGCAGGCCGACGCGATCCAGGTGTTCCACCGGGCCAAGGACATCCTGCGCGAGCAGATCGGGATCAGCCCCGGGGGACGGATGACCAAGGTGATGCAGGCCATCCTGCGCCAGGACGAACAGGCGCTGAGCGTCAGCCCCGGCGTGCGGTGAATCGTTCTTTCTGACCGGCCGCGGGGCAGGCCGGGGCCGGAGCGCGGTCTCCCGTGCGCTCCGGCCCTTTCCCATGCCCGCGCCCGGAGCCGATAGAAATTCCCGGACGACATTCTCTTTTCGTCACGGATACCCGACTCGATACGCGAAGAGGAGTCCGAGAGAGCAGGAAGAGGACCCCAAGAGCAGTGCGAGGCAGTATATGGGAGTCCCGAATATCCAGTTCACCGCCCCGGCAAGCCGGCACGAGAAAAGTTCTGACAATTCATCCTGCCTACGGGAGTTTTCGCACATGGGTGAAAAAGAACGTTGTCCTGACCTCGGCCCCTCGGAAACGGCACGTCTGAACCCCCGGGACGTGCATCGAGCGCTCGAGCCCCACGTGCTCGTGGACGGCTACGATCTTGTTCTCGACTTTTCCGCGAGCTCCGGGACCTGGCTTGTCGACGCCGTCACCGGCAAGCGCTATCTCGACCTCTTTTCGTTCTTCGCTTCGGCTCCGCTCGGCATTAACCCGCCGTGCATTGCCGACGATCCCGAATTCATGCGGGAGCTTGCCGCCGCGGCGGTGAACAAGCCGTCGAACCCCGACCTGTATTCGGTTCCGTACGCCAGGTTCGTGCAGACCTTCGCCCGGGTGCTCGGCGACCCGCGGCTGCCCCACCTGTTCTTCGTGGACGGCGGGGCGCTCGCCGTGGAGAACGCGCTCAAGGCGGCGCTCGACTGGAAGGCGCAGAAGCTGGGCCTCGACGAGCAGGCCGTCGACGGGCTGCACGTCATGCACCTGGAGCGGTCGTTCCACGGCCGCAGCGGCTACACCATGTCGCTGACGAACACCGAGCCGTCGAAGACCGCCCGCTACCCCAAGTTCGGCTGGCCGCGCATCCCTTCGCCCGCGCTGCGGCACCCGCTGTCCCAGTACGCGGGCGCGAACGAGGCGGCCGAGCGGCATGCCGTCGAGGCCGC
The DNA here is from genome assembly GCF_042740435.1 of Streptomyces sp. NPDC059002. Classification (NCBI taxonomy): domain Bacteria; kingdom Bacillati; phylum Actinomycetota; class Actinomycetes; order Kitasatosporales; family Streptomycetaceae; genus Streptomyces; species Streptomyces sp. NPDC059002. The sequence continues at coordinate 72,897 of NZ_JBHYJI010000002.1, read as the reverse complement.
CGAGAAGATGTTCCTGGCCGCCGACGGCATGATCGCCTGCTTCGTCGCCGAACCGATCCAGGGCGAGGGCGGCGACAACCACCTCAGCGCGGAGTTCCTCCAGGCCATGGAGCGTCTGTGCCACGAGCACGACGCGCTGTTCGTGCTCGACGAGGTGCAGAGCGGCTGCGGGATCACCGGCACCGCGTGGGCCTACCAGCAACTGGGCCTGCGGCCCGACCTCGTGGCGTTCGGCAAGAAGACCCAGGTGTGCGGCGTGATGGGCGGCGGCCGCATCGACGAGGTGCCGGAGAACGTCTTCACCGTCTCCTCCCGGATCAGCTCCACCTGGGGCGGCAACCTCACCGACATGGTCCGGGCCACCCGGATCCTGGAGACGATCGAGCGCACGGAACTCTTCGACACCGTCGTACGCCGCGGCGCGTACTTCCGCGACGCCCTGGAGGCCCTGGAGGCCGAGTACCCCGAGACCGTGAGCAACGCCCGCGGCCGCGGCCTGATGTGCGCGGTCGACCTGCCGGACCCGGGGCTCCGTGACGACGTGCTCGGCCGGATGTACCGGGACCACCTGGTGATCGCCCTGCCGTGCGGGGAACGCGGCCTCCGGTTCCGCCCCGCGCTGACGATCACCGAGAGCGAGATCGATCAGGCCATCGAAGCCCTGGCACGGAGCGTCGAGGCGCTCACCGCCTGACGCGCACCGCGCAACCGCCGTGGGCGAGAGCCCCGATGAGAACAGCACGGCACGCTCGCATACATCCCGCATGACGGAGAGCCCACGAATGATGTCAGCACGCTACCCGAGGACTGCCGCGGACTGGACTGCCCGCATCGAAGGAGTGTCGAGCGAGCGCTGCGACCTGGAGATGCTGCTCAAGGACGAGTGGCGCAACAAGATCGCGGTACGGGACGACGATCCTGGTGTTCGTGCGACGAAGCACCGACAAGTGTCCTTCGGCGGACGGGAGTACACCGCGCTGAAGGACGCCCTGCGCGCCGGCTCCGGTGTCTCGGCGGGGGCGTTCGCGCTCGCCGCGCTGCACAGCGTCATGCGCGCCTACGGCCACGGGAACCGGACGGTCGCCGCCCTCGTCGACGCCACCGGAGCGGACGGCCTGCCGAAGGCCGCGGTGCTGCCGGTCGTCGTCGACCACACCGAGCAGGCGCGGCTGAGCTGCGCGGCCGCGGTGCGGGAACTCGACGAGGCGCTGCGCACGAAGGACGCGTACGCGCGCCAGGACGAGCTGCTGCAGCGCGGCCTCTTCGACGCGCTGCTCGTGCTCGCCGACCGTGAGGTGGACCTGGCCGAGCTGCCGTCGGCCCCGCTCGCCATGATCGTGCGGGACGACGAGGCGGGCGGCTGCCTGCGGTGGACGATGGCCTATGCGGGGGACCTCTTCGAGGACCGGACGGTCGCCGGTGTGCTCGACGTCGTGCGCGAGGTGCTCGCCCAGTTCGTGCACCGGCCCGACGACCTCGTCGCCGACATCGAGCTGGCGTCGGCGAGCCAGCGCGCGCAGCTGCACGCGTGGAACGACACCGACGGCGACTTCCCCGCGGGCAAGCGGCTCAACGACCTCTTCGAGGACGCCGCGCGGCGGTCGCCGGACCGCGAGGCCGTCGTCTTCGGCGACACCACGCTGACGTACCGCGCGATCGAGGAACGGTCCAACCAGGTCGCGCACTGGCTGCTCGGCCCCGCGATGGGCGTGCGGCCGCAGGAACTGATCGGTCTGTACCTCGACAAGAGCGACCTCGGCGTCGTCGCCACCCTCGGGATCTGGAAGGCGGGGGCGGCGTATGTGCCGATCGACCCGGCCTACCCGGCCGAGCGGGTGCGGTTCGCCGTGGGCGACACCGGCCTCACGGGCATCGTCACCAACCGGCGGCACGCGGCACGGCTGCGGGAGCTGCTCGGCCCCGAGCACGACGCCGTGCGGGTCATCGAGATCGAGGCGGTCGTCGAGGAACAGGAGGCGGGCGGCAGCGAGTTGCGCGAGAAGCCGCGACTCTCCTCGCTGGGCAGCAAGGACCTCGCCTATCTCACGTACACCTCGGGAACGACCGGTGTGCCCAAGGGAGTTCCCAAGTACCACGACAGCGTCGTGAACAGCATCACGGACCTGTCCGAGCGCTACGACATGCGCAGGCCCGGCGAGGAGCGGGTCGCGCTCTTCGCCTCGTACGTCTTCGAACCGCATCTGCGGCAGACGCTGATCGCGCTCATCAACGAACAGACGCTGGTGATCGTCCCCGACGAGATCAGGCTGGACCCCGACCGCTTCCCCGAGTACATCGAGCGCCACGGCGTCACCTACCTCAACGCCACGGGATCCGTGCTCCAACACTTCGACCTGGGCCGATGTCCGCGCCTGAAGCGGCTGTTGCTGGTCGGCGAGGAACTGACGGCTGCCGGGCTCCGCCAATTGCGCGAGAGGTTCGCGGGCCGGATCGTCAACGAGTACGCCTTCACCGAGGCGGCCTTCGTCACCGCGGTGAAGGAGTTCGCGCCGGGCGTGACCGAGCGCACGGACCGCAGCATCGGCCGCCCGGTGCGCAACGTGAAGTGGTACGTCCTGAGCCAGGACCTCAAGCAGCTGCCCGTCGGCGCCATCGGCGAGCTGTACATCGGCGGCTGCGGGGTCGCCCCTGGCTATCACAACCGGGACGACCTGACCGCCGAGCGGTTCATGCCGAACCCGTTCCGCTCCGAGCGGGACAGGGCGCGCGGCATGAACGCCCGCATCTACCGGACCGGCGACCTGGCACGCGTCCTGCCCTCGGGCGAGGTCGAGTTCATGGGGCGCAGCGACTTCCAGCTGAAGCTGAACGGTGTCCGGGTGGAGCCGGGCGAGATCGAGGCGCAGGCGACGGAGTTCCCCGGCGTACGCAAATGTGTCGTCGTGGCCCGCGAAGGGGCGGGCGGCGGCAGCGACCGCCATCTGGTCGGCTACTACGTGACCGGGCCCGGGGCCGAGGTCGGCGAGGACGACCTCATCGCGTTCCTCGAGGAGCGGCTGATCCGGATCATGGTCCCGGCCCGGATGGTCCGGCTCGACGCCATCCCGGTCAACGTCAACGGCAAGGCGGACTGGCGCGCGCTGCCCGAGGTGGACATCGCCCGCCCGGCCGCGCCGACCGGTGACCGCGGACCGGCCGCGGACGGCGGTGTCATCGGCGAACTCCGCGAGATCTGGAGCCAGGTCCTCGGCGTCCCCGCCGAACGCATCGGAGACGGCGACGACTTCTTCCGCCTGGGCGGGCAGAGCATCTCCTGCATCCTGCTCATCGCGCGCGTACGCCGCCGCCTCGGCGTGTTCATCGGAGTCGAGGAGGTGTTCGCCCTCAGGACGCTCGACGCGCTCGCGCGGTGCCTCGAGCAGCGGCAGGGCGAGGAGCCCGCGCCGCAGGAGGGGCCCGCCGCCGAACGGGACCCGGCCGACGGCGAGCCGGTGCGGCTGCTCGCCAACGGCCTGCAGCAGGGCCTGCTCTACCACGCGCTCAAGCGCAGGAACGGCGACGACGCCTACGTCATGCAGTCGGTGCACCGCTACCACTGCGCGATACGCCCCGAGCTGATGCGTCAGGCATGGCAGCACGCCCGGCGCACCTATCCGGCCCTCAGGCTGCGGTTCGAGTGGGCCGACGAACCCCTCCAGATCATCGACAACGACGACAAGCCCTTCGCCTGGCGGTTCGTCGACCTGAGCGACGTGGCGGACTCCGGCGAGCAGGACGCGCGCATCAAGGAGCTGCAGGAGAGGGACAGGACCGAGCCCTACGACCCGTCCGCGGGACGGCTGTTCAGGGTCTACCTGATCAAGCAGCGCGACGACCTGTTCGCGCTGCTCTTCAGCTGCCACCACATCATCCTGGACGGGTGGAGCCTGCCGGTCCTGCACGACGCCGTGCACCGCGACTACCTCCGGCTGCTCCAGGGCAAGGAGCTCGAACCGGCCGCGGACACCGCCTACCCGACGGCCCAGCGGCACTGGGAGGCGCACCGCGACGACGACGTCGCGTACTGGACCCGGCAGGTCGAACGCATCGACGAGCGCGGTGACTTCGGCGGCCTGGTCAAGGAGGACATCCGCTACCAGACCTCGCTGAGCGAGTACGACCACGTCCGCGAGCACCGGACGAAGAAGCTGCGCCTGGGCGCGGAGCGGACCGCCGAGCTGAAGGCCGTGTGCGCGGCCCACCAGGTCACCCTGCACTCGGTCCTGCAGTTCGTCTGGCACAAGGTCCTGTACGCCGTCGGCGGCGGCAACACCACGGTCGTCGGGACCATCGTGTCCGGGCGCGACCCGCACATCGAGGGCATCGAGGACTCGGTCGGCCTGTTCATCAACACGCTGCCCCTGATCGTCGACCACGACGACCAGGCGACGAAGAGCGTCGGCGAGGCCGTCGGCGAGATCCAGACCGCCGTGAACACCATGAACGCCAAGAGCGTCGTGGAGCTCGGCAGGCTGGAGACCGGCGGCATGAAGCGCAGGCTCTTCGACACGCTGCTCGTCCTGGAGAACTACCCCCGGCTCCTGGACGAGGACGAGGAGCGGGAGCACGACGCGCTCCTGCGCTTCGAGAAGGCCTACGACGCCGACAAGGTCGACTACCCCCTGGCCGTCGTGGCGCGCGAGGAGGGCGACGAGCTGACGGTCACCCTCTGGTACGCGGGCGAACTCTTCGACGACACCACCATCGACACGCTGCTCGATGTGACCCACACGCTGTTCGACCAGGTCACGGACGACATCGCGCGGCCCGTCGACGCCCTCGAACTCGTCTCCCCGGCGATGATCGAACGCTACGACGCCTGGAACCGCACCGAGGCCGACTTCCCCGCCGACACGACCCTGCACGGCGTGTTCGAGGAGAAGGCCGCCGCCTGGCCCGACGAGATCGCGCTGGTCTACCGCGACACCCGGCTGACGTACCGCGAACTGAATGAGCGGGCCAACCAGTTGGCGCACTACCTGCGGTCGGTCGTGCAGCTGCGGCCGAACGATCTGGTCGGACTCGTCCTGGACAAGAGCGAGTTGATGATCACGGCGATCCTCGCCGTGTGGAAGACGGGGGCGGCGTACGTACCGATCGATCCGGGCTATCCGGACGACCGCGTCGCGTTCATGCTGGAGGACACCCAGGCGCGCCTCGTCGTCACCAACCAGGCGCACGGGGAACGCCTGCGCGCGCTGCCGACCGCGACCGAGCTGCACGTCCTGGACATCGAGCGGCTTCCGATGGGCTACCGGTCGACGGAGAACCCCGACACCGAGGTCACCAGCACCGACCTGGCGTACGCGATCTACACCTCGGGCACCACCGGCAGGCCCAAGGCCGTGCTCGTCGAGCACCGCGGCGTCGTCAATCTGCAGACGTCCCTGGCCAGGCTGTTCTCACTCGACAAGAGCGACGGCGACGAGGCGCTCCTGTCCTTCTCCAACTACGTCTTCGACCACTTCGTCGAGCAGATGACCGACGCCCTGCTCAACGGGCAGAAGCTCGTGGTCCTGGACGACACGATGCGCACGGACGCCGAGCGCCTGTACAAGTACATCAACGACGAGAACGTCACGTACCTCTCCGGCACGCCCTCCGTCCTCTCGCTCTACGACTACTCGACGACGACGTCCCTGACCCGCATCGACGCGATCGGCGAGGACTTCACCGAGCCGGTGTTCAACAAGATCCGCGGGATGTTCCGGGGCACCATCATCAACGGGTACGGCCCCACCGAGATCTCGATCACGAGCCACAAGCGGCCGTACGCGGACGGGGAGCGGCGGGCCACCAAGAGCATCGGTCACCCCGTGGAGAACTACACGGCGTACGTCCTGAACAAGTCGATGCGGCGCGTCCCGGTCGGCGGCATGGGCGAGCTCTACATCGGCGGCGTCGGTGTCACCCGCGGCTACCTGGGCCGCGACGAGCTGACGGCGGAACGCTTCCTGGACAACCCCTTCCAGACGCCCGAGGAACGCGCGACGGGACGCAACGCGCGCCTGTACAGGACCGGTGACCTCGTCCGGTGGCTGCCCAACGGCGAACTCGAATGCCTGGGCCGCACCGACCTCCAGGTCAAGATCCGCGGCCAGCGCGTCGAACTCGGCGAGGTCGAGGCGGCGCTGTCGTCCTACCCCGGCGTCACCCGGTCCCTGGTGATCGCCCGCGAGCACCGGGCCGCGGGGTTCGCCGCGGCGCAGAAGTACCTCGTCGGCTTCTACGTCTGCGACGGAGACCTCGACGAGCAGGACGTGAAGGAGTGGATGCGCACCAAGCTGCCCGAGGCCGTCGTGCCCTCGCGCATCCTGCGGATCACGGACATCCCGGTCACGCCCAGCGGGAAGCTCGACACCCGGCGGCTGCCCGAGACGGACTTCGCGACGGCCGAGGGCGACGGGTACGTGGCGCCGTCCAACGACGTCGAGGCCAAGCTGGTCGGCATCTGGTCCACGGTGCTCGGTATCGCACCGGACCGCGTCGGCGTGCACGACGACTTCTTCGCGCTCGGCGGCGACAGCCTGCGCGCGATGGTGCTCGCCCAGGCCATCACCACCGGCTTCGGGCGCGGCCTCGGCGTCGGCACCGTGCTCCAGCACACCACCCTCGGCGCACAGGCCCGGCACATCAGGGACACGGCCGCGCAGACCGACGAGGACCAGAGCGGGCCCGCCGTCGCCCGCGCCGCGGCCGGCAGCGGGAACCCGCCGGTGTCCCTCGCCCAGGAACGCCTCCTGTTCATCGACGAGTTCGAGGGCGGCACCGCCGCCTACAACATCCCGTTCGTCCTGCGGATCGCGACGGACGACACCGTGTCGCGGGAGTCGGTCACGCAGGCGCTGCACGCGCTGCTGCGCCGCCATCCCGCGCTGCGCACCCTGCTCAGGACGGACGGCGACGGCGTGCGGCGCCAGCACGTCCTCGCGGAACAGGACGCGGCGGCACGGTTCGACGTGCCCGTGCACACGGTCGGCAGCACCACCGAACTGGACGCGCGGCTCGTCGAGCGTTCCGCGTACGTCTTCCGGCTGCATGAGGAACTGCCCCTCCAGGCTGATCTGTTCGAGCTGGCCACGGCGCCGGGCGAGCTGTACCTGAGCATCGTCCTGCACCACAGCAGCTTCGACGGCTGGTCCTGGAACGCCTTCCGCGAGGAGCTTGCGGCCCTCTTGCGCGGTGTGCCCGCGTCGGACCTCAAGGCGATCCACGGCACCTACGAGGACTTCGCCGTATGGCAGCGCCAGTACCTGACGGGGCGGCGCCTCGCGACCCTCACCGAGTACTGGACGGAGGCGCTCGCCGGGTTCGAGACGGTCAGGCTGCCGCTCGACCGGCCGCGTCCGCCGCGGTTCGACTACCGCGGCAGGGAGATCGAGTTCGCCCTGGACGAGGAGACCACCGAGGCGCTGCGGGCCCTGGCCCAGTCGGCGCGGGTCAGCCTGTACAGCGTGCTGCTCGGCGCCTGGAGCCTGATGCTCAACATGTACTCCGGCCAGCACGACTTCGTCGTGGGCACGCCGTCCGCCAACCGCGGACGCCCGGAGTTCGACCGCACCGTCGGGTTCTTCGCGAACCTGCTCGCGCTGCGCGTGCGGGTCGACCCGGATGCGACGCTCCTCGACCACGTCCGCTCGGTCGGCGCCGGTGTCGTGGCCGCGCAGGTGCACGGTGAGCTGCCGTTCGAGCAGCTCGTCAAGGAACTCGACGTGACGAAGGACCCGAGCCGCCACCCCGTCCTGCAGGTCAACTTCACCCTGCAGAACGTCACGGAGCGCACCGGCGACGCGGCCGCGGCGCCGATCGAGTACAAGCCCGACGGCGGCGGCTGGACGGCCACCAAGTTCGACCTGTCAGCCACCCTCACCGAGACCGGCGGCGGACTCGCGGGCAACCTGACGTACGCCGCCTCGCTCTTCGACGACGCGAGCGCCGAGGGCTTCATCGCCACCTTCCGGGCGATCCTCGGGGAGTTCGCACGGCTCTCCGCCGAGGGCGAAGGGGCCGGGCTCGCGGACGTCGCCCTCCTGGACGACGCGGCCCTGCCGTCCGCGGTCGGCGGCGGCGTCCCGCAGGTTTCCGCCGCGGGACGGACGCTGCACGGCGTGTTCGAGGAGATGGCCGCCAGGTGGCCGGACGAGATCGCGGTGGTCTACCGCGAGACGCGGCTGACCTATCGCGAACTGAATGAGCGCGCCAACCAGTTGGCGCACCACCTGCGGTCGGTCGTGCAGCTGCGGCCGAACGATCTGGTCGGACTCGTCCTGGACAAGAGCGAGTTGATGATCACGGCGATCCTTGCCGTGTGGAAGGCCGGTGCGGCGTACGTACCGATCGATCCGGGCTATCCGGACGACCGCGTCGCGTTCATGCTGGAGGACACCCGGGCCCGCCTCGTCGTCACCAACCAGGTCCACGGGGAACGGCTGCGCGCGCTGCCGACCGCGACCGACCTGCACGTCCTCGACATCGAGGCGGCGGACCTCGGCGAACCGGCAGGACCTGCCGCCGGGAACCCGGTCACGCCCGTCACGAGCGCCGACCTGGCGTACGCGATCTACACCTCGGGCACCACCGGCAGGCCCAAGGCCGTACTCGTCCCGCACCGTGCGGTCGACAGCTTCCGCGAGCAGGTGAGCGGGCGCTACTTCGGCACACCCGACGAGGCGCGCGAAGGCGTCCTGTTCCTGGCGAACTACGTCTTCGACTTCTCCGTCGAGCAGTTGGCGCTGTCCCTCCTCGGCGGCCACACGCTCGTCGTCCCGCCGCCCTCGCCCGCCCACGACGACGGCTTCTACGCGTACGCGAACCGCGCGGGGCTCACCTATCTGAGCGGCACGCCGACGCAGATCCAGCAGTTCGACCTCGCCCGCCTCGAACACCTGAAGTGCGTGCTGGTCGCGGGGGAGTCGTTCCACGAGAACCACTTCGAGAAGATCCGGCGCGAGTACGCGGGGCCGCTCGTCAACGCGTACGGCACCACGGAGACCGCCGTCTACAACACCTACCGGCTCTTCGCACCCGGCGAGCGCTACCGCAACACCTTCGGCCGGCCGCTCGGCAACAGCCGCCTGTACGTCCTCAGCGACTCGATGAAGCCGCTTCCCGCCGGGGCCGTCGGCGAGCTGTACATCGCGGGCGCGTGTGTCACCGACGGATATCTGAACCGGCCCGACCTCACCGGCGAACGCTTCCTGCCGAACCCGTTCCGCACCGAGGCCGAGGTCCGCGACGGCCTCTGTCCGGTCATCTACCGGACCGGCGACCTGGTGCGGCCGACCCGTGACGGCGAGATCCAGTACGTCGGACGCAATGACGCACAGGTCAAGATCAACGGTCTGCGCATCGAACTCGGCGAGGTCGAAGCGGTCCTCGCCACCTGCCCGAACGTCCGGGAGTGCGCCGTCGTCGTGGCCTCCGACGAACGGTCACCGGACAGCAAGCGCCTCGTCGGCTACTACGTGGCCGAGGGCGACGCGAGCGTCGACGAGGACGAGGTCTTCGCGACCCTGCGGGCCAAGCTCATGCCGAGCATGGTGCCCGCCGTGCTCGTACGGCTCGACCGGGCACTGCCGTTGACCGTCAACGGCAAGCTCGACACCAAGGCGCTGCCCCAGGCGGGCCTCACCGCACAGCGCGCGGCCTACGCGGCACCGCGCAACCGCACCGAGGCCCGGCTGTGCCAGCTGTGGAGCGCGCAGCTGCCCGGCGGCACGGTGGGCATCGACGACGACTTCTTCCGGTCCGGCGGCGACAGCATCAGCGCCCTGCACCTGGCGAGCCGCATCCAGCGCGAGGCCGGACGCAAGGTCAACGTCAAGGACGTCTTCGACCACCCCACGGTCCGGCGTCTCGTCGACCACGTGCTGACCGGTCCCGTACAGCGGGACGAGGTGAAGGAGGGCCAGGGCGAACCGCCCGAGCAGGGCCGCCTCGGCGGCGACTGCCCGCTGCTGCCCATCCAGGAGTGGTTCTTCGCGAAGCCGCTCGCGGACCGCGGCTGGTGGAACCACAACTTCGCCGTGACGGTGCCGCCGCTGGACACCGCACGGCTGCGGTCGGCCCTCGTACGGCTCGTCGACCACCACGACGCGTTCGGCCTGCGCTACACCGGACCCGACGAGAACGGCACGATCACCCAGACGTACACCGCCGAGCGGCCGGACGTCGTCCTGCACGAACTCGACGTACGCGGCCTGGACGACGAGGAGATCGGCCGGCGGCTCGCCGCCTGGCAGAGCGGCTTCGACCTGGCGCAGGGCCCGACCCACTGCGTCGCCCACCTGCGCGGATTCGACGACGGCACGGAGCGGATCTGGTTCGCCCTGCACCACCTGATCGTCGACAGCGTCAGCTGGCAGATCCTCGCGCAGGACCTGGAGATCCTCTACCACGGCGGTGATCTCCAGGAGAAGACGAGCAGCTACCGGCAGTGGGCCCAGGCCCTGAGCCGCTATGTGCCCGGCGACGACGAGCGGCAGCTCTGGGCGGAGGTCGTCGAGGGCATGGCGGCCGCACCGGCCGACCTGTCCGTCCGGACGAAGGACGCGGACACGCACCGCGAGGAGTTCGCGCTGAACCCCTCCGACACCCGGACGCTGCTCACCGAGAGCCACTGGGCGTACGACACCACGATGAACGACCTGCTCCTGACGGCGACCGGACTCGCCCTGCGCGCGGTCACCGGGCGGGCGACGCACCACATCACCGTCGAGGGCCACGGCCGGGAACGGTTCGACGGCGCCCCCGACGTCCGGGACACGGTCGGTTGGTTCACGACGATGTACCCGCTGGCCGTCGAGGCCGACACGGAAGACCTCGGGGGCAGCATCCTGCGGACCAAGGAGAACGCACGGCGCGTGCCGCACCACGGCGTCGGCTACGGAGCGCTCTTCGGCAAGTACGGCGGCGCCCGGGCCCCGCTCGCGCCGGTCAGCTTCAACTACCTGGGACGCGTCGCCGACGAGGCACCGCAGGGCCCCGACCGCCCCGCGGGCTGGCGGCTGGACTCGGCGATGTCGGGCAGCAACATCTCCGAACGCAACCGCGGGGCCGACCAGTTCGGCATCGACGTGACGATGCGGTGCACCGGAGGCCGCCTCGTCACCGTGGTCGACAGCAGGCTCGACCGGGCCACCACCGAACGGTTCACCGGTGAACTCCAGGTGTGGCTCGAACGGTTGGTCGCCCACACGTCGAGCGTGGCGAACAGCGGGCAGGGCCGGGCACGGACCGAAGCCCAGCCGGTGCCCGAGGACGACTTCGAGCCGTACATCCTCGTCGACGAGGACAGCGCGGAGCACACCCTCTTCGTCTTCCCGCCCGGCGAGGGCGGCGCCGAGAGCTATCTCAGCAACATCGCCCAACGGCTGCCAGGACACCGGCTCGTGCTCTTCAACAACGTGCACCTGCACGCCCCGATGGGCTCGTTCGGGGAGCTGGCCGAGTACTACATCGGCCACATCAGGGCCCTGCAGCCGGCCGGACCGTACAGCCTGCTCGGCTGGAGCTTCGGAGGGGTGCTCGCCCTGGAGGTGTCGCTGCAGCTGACGCGTGCGGGCGAGAAGGTGGACGACCTGTTCCTCATCGACTCGTACTTCAACATGCGCCACGCGGCGGCCCGGATCGGGTATCCCGATGTGGAGGACATCCTCGACCCGATCAACTACCACTACGTACCGGACCGGGCGGATCTGCAGCGGTTCGGCGCCCGCGTCGGGAAGCTCGTGATGTTCAAGGCGGGCGAGCCGAACGAGATCGTCCGGGACGAGCAGCAGCGGCAGTTGTTCGACTTCTATCTGCGCTCGTCGCACAACGGCCTGGACACGCTCCTGCCGGCCGACTCCATCGAGGTCCACCCGCTGCACGGGGAGACCCACCACTCGTGGGTCAGGAACGAGCGCCTGGTCTCCGCCATGTGTGCACGCATGACCGCGTCGTCGTCCGACGCCTGGTGAACTGACAGACCACTGCCCGAGGAGGGTCCCATGCCCGTACTGATGCCGTCGGCGGAGGTTCCGACCATCGACATCTCCCCGCTGTTCGGGGACGACGCGAAGGAGAAGACCCGCGTCGCCGAGGAGATCAACAAGGCGTGCCGCGGTTCCGGGTTCTTCTACGCCTCGCACCACGGCGTGGACGTCCAGCTGCTGCAGGACGTGGTGAACGAATTCCACCGGACCATGACCGACCAGGAGAAGTACGACCTGGCGATCCACGCGTACAACAAGAACAACTCGCACATCCGCAACGGCTATTACATGGCGACCAAGGGGAAGAAGGCGGTCGAGTCCTTCTGCTACCTGAACCCCAGGTTCACCGAGGAGCACCCGATGATCGCGGCGGGGACGCCGATGCACGAGGTGAACCTCTGGCCCGACGAGGACAGGCACCCGCGGTTCCGGCCCTTCGGCGAGCGCTACTACACGGAGATGCTCCGGCTCTCCACGGTCATCATGCGGGGCATGGCGCTCGCGCTCGGCAAGCCCGAGAGCTTCTTCGACGCCGCGCTCGCGGAGGACGACACGCTCTCCTCCGTGTCGCTGATCCGCTACCCGTACCTGGAGGACTATCCGCCGGTCAAGACGGGCCCCGACGGGACCAAGCTGAGCTTCGAGGACCATCTCGACGTCTCGATGATCACCGTGCTCTTCCAGACGCAGGTGCAGAACCTCCAGGTCGAGACGGTCGACGGCTGGCGTGACCTGCCGACGTCCGAGGAGAACTTCCTCGTCAACTGCGGCACGTACATGGCCCACGTCACGAACGACTACTTCCCGGCCCCGAACCACCGCGTGAAGTTCGTCAACGCCGAGCGGCTCTCCCTGCCGTTCTTCCTCAACGCGGGGCACCACAGCGTCATCGAACCGTTCCTGCCCGAGGGTGCGACCGGGCGGGTGAAGAACCCGCCGCTGGCGTACGGGGACTATCTGCAGCACGGCCTGCGTGCTCTGATCGTCAAGAACGGCCAGACCTGAGCGTGACCGGTGACAGGGGAGAGGGGCAGGGGGAATCGTGGCGGACGAGAAGGTTCTCGAAGCACAGAGATGGGTGAACGCCACCTACGGCGGCGTGGCGGGGTACGAACGGTGTCCGGAGACCGGCCGCACGGGCTGGTCCACCATGAACGCGCTGATCATGGGCCTGCAGCACGAGTTGGGCATCAGCCCGGTCGTCGCCGGATTCGGCCCCACCACCCTGGCCAAGGTGGCGGCGCTCGGCGAGATCGGCTTCGGCTGGGACAAGAACCGCAACATCGTCGCGATCCTCCAGCACGGCCTGTTCTGCAAGGGCTACTGGGCCGTCGAGCCCGAGAGCTACGGCTGGTACACCGGCGTCACCCGGCAGGCGGTCAAGGACCTGCGCGCCAACATGGGCATCCCCGAGGGCGAGGGCACGGTCAGCGCCAAGATCTTCAAGTGCATCCTCAACATGGACGCGTACGTCGTCGTCGCCGGGGGCACGGACAAGATCCGCGGCATCCAGCAGTGGCTGAACGGCCGCTACTGGCAGAAGGACGCCTACGGCATCGGGCCCTGCGACGGGATCTACTCCCGTGACGTGCAGAAGTCGCTGATGATCGCCATCCAGTACGTGCTGGGCATCGCCTCCCCGAACGGCAACTTCGGCCCCGCCACCCAGGCGGGGCTGCGCGCCAACAACCTCGGCCCGGGGTCCACCGGCGTCTTCGTCGAACTCTTCTCCGCGGCCTGCGTGTTCAACGAGCCGATCGGCGACTACCGCACCAACCAGCGCGACACCTACGACGGCGCTCTCACGGACTACGTCAAGGCGTTCCAGCGGTTCTCGCAGATCTCCAAGGAAGGCGAGGCGAACTACGGCCGCGGGGACTACACGACCTGGGCCCAGCTCCTGGTGTCCATGGGTGACGCGGACCGCCCCGCGAGCGCCTCCGACACCCGCTTCGAGATCACCGCGTCACGGGCCAAGTGGCTGCACGCCAACGGCTACCGGATCGTGGGCCGCTACCTGTACGACCCGCCGGGCTCCGATCTCGACAAGGAGATCAAGCCCGGTGAGCTGAAGACCATCTTCGACAACGGGCTCAGGGTCTTCCCGATCTACCAGGACAACGCCCGCCGACTCGTCGACTTCACCTACACCCACGGCTACGAGCACGCCCTGAACGCCCATAAGCTCGCCTCCGACTACGGCTTCAACCGCGGCACCGTGATCTACTTCGCCGTCGACTACGACGCGACCCAGGACGAGATCGACTCGGCGATCGTGCCGTACTTCCAAGGGGTCTCCGCCGGTCTCGCCAGCCAGGGCAAGAAGTACGTGCACGGCGTCTACGGATCGCGCAACGTGTGCACGAACGTCACCAACAAGACGTTCGCCCGCTTCTCGTTCGTGTCCGGCATGTCCTGGGGCTTCTCCGGCAACCTCGGCTTCACGCTCCCCACGAACTGGTCGTTCAACCAGATCAAGGAGTTCAAGGTCAGCAACGGCTCCGACTCCTTCGACCTGGACCGCGACGTGTGGCGCGAGCGGAGCGACCCCGGCACCGGGTCGATCAAGGACCCGGCGGGCCCGGCCGACGCGTTCATCGCCTACATCCAGCGGCTGTACGACGTCGCGGTCGGCTACACGGGTTCGGACCGGAGCCCCTCGCAGCTGGTGATGGAGTACATCCGGCACGCCGAGTACGGCAACAAGGACTGGCAGAACGAACTGGGCTGGTGGTTCCTGATCGGCGGCTACGACGAGGGGTTCGTCAAGCACGCCAACGACCGGGGCATGACCATCATGAAGAACTTCACCGACCCCTACACGGGCTACGAGCTCGGCGCCGAACACCTGATGGCCACCGCCAACGGCCACTTCCTCACCCCGCAGGAGTCCAACCAGAAGAGCGCGAACGGCGGCGACGTCGCGGGCTGGGGCGGCGACCTCATGACGTTCTTCGCGGAGTGGCGCAACTCCGAGGAGCAGTACGCGTCGGGCAAGGCGTTCTGCGAGGCGAAGCTGGCCGTGCCGACCGTGGCGTCGTCGTTCGGCTTCGCCGACCTGATCGAGGACGCCGACGGATACCGGCTCGCGCGTGCGGTGCGCGGCGGCAAGACGATCGTCCAGGCCGTCAAGGACCACTACGACGGAGGCGGCGGCCTGCGCCGCTTCAACACCTACTTCGAGGACCGCTGGGGAACGGCCGAGAACTGCAAGTTCGCCGCCCACAACGTCCTCACCGCCAGCGACATCACGCTCGGCCTCGGCCGCAAACAGCTCATCACCATGGCCGGCGCGATGCTGCCCTCGGTACTGCAGAACCTGCCGGGCGGCGCCGACAAGCTGGACTCGTTCGAGCAGGGTTTCGTGAGTGCGATCCTGCGTCGTACGGGCATGGAGAACCGGTTGGCCGACACCTACCGGGCCAACCACGAGAAGTATCTGCACGCCGCCCGTACCCGCGAGTCGGCGCGCGCACGGGAGAACTGACGGCCGGGAGTACAGCGCGTGCGGGAACTGGTGGTGCTCCTTGCGGTGATCGCGCTCGGCGCATGGTGCGTGTGGAGTGCCTGGAGCGCGGTCGTCGCGGTGAAGTGGCTGCGCACCGGCGAGTGGCGGCGCCCGAGATGGTGGGTGCACGTCGCGTCCGCCCTGCTCTTCGCGGACGTCGTGGTGTGGCTGCGGGGCGCCTTCGCGGGCGGCCTCGACGCGGAGAAGACGTGCCGCTTCGCGGACCACACCGTGTACGACCGCTCCTACCGCGAGCGGCACCCGGACGAGTCGGGGCGGCTTTTCCCGCTGCACAACAAGTGCAACGCGCACCACGACCTCGTGCCCGCCTGGGTGAATCCCACTGTTGTCGCCCTCACCCTCTGCATTCTCGTCGCGCTGTGCGGCGCGCTGTGGTCGGTGACTGATCGAAGGAAGAGTCATGCGGGATCAACTCATTGACCGTCGACGGGTCCTGGTCACCGGCGCCGGCGCGGGCGTCGCCCTCGCGGTCGCTCCGGTGCCGGTCCTCTCCGGTACGGCACGGGCCGCGGACCCCGGGCACGGCAGCGTGTGGAACGGGGCGAGATCGGCCAACGGATGGCCGGTGCTGGAGAGAGCCGACGAGCTGGGGATCGAAGGGTCCGGACGCTCGGTACGGCTGGCCCCGGGGGACGCGGCGGTGCTCCTGCTGCATGTGGCACGCCGCTTCCACTACGAGATCGACCAGCTCCGCGAGGACGACGTGCGCGGCCACACGACGTCACGGCACATCGTCGAGCGGTACGAGTCCAACCACCTGTCCGGCACCGCCCTTTCCGTGCGCGCCGACGCCTACCCGGTGGGCGTCAAGGGCGGCCTGTACCCGCACGAGCTGGTCGTCGTCCGGGACATCGTCGCGGAACTCGACGGAGCGGTGGCGTGGGGCGGCGACTTCGCCACGCCCAAGGAGTCGCACTTCGAGATCGCCCACCGGCCGGGCCATCCGAAGGTGAAGGGCGTCGCGCGGAAGATCCGAGGCTGGGACGCGGGCCCCGGCGGCCGGGGCGCGGGCGCCACGGACGCCTTCGACCCCGAACGCCGCGCCCGCGCCCGGTCGTTCAGCGCCCGACGGCGGGGATAGCGGCCGCGGCCGAGGCCTGTGCGGCGGCGCGCCGCTCCCTGGCCCGCGCCAGCAGGAAGAGACCGGCCAGGGTGGCGCCCGACGTCAGCGTCAGGAAGACGAGGCCGTGCCGGTAGCCGGTGGTGATGTGCGCGGCGTCCAGGGACGCGTGCCGGGAGACGCCGTAGAACACGATGCCGATGACGGACAGGCCGACGGCGCCCGCCACTTGCTGCGTGGTGGCCAGCAGTCCGCTGGCCGTGCCCGCCTGCTCGGGCCTCATGCCCTCGAGGATGAGCCCGAGCAGCGGCCCCATCACGGCCCCGGTGCAGGCGCCGTTGACGGCGAGGAGTGTGCCGAGGGCCGCCATGTTCACGTCGCGGGGCTCCGCGAGGAGCAGCAGGAACTGCGCGGCGTACCCCACGATCTGCACGCACATCGCGACCTTGAGCGGCCGCATGCCCCACCGCGCCGTCAGGGAGTGCGAGCCCATGCTGGCCACGCAGAAGCCGACGGCCAGCGGGGTGGAGATCAGGCCGGACTGGAGCGGGCTGAGTGCGCGCCCCTCCTGCAGCAGCAGCGACAGGACGTACAGGAACGAGGACAGGGAGGCGTAGAAGGCGAACACGGTGAGCAGGCCGATGCGCAGCGCGCCGACGTGCAGCAGGCTGGGCGGCAGGATCGCGTCGAGCCCACGGGACTCGACGCGGCGCTCCCAGAGCCAGAAGCACGGCAGGACCACGGCCGCCCCCGCGAGCATCGCCAGGGCCCAGCCCGGCCAGCCCACCGAGCGGCCGACCGTCAGGGGCAGCACGAGGAGCACCATGGCCACGGCGCACAGCGCGACCCCGGTGCGGTCGATGCGGCGGCTGCCGAGCCGGTCCGTCGCGGGCAGCAGGCGCGGGGCGAGCAGCAGCGCGAGCACCCCGATCGGCAGATTGATGAGGAACGCCCAACGCCAGGTCAGGCCCAGCCAGTTGAGGGTGATCAGGGCGCCGCCGAGGAACTGTCCCATGGCCATCGCGCTGCCGAGCGCCAGGCCGTAGACGCGCATCACGCGGGGGCGTTCCGCGGGCGGGTAGTGGATCTGGATGAGCGCGAGGACCTGCGGGAAGAGCACGACGGACGCGCCGCCCTGGAGGGCCCGGCCGATGATCAGCCACCAGACGTCCGGGGCGAAGCCGCACACCGCCGAGGTCGCGGTGAAGAGCGCGATGCCCACGATGAATGCCTTCTTGGGCCCCCAGTAGTCGCCGATCCAGCCGCCGAGCACCAGGAAGCAGGCGTAGACGATGGCGTAGGCGGCCACGACGAGCTGGGTCTCGCCGCCGGTCGCGGTGAGGTCCGTGCCGATGGACGGCACGGCGACATTGACGATGAAGAAGTCCAGGGTGGGCATGAAGGCGCCCAGGAGCAGCACGGCAAGCACCGGTCCGCCCCTAACCGAGCGCGAGCCGGAGCTGAGGATCCATCAGCTCGGGTGCGAACAGGAAGCCGTAGTGCCCCAGTTCCGACTCCTCGATGTGCAGCCGGGCGCCCCGGATGCCCTCGGCCAGCTCGCGCTGCGTCTCGCACGGGTAGGCGCGGTCGGTGGTGAAGCCGATGACATGGGTGGGGCAGGTGATCCTGGCGAGCGCCGCGCCGATGCTTCCTCTGCCGCGCGCCACGGTGGCCCGCAGCGCCGTCTCCGCGAGCACCAGATAGGAGTTGGCGTCGAAGCGCTCCCAGGCCTTCTCGCCCTGCGCGAAGACGTAGTCGCGGAACTTGGTGTGGCAGCCGTCCGAGTCGTCGTACCAGGCCTGCCCGCCGAACCGGCCCTGCCAGTACGCCTCGGTGCCGTAGCGGATGTGCGCGAAGTTCCGGGCGAGCGCGACACCGGCCCGGGGCCCGCAGCCCTCGGGCAGGTCGTAGAACTCGCCGCCGTGGAAGTGGGGGTCCTGGCGGATCAGCTCCAGTTCCAGATGGGTGTGGCCCGCCTGTTCGACGCGGGTGGCCGCCGCCACGGCGATCAGGAACAGCTGCCCCACCCGCTCGGGACGGGAGACCGCCCACTCCAGGGCGCGCGCCCCGCCGATGGACATGCCGATGACGGTGTGCCAGCGCTCGATCCCCAGCGCGTCCGCGAGCGCCGCCTCCGCGTTCACCTGGTCCACCACGTCGAGCGCGGGGAACCGGGAGGCCCAGGGCCTGCCCTCCGGGTCGAGACCGGTGGGTCCCGTACTGCCGTCGCAGCCGCCGAGATTGTTGGCCACGATCACATGGAAGCGGTCCGTGTCGACCGGCTTCCCGGGGCCCACCAGGGCGTCCCACCAGCCCTCCGCGCGATGCCCGGGACCCGTGGGTCCCGCCGCGTGGCTGCTCATGCTCAGCGGCGGCAGGACGAGCACGGCATTGCCCCGTTCCGCGTCGAGTTCGCCCCAGCTCTCGTACGACATCGTCACCGGGCCGAGGCGCCGGCCGCTGAGGAGTGCCAGCGGTTCCTCGGCCGAGTGGGTCCGGACGAAGTGCCGGTTCCCCGGAGGGTCACCGGGTTGCCATGCTCCGGTGTTGTGCAGTCGCATGCGTGTTCCCTCCGTGGTCTTCGCCGGGCGTCACTGATCCGCGTAGCGGCTGCGCAGCACCTTCTTGTCGAACTTGTTGGTGGCCGTCTTCGGCAGCTCGGCGACGAACTCGAAGCGGTCGGGCACCCACCACTTGGGCAGCTCGCCGCGGAGGAAGGAGCGCAGGTCGTACGCCGTCACCGAGGTACCGGCACGGGTCACCACCACGGCCAGCGGCCGCTCCTGCCACCGGGAGTCCGGCACGGCGACGACGGCCGCCTCGCGGACGTCGGGGTGCTCCATCAGCGCGGACTCGACGGCGATCGAGCTGATCCACTCGCCGCCCGACTTGATCAGGTCCTTGCTGCGGTCGGTGATGCGGATGTAGCCGTCCGGCTCGATGGACGCGATGTCCCCGCTGCGCAGCCAGCCGTCGTGGAACTTCGTGGTGTTGCTGTCGTCGCCCGGGCGTTCGTAGCGCACCGCACCCCACAGCGAGCGGACCTCCAGCTCGCCCTGCGTCACCCCGTCGTGCGGCAGGACGCCCCCCGATCCGTCGACCAGGCGCAGCTCGACACCGGGCACGGCGAGGCCCTGCGTGTGGTGCAGGTCGAGCTGCTTCTCCGCGGGCTGGGAGGCACGGCTGCTGCGCACGTTCGTCAGGGCGACGAGCGCCATGTTCTCCGTCATGCCGAGCCCCTGCTGCATGGTCACGCCGCGGTCGGCGTACCGGCGCACCAGGCCGGAGGGGATCGCGGAGCCGCCGCAGACGATCCGCTCCAGGGACGCGAAGACCTCCTTGGGCGGATCCAGTTCGTCCAGCGCGAGCCAGAACGTGGGCACGCCCGCCGACAGGGTGACCTGCTCCCGCTCAAGCGTCTCGGTGATGGCACCGGGCTT
This sequence comes from Streptomyces sp. NPDC059002, assembly GCF_042740435.1. Classification (NCBI taxonomy): domain Bacteria; kingdom Bacillati; phylum Actinomycetota; class Actinomycetes; order Kitasatosporales; family Streptomycetaceae; genus Streptomyces; species Streptomyces sp. NPDC059002. The sequence continues at coordinate 52,893 of NZ_JBHYJI010000002.1, read as the reverse complement.
GAGATGCGGTCCGGTGAACACCAGGCCCGCGCCCGCCATCGCGGCCGCGTAGGGCAGGCCCCAGGCGGCCGCGTGGAACAGCGGCGTCAGCGGGAGGATCACATCGCTCTCCCGGATCGCGAAGGCGTCGGCCGTGCACACCGCGAGGGAGTGCAGGGCCAGCGACCGGTGCGAGTGGGCGACGGCCTTGGGATTGCCCGTGGTGCCGCCCGTGTAGCACAGGCAGGCGATGCGGTTCTCCGCCACGTCGCGCGGCTCGACGGGATCAGCACCGGCGAGCAGCTCCTCGTAGGAGAGCGCGTCGGTGAACGCCGGGTCCACGGTGCCGCCGTCGGGGATCACGACGAACCTGCGCACCGAACCGAGCCGGGGCAGCAGCGGCGCCAACTGCCCCGTCAGGGAGGCGTCGACGACCATCACCTCGGCCCGGGCGTGGGCCACGACCCAGGCGATCTGCTCGTCGGAGAACCGCACGTTGACCGGCGCGAGCACGGCGCCGGCCATCGGGACGCCGAAGAACCACTCCAGGTGCCGGGTGCTGTTCCAGGCGAACGTGGCCACCGCGGTGCCCTGGCCGACGCCCAGCCGGGGCAGCGCCCCGACCAGGCGATGGACCCGTCGGCGCAGGGCGCCCCAGGACGTGCCCGTGGGCCGCCCCGCGAGGTCCGCCTCACGTATCTCCTTGTCGGGCGCCACCGCGGCGGCCCGCCGCAGCAGCGTGCCGACCGAGAGCCCGATCCCGCCCTGGGCGGTCATGAGGCAAGCTGGACGAGGGTCATGCCGTCGTGCACGGTGAGCAGGGCGGCACGTACTCGCGGGTCCTCGGCGATGTGCTTGTTGAACTTGACGACGTCGTGCGCCCAGTTGGCGAACATCCGCTCCATCCACTCCTCGCCGGTGGTGGCCTCCTCGGCCGGCGGCAGGGTGCGCGGGTTGAGGACCTCGCCGCCCCACATGGTGTTGTCGACGACGAGCAGGCCGCGGGGGCGCAGCAGATTGCGGGCGAGGATGGTCTCGAAGTACGTGATGTAGTTCGGCTTGTCCGCGTCCAGGAAGATGAGGTCGAAGTCCCCCTCGACGTTGCGCAGACCGGAGAGGGCGTCGTCGAGGACGGGCTTGATCTTGTGCCCGTGCGCGCTGAGCGCGAACGACTGGGTGGCCACCTCCTGGGCCCGCGGGTCCGTGACATAGCTGTCGACGGTGAGGATCTCGCCGTCGTCGGGCAGGGCCGCGGCCATCGCGACGGTGCCGTGGCCGGTGAAGGTGCCCACTTCGAGCACCCGGTTCATGCGGCCGGTGGATATCAGCATCTGGAGGAAGGTCACCTGGACCGGCGCGGTCGAGATGTCCGCCCATTCGGGGGCGGACTTGGTGGTCTTCTCTGCGATGTCGACGAGTTCGGCGGAGACCGGCGTGGAGGAGCGCTCCGCGTAGTCCCGTACCCCTTCCCGGAAGATGGAGGGCTTCTCGAAGGTGGCGTCAGACCTGTATTCCATGGATTCATCCCTCGCTGTGTAACGGACGTCCGACACGTGCATCAGCGGGACCGGTGGCCGTGGGCCGCGGTCGGTTCAGCGCTGCCCGCCCTGTGACTCCTGGACCGAATGCATGGTCACGTAGTTGGTTCCGATCCACTCCCCGAACGTCGCGGTCTCGGCGTCCAGGCTGACGTCGAGTCCGTACTCCCTGGCCTTGGGCACCGAGAAGGTGAAGTCGGTCGAGGGGCGCAGGAAGAAGACGCTCGACGTGCGGTCGCTGCCCGCCCGCAGCCCCGCGCCGGGGGAGCGGACGTGGTGCTTGGGGGCGGGCACCGCACCCTGCGTGGCCAGCGGCGCGATGGCGCCGCACAGCACGATCACCGCGTCCGGCACGACGGGCAGGCTCACCATCTCCCCGCCGATCTCGGCCTGCAGGCTCACGAAGCCGTTGGCGCACGGCGTCTGGTGGATGAACGTCATGATGGACAGGTCGTAGTGCGGGGCCATCCGGCGCGGCTCCTGCTCGGCGGCGCGGTCCTCGGGGACCTCGGGGAAGTACCGCAGCCGCAGCACGGGATCGCAGTCGAGGAGGGTGTCCATGTCACCGGCGTCATAGGTGCCGGTCGACTCGAGGATCAGCCGCGCGGTCTCCTGCGCCGAGGCGTAGAGACGGTCGAAGTAGTCCGTCCACACCGTCTCGAACCGCTGCGAGGGGAAGAGGTTGTCCGAGATCCCCATCGAGAACGACATCGAATAGTCCGTGTACGTCCCGGTGTTCGTCACCTGGGCCGTGCTCTCCGCCCCCAGGGCGGAGTATCCGCGGCGCATGGTCGGGACCTTCGTGGTCACCGCCTGCTTCTCCTCGGGAGTGCCGTGCGTGAAGAAGTCCGTCGCCGTGTCCGTGGCGAGCCGGTGGTCGCTCTCCGACACCCCGGAATCGGTGAGATAGAAGACTCCCATCTCCGTCACGCACGCGCGGAACTGCTCCTGGTCGATGCCTTTTTTCAATGCGGCGAGGCTGAAGATAGGTACCGTCGTGTCCGCCATGCTCACCTGCTCCTTCGCGACGTGCTGGCACGGATGTGGTCCTCGGCTGCCGGGTCTGCGATCAGCCGTAGAAGAGTAGAGCGCGCATTTCGAGGGACGTTCGCAAATGCCCGGTGCTCGGCCCGTTCTCGTCGAGGAACGCCGTGTGCGGGCAGAGCCAGGCCACGTCGAGCAGATCGCTCCGGTCGGCGTCGCCGGTGAGGAGCGCCAGGTCCCGGCTCGCACTGTCATGGCATTTGAAAAGTATCGCTTCGTCGGGTGTCAGCGAATCCCAGTAGTGCCAACGGTGGTTGGGATTGTGCTTCACGGAATAGCTCTCGCGGTCCTTGAGCCACTCGGGAAAGTCGAGCCGGGTCGCCACCAGATCGGCCGCGAGATCGAGCGAACGGTAGTCGCACACGGCGAGCGGGAAATTGCGGACCGGCTCGACGAGGGGCCGCCATACGTTGATGATCTGGAACCTGCTGAATTCCCGTTCCCGGTCGCCGTGGCCGGCGGCGCGGTCGCGGGCGCTCCTCGGCGTCTGGTCGACGTGCACGCGCATGTGCGGGGACTGATAGGGAGAACCGGCACAGACGGCCGCGTCCTTGCTCCGCAGCGTGGTGTCGAAGAACCGCACCGTGTCGGCACCGGTGCGGGCGCGCAGCAGCTCGGCGGTCTCCTGCTGATAGCGCTCGATCGCCGAGGGCGAACTCTCCGCGAGGGCCCGGTGGTCCACGCCGGTGGGGGCGGCGACCTTCTCGAAGCCCATGGTGTCGAGGGTCGGCCCGACCGCCGCCCCGCGCAGATCGGTGACGGTCATCTCCTGGGCGACCAGGCGGAAGTTGAGGACCACCTCGGGCGGATTGGACAGCGCGTCGATGCACCAGTCGTCGTCCGCCTCCGCCGTGGCGAGCGGCGCGCCGTAGTGCAACTGCGTCGATACGGACGGCATGCCGCTACTCCTTCATGTCCGCCCGGCGGAAGACCCCGCGGTCCAGCTGGGAGCTGGCGTTGGCGTACACCATGTCCATGCTCAGCACATCGCGGAAGGCGGCGAGGTACTCGGCGAGATGCTTGGGGCTGTACCGGTCCCAGTACGGAATCATGTCCTCGATGATGAAGTAGTCGCCCTGTTCGAGGAGATGGTCGACCGCCCACTTCATGATGTTGAACGTATTGCTGTGCGCGTCGTCGATGAAGACCAGCGGGTGGGCCGCGCCGCGCAGGGGTTCAAAGGTCGCAAGGTCCGAGCAGTCGGCCTCGTACAGGGAAATGTTCGACTTCTCGGAGTCGGGGATCTGGCACCGGGAAAGGTCCTTGTCGATCCCGATGACCTGGCAGTCGATCCCCATGAGTTTCGTCAGATCACGGAACCAGACGAGGGAACCACCGCCGTACACGCCGAGCTCGACGATCGTCCGCGGCCGCAATTCACACAGCAGATCGTGCAGGGCCGCCTGCGTGTCCGGGTCCTTGAGCATCCGGAGCCCCCGCCACTGATAGCGGGAGAAATCCGAGAAACCGAGATCACGCGGTGCGTCGGTCCACCGGTCCAGCGGCCAGTCGCGCGGCCGGTCCGTCAGAACGGGAGGCTGATAGGCGGGGTCTTCTCCCAGGCCCCGGAATGTATTCAAATCCAGGAAATTTTCACGAGAGTAGTCGCTCATTACGCTCTCCCTTGAGTTCATGACTGGCTCGTCATTGTGCATCCTGCCCGGCACACCTCTTGGGGTCCTCTTCCGGCTCTCTCGGGCTTCTCTTCGCAGAGCCAAACGACAGGAAAGCACCTCTTCGAGATGGCGCGACGGCTGCTACTGTCCTGCACGTCGACCGAATGCTGACGGCCCCCCCCTTTCTTTTTCTGAATTCCGGGAGATCACGACATGGTCGTAGCCGACTGGGATGACGCCCGCGGCCACATGCTCCTCGACCCCACCGTCGTCAACCTCAACACCGGCTCGGGCGGGCCGCTGCCGCGCGGCACCTTCGAACGCGTCACCGACCTGCGGGCCCATCTCGCCGCGGCGCCGATGGACTTCCTGCTGCGCGAGGTGCCCGCGCTGCTGTGGAAGGCACGCGAGCGCCTGGCCGGCTTCCTCGGCGGCGACCCGCACCGGCTGGCCCTCGCCACCAATGTGACCGGGGCCGTCAACCTGGTCGCGGCCGCCCTGGAAACGGCCGCACCGGGCGAGATCCTGCTGACCGACCACGAGTACACGCCGATGCGCTGGTGCTGGGAGCGGGCCGCCCGGCGCGGGGGCCACGAGCTGACGACGTTCCGGCTGCCGGACCTGCCCACGGACCCCGGCGAGATCGTGGCGGCCGCCGTCGCCGCGATGACCCCGCGCACCCGGGTCCTCTTCTTCAGTCACGTCGTCTCGTCGACCGGACTCGTGCTGCCCGCACGGGAGTTGTGCGAAGAGGCGCGTCGGCGCGGCATCGTGACCGTGATCGACGGCGCCCACGCACCCGGCTTCATCGACCTGGACCTGTCCGGCATCCCCTGCGACTTCTACGCGGGCAGCGGCCACAAATGGCTCCTGGCCCCGACCGGCGTCGGCTTTCTGCACATCGGCCCCGGACAGCTGGAACGCCTCGAACCGACGCAGGTCAGCTGGGCCTACCAGCCCCCGGCGGACGGCGGCCCGCCGGACGAACGCGACCGCTACGGCAGCACCACGCGGCTGCGCAGGCTCGAATGCGAGGGGACGCGGGACCTCTGCCCCTGGCTCGCGACACCGGAGTCGATCGACTTCCAGGCGGAGCTCGGATTCGACCGGATCCGCGCCCGCAGACGGGAGTTGGCGCACCACGCGCGCCGCCGCCTGACCGGACTCGGCCTCGCCCCCGCCACGCCCGAACCGGCCGCCCTGTCCGGCGGGATGGTGGCCTTCCATCTGCCAGGGGGGACCCGGACCGACGCGCTCGACCAGGAACTCTGGGAGCGTTTCCGTATCGAGGTGGCCGTGGCGGGCGGCCCGGAGCGGCCCCTGGTGCGGGTCTCCATGAACTTCTACAACACCGAGGCGGAGATCGACCGCCTCACGGACGCGCTGCGAGAGCTGTTGCCGACCACCGGTTTCGAGAGGAGTAGTGAGTGTTGATGGACACGACGGTGCCGACGTTCAGTCTGACCGAGCTTCAGGAGGGCCTGCGCCAGGACGAGTTCCGCAGCTGCCTCGCCGACCTCGGCGTCTTCTATCTGACGGACTCCGTCCTTTCGGAGGCCGACCAGAAGTCCGCGAAGGACGTCGCGGTGGACTTCTTCGAGCACGGCACCGACGAGGAGAAGCGGGCCGTCACCTCGACGGTGCCCACCATCCGGCGCGGGTTCACGGGCCTGGAGTCGGAGAGCACGGCACAGATCACCAACACCGGTACGTACTCCGACTATTCGATGTGCTACTCGATGGGGACCTCGGACAACGTGTTCCCCACGGCGGACTTCGAGCGCATCTGGACGCACTACTTCGACCGGATGTACGAGGCGACCAGGGACGTGGCCCGGCAGGTCCTGCGCGCCACCGGCACCGAACCGGCGGGCGGCACCGAGGCGTTCATCGACTGCGAACCCCTGCTGCGGTTCCGCTACTTCCCCGAGGTCCCCGAGGACCGCAGCGCCGAGGAGCAGCCCCTGCGGATGGCGCCGCACTACGACCTGTCGACGGTGACGATCATCCAGCAGACGCCCTGCGCGAACGGCTTCGTCAGCCTGCAGTGCGAGGTCGGCGGGACCTTCGTGGACCTGCCCGCGAGGCCGGACGCGGTCCTGGTCTTCTGCGGCGCCATCGCCACCCTGGTGACCGGCGGCCAGGTGAAGGCCCCCCGGCACCACGTCGCGGCGCCGGGCCGTGACCAGATCGCGGGCAGCAGCCGCACCTCCAGCGTCTTCTTCCTGCGCCCCGACGCGGACTTCACGTTCTCCGTGCCGCTGGCCAAGGAGTGTGGATTCGACATCAGCCTGGAGGGCGAGACCGCCACCTTCCAGGACTGGATCGGCGGCAACTACGTGAACATCCGCAGGAAGTCCGAGGCATAGCGGGCCCGGCGGCCGACCAGACTCAGAGGGCGACCAGATCAACCGGCCGGCCGTATCCACCGGCCGGCCGGGCACAGGGGCCGAGCAGTCACGGAGAGTGCAATCACCATGAGTACAGCAGCAGTCAGCACCACCGACGGCATACGCGCCACGGCGGAGTCCGCCCTGACGCGCTGCGGGGTCGACCTCGCCGCGTTCAAGGGCGATGCCGTCACCGCCCGTACGCCGATCACCGGCGCCGCCCTGTTCGGGCTGCGCGCGGACACCCCGCAGGACGTCGACCGGGCCGTCGACACCGCGCGGGCCGCGTTCCACACCTGGCGGACCACCCCGGCACCGGTGCGGGGCGCGCTGGTCAAACGGCTCGGCGAACTGCTCACCGAGCACAAGCAGGACCTCGCCGACCTGGTCACCGTCGAGGCGGGCAAGATCCGCTCCGAGGCGCTCGGCGAGGTGCAGGAGATGATCGACATCTGCGACTTCGCCGTCGGCCTCTCCCGCCAGCTCTACGGCCGCACCATGCCCTCCGAACGTCCGGGCCACCGGCTGATGGAGACCTGGCACCCGCTGGGCGTGGCCGGAGTGATCACCGCCTTCAACTTCCCCGTCGCCGTCTGGGCGTGGAACACCGCGGTCGCCCTCGTCTGCGGCGACACCGTGCTCTGGAAGCCGTCCGAGCTCACCCCGCTCACCGCCCTCGCCTGCTCGGCGCTGCTCGACCGCGCCGCCGCCGACAGCGGCGCACCGGCCGGACTCAACCAGGTCGTCCTCGGCGCGGCCGACGTCGGCGAACGGCTCGTCGACTCGCCGCAGGTCGCCCTGATCAGCGCCACGGGATCGACCCGTATGGGCCGCGAGGTGGGCCCGCGCGTGGCCGCGCGGTTCGGCCGCAGCATCCTGGAGCTCGGCGGGAACAACGCCGCGGTCGTCACCGCCTCCGCCGACCTCGAACTCACCGTCAACGCGGCCGTGTTCGCCGCGTCGGGCACGGCGGGCCAGCGGTGCACGACGCTGCGCCGCCTCATCGTGCACGAGGACATCGCCGACACCGTCGTCGAGCGGCTCGTCCGCGCCTACGGCCGACTCCCCGTCGGCGACCCGTTCCAGGACGGCACCCTGGTCGGCCCGCTCGTCAACGAAGCCGCCCACACCGCGATGCGCGCCTCCCTCGAACGCGCCGAGGCGGAGGGCGGCACGCTGTGCGCGGGCGGCGAACGACAGCTGACCGACGCGGCACCCGGCGCCTACTACGTGCGGCCCGCCATCGTCCGGATGCCCGCGCAGACCGCCGTCGTACGGGAGGAGACCTTCGCACCGATCCTGTACGTCCTCACCTACCGCGACCTCGACGAGGCGATCGCGCTGCACAACGACGTGCCGCAGGGCCTCTCGTCCGGGATCTTCACCGCCGATCAGGCAGAGGCCGAGCGCTTCCTGGCCGCCGACGGCGCGGACTGCGGCATCGTCAACGTCAACATCGGCACCTCGGGCGCGGAGATCGGCGGCGCGTTCGGCGGCGAGAAGGAGACCGGCGGCGGCCGCGAGTCCGGCTCCGACGCCTGGCGGGCCTATATGCGCAGGGCGACCAACACCGTGAACTACTCGGGGCAGGTGGCACTCGCGCAGGGCGTGGACTTCTCGGCCTGAGCGCTCCGCGGGGAGGGGGAGGGGAGTGCGTCATCCGCGGGCCGGTGGGGCCTGGTCGCGCGGTTCCCCGCGCCCCTGCGGGGCACGATCCCGCGGCCGTGGCGGGCTGACATGTGTCCCCGCTTTCATGACGGAGGTCATCGCCCGCCCCGACCGGCCCCGGAACACGGCCGGGCCGCCCTAACGTCGTGCGTGCCTCGCGGTCCCCGCGAGGCACCCGACGTCGCGGGGAGCGCGGCGGTGAGGATCATGGGGCGAGCTCGGTGACAGCGGTGACGGCGGAGCGCCTGCGGAAGAGTTACGGACAGCAGGAGGTGCTGCGCGGCGTCGACTTCACGGTCGCCGAGGGGGAGATCTTCGCCCTCCTCGGGCCGAACGGCGCGGGCAAGACGACCACACTGGAGATCCTGGAGGGTTTCCGCGCACGGGACGGCGGCCGGGTCGAAGTGCTCGGCCTGGACCCCTCGGAGCGCAAGGACAGCCGCCTGCTGCGCGAGCGGATCGGCCTGGTCCTTCAGGACATCGCGGTGGAGCCCTACCTCACCGTGCGCGAGACCCTGGAGCGCAATGCCGGCTACTACCCGGCGCCCCGGCCCGTCGGCGAAGTGATCGAACTGGTCGGCCTCGAAGAGAAGCGGACCGCCCGCGTCAAGGACCTCTCCGGCGGCCAGAAGCGCCGCCTCGACCTCGCCCTCGGCGTCATCGGGGACCCCCGCCTGCTGTTCCTCGACGAACCCACCACGGGCTTCGACCCCAGCGCCCGGCGCGGCGCCTGGGACGTCGTGCGCAATCTGCGCGACACCGGCACCACCGTCGTCCTGACCACCCACTACATGGACGAGGTGCAGGCGCTCGCCGACTCCGTGGCGGTGATCGCGGGCGGCAGGATCGTCGACTCGGGCACGCCCGCGACGCTGGGGGGACGCGACAGCGCGTACACCCGCATCCGCTTCCTGCCGCCCGACGGATGCGCGCCCGGCGACATTCCCTGGCGTACGGCGTCCCGCGACGAGGCGGGCCTCGTGACCGTCGAGGTGCGGGCCGACGAGACGACCGCCGCCCTGCACCGGATCACCGGCTGGGCCCTGGGCCTGGGCGCGGAGCTGCAAGGTCTTACCGTCGAGCGCCCCTCGCTCGAAGACATCTATCTCGGCCTGACGCGCTCGTACGAGGAACACGGGACGGCCGCGCGACAGGACGGCACGACCGGCCGCACCCCGGCCACGACCCCCACCCGGAGCACGTCATGACGTCCCACCCCACCACGGCCCTCGCACACGGGCGGCGCGAGCGTCCCGTACTGCGGCTGATGCTGCATCAGATCCGATACGAGCAGCTGTCGTTCTGGCGCAACCCGCAGGCGATGATCTTCACGTTCCTGCTGCCCGTCGTCGTGGTGGTGATCTTCGGGGCGGTGTTCGGGGCCGACGACGACCAGGACTTCTTCTTCGGCCTGAGCGGCATGCAGTACTACACGCCGACCATCGCCGCGGTCTCCGTACTCGGCGCCTGCTACGCCCAGTTGGCGATCGTCCTCTCGCAGCGCCGCCAGTCCGGCATGCTCAAGCGGCTGCACGCGACGCCGCTGCCCGCCGCGGTCTACTTCACGGGCCTGCTGGTGCACTGCGTCCTCGTCAGCCTCATCGACGTGGTGCTCGTCATCGGGGTCGGCTCGCTCTACGGGGTCGAACTGCCCGCGCACTGGACCGCGATCATCCTGACCCTGCTGCTCGGGGCCGCCGCGTTCTGCGCCCTGGGCGCCGGGGTCGCCTCGCTCATCAAGAACGCGGAAGCGGCCCCGGCCGTCGTGCAGTTCATCCAGTTCCCGCTGGTCTTCGTGTCCGGCAGCTACTTCCCCATCCACGCGGACACGCTCAACACCATCGCGGGCCTGCTGCCGGTCAAGCCGTTCAACGACGCCATGCTCGCGTCCTTCGCGCACGACGGCGGCATCCAGTGGAAGGACCTCGGGGTGCTCGCCGCCTGGGGGCTGATCGGCGCCGTGGTCGCCGTGCGGCGCTTCCGCTGGGACCCGCGGCCCGAATAGCCCCCGGGCGCAACGGCTGACGGCCCACCGGGGGACGGCCGTCAGCCGTACAGCCACTCCAGATGACCGAGATCGCGATGCCCGCCCAGCAGGGCGTCGCGACGGCGCTGGAGCGGCCCGTCCGCGAAGTGGAACATGGTGGCCCTGATCCGCGACTGCCGGTGCACCTCGGCGGTGCGGGCGATGCGCTGCTTCTCGTACTGGCGCAGCGCGCTCGGCAGATCCGCGCCGGACACGACGCAGTCGGCGAGCGCGAGCGCGTCCTCCAGGGCCTGCCCCGCGCCCTGCGACAGGTAGGGGAGCATGGGGTGGGCGGCGTCGCCCATGAGCGCGACCCGCCGGTCGCAGTACCGGTCCGCGAGGTCGCGGTCGAAGAGCCCCCAGCGCGTGACGTTCCCCGCCGCGGCGAGCACATGACGCACCTCGTCGTGCCAGCCGTCGAACTCCGCCATCAACTGCCCGGTGTCCACGGCACTGGTGCGCGGCGCCGCCCCGTCCGGGTCGGCGCACACCGCGCTGAAGTGGACCGTGCGTCCGGCGGCGACCGGATAGTAGGTGATGTGCCTGCCGGGCCCGAGCCAGAACATGACGCGCGGGTCGGCCGCGAAGGAGGGCACCGCGTCCGCCGCCACCAGACCCCGGTAGACCGAGTGCCCGGAGAAGCGGGGGGCGTCCCGCACCACGGCGGCGCGCAGCGCCGAGTGGACGCCGTCGGCACCGATCACCACGTCGGCCGTGGCCGTCTCCCCGTCGGCGAGCCGCAGTTCGACATGGTCCTCGTGCTGGACGACACCGTGCACCGCACGGCCCAGGTGCAGGGCGCCGGGCGGCAGCAGCTCCACGAGACAGGACTGCAGATCGGCCCGGTGGATCAGGTAGTACGGGGCCCGGAAACGCTCCTCGCAGGCCTGGCCGTGGGGAACGCGCGACAGCAGGGAGCTGTCGTCCCAGCGCCGCGTCTCGATCGCCCGCGCCGCGATGCCGCGCCGCCGCACCAGGTGCTCGGCGCCCAACTCGTGCAGGACGCGCGCCCCGTTGGGGGCGAGCTGGATGCCCGCGCCGACCGCGCCGAGCGCCGCCGACTTCTCGTACAGATCGCAGCGCACGCCCCGGCGCCGCAGCAGGATGGCCAGGGCGAGACCGGAGACCCCGGCGCCGACCACGGCGACGCGCGTCTGCCCGCTCATGCGCTGTTCCTCTTCATCGTCGTGCTCATTTCGCTGTGCTTCGTCAGATCGGGTGCGGCCCTGTGCCCGTACAGCCAGGCCCGCTGCCGCAGCCCGGCCAGGCCCGAGGACTGGCGCAGGGCCAGGTCGCGTTCCTGGCGGCGCGGGCCGTCGGGCAGGTGCATGCTTGCGGAGTGGCCGCGCGCGCCGTGCTGGATGGCGGCGGTGCGGGAGCCGCGCGCGGCCTGGTAGGCGGCGAGCGCGGCGGGGATGCCGGACCGGTCCGTGGCGGCCAGGCGGCAGGCCAGGTCGACGGCGTCCTCGACGGCCTGGTTCGCGCCCTGCGCGAGGAACGGCAGCATCGGGTGGGCGGCGTCGCCGAGCACCGTGACGCGCCCGGCCGACCAGACGGGCAGCGCCTCCCGGTCGTACAGCGCCCATCGGCGTACGGAACGGGCCGCGTGGATCACGTCGTGGATCAGCCCGCGCCAGCCCGCGAAGTCCGCCGCGAGGTCCGCGGGGCTGCCCTCGGCCGACCAGGACTCGACGGGGGCGTCGTGCTGCGGGGCGATCGCCGCGAAACTGATCAGCCTGCCGCCGCGGACCGGATAGCACACGAAGTGCCGCCCGGGACCGAGCCACATGCGGATCAGGGGCTCGCGCGCCGCGGCGGGCAGCTCGTCGACCGGGACGAGGCCGCGGTAGACGCCGAGACCGGAGAAGACCGGGGCGTCGGCGACGAGCGTGCGCCGCACCACGGAGTGGATCCCGTCGGCACCGACCACCAGGTCCGCGTGCCGGGTGGAGCCGTCGCCGAAGTCGAGGCGGACCGATTCCCCCTCGGGCTGCACGCTCTGCAGCGTCCGCCCGAGGTCGAGCGGACCGGGCCCCACAGTGTCCAGCAGCGCGCTCTGCAGGTCGGCGCGGTGAACGGCGTAGTAGGGAGCGGCGAACAGCTTTTCGCAGGCCTGCCCCAGCGGTGTCCGGGCCAGGGGCTCGCCCGCCCAACTACGGGTCTCCATCGCCTCGATGGCCACCGCGCTCTCCTGGAGGCGTTCGCCCAGGCCCAGTTCACGAAGGGGCCGTACGGCGTTCGGCGCGAGCTGTACGCCCGCTCCCACCTCGGTGAGATGCCGTGTCTGCTCGAAGACGCGGCAGGGTACGCCCCGTTCGCGCAGGGCGGCCGCGAGGGTGAGGCCGCCGATTCCGGCGCCGATCACGGCGATCCGCGGGCTCGCGCTCATCGCCCGGCTCCGGCGCTCCCCGTGGCGGGGAAGTGGTGGGCGAGCCAGGCGTAGGTGCGCAGCTCGTCGAAGAGGCTGCGGCCGAGCCGGTTGTGCAGCATGTGCACGTGCGAGAAGACGATCTGCGCGGGATGCACCGCCGTGGTCCGGCGTATCTCGCCGACGAGGTCGCCGAGTGCCGCGTGCCAGGAGGCGAAGGGCCCGTGCCGTCCGGGATCGGTCGCCGTGGCGCCGCCGGTCCCTGCCACGGAGCAGAGCCGGTCGAGCTGTTCGGGCGTGCAGCCGAAGCCCGCGGCCCAGGCACGCCACGCCACCACGCTGTTCGCGTAGTACGCCGCCTGCTCCTCGGGACCGCCGAGCGCCGCTGCCGCGGACATCGTGGCGCGCAGCGCCAGGGCGGAGCGGGCGCCCGCCGACGTGATGTGGGGGAGCAGCGCGATGACCAGCTCGCTGGAGAGCTGGAACAGCTCCTCGGTGCGGGGCATCAGGGCCGCGCCGCCGTAGCGCTCCGTCTCGGGCTCGTACGTGGCGGGGTGCACGCCGGGCGGACGCAGGTCCTGGACATGCCGGTCCACTCCGCTCTCGTTCGCCGCGAACCGCGTCGCGTCGGCCCGGTAGTCGCTCTCGCCCAGCGGTTCCTCACCGGCCCGCAGCCGCCCGGCCGCCGCGAGACGCCGCGTCAGTTCGGCCTCGACGCGGGGCAGTTCCGCCGCGTCGAGGTCCGCGAGCCGCAGCCGTACGTGCGGACCGCCCTGCCAGTAGCGGATGAAGAACCAGGGCCGGCCGCCCGCCACCGGGCCGACGGCCTCGGCCACGACCCGGTCGACGACGGACTGGGAGTTCGAGGCCACATGCAGATGGAAGGACGTCCAACGGGAGTGGCCGACGGGGACCGCCGCGGACGGCGCCGGAAGGGTCATGCTGATGTTCCTCGCTCACAGTCTGATGTCCAGCAGCGCCCCGGTGGCGTGGCGCGGAGTGCCGACCACGGCCGCCAGGGTGATCATTTCGTCCTCTTCGAGGTCGAGGAGGCCTTGCACCGGGATCTCGTTGAAGGCGCGCACGGGCCTGGCGAACATGCCGAAGGCGGCGGCCGACAGCGAGAGGCCGTGCAGCGCCCAGCCGCAGGCGTACTGCAGCGCGCTCCAGCCCGCGGGCCCGAACCGGTCGACGACCTGCCGGGGGCGCGCGGTCAGGAACCACAGGCCGGAGGCGTGCCGGATGTCGCACCCGGCGTCCGGACCCAGCGGATACCCGTACTCGCGCTCCAGGGACGCCGCGACCGATGGATCACGGCGGTGCAGCTCGGCCCGCCCGGCACGGATCCGGTAGATCCCGTCGTCGTGACCGTCGACGGCCTGCACGACGGCGGTGACGCGGACCGCGTCGAACGCCGCCCGGGCCGTCGCGCCGGGCGGCGGCACGCTCAGCCAGTCGACCGCGTCCCGCAGCGCATCGGCGGGCGTCCTGCGCAGCCGTCCGTTCATGCCGAGGAGTCCGCGCGGCATGCGGCCCGAGTTCCGCTGCCACATGAGGTCGGCCCAGGACGGTGTCCTGGCCGACGGGCGGGCCCCGGGGGCGATGCCGGTGCCCAGGCGCGCGGGGGGATCGGGGAAGAGCTGGCTGCGGTTGAGGCGTACGAGGTCGGTGAGGGACGCGTCCGCGCGGGCCGGGCCCCCGGTGCCGGGCGGTGGTGCGGCGGGCGGGGCGTCCCGGCGTACGTCCGTGTCGAGGTCGATGACCAACGGGAGCGACCATTGCGCTGTCTCGCCGAGGCCCAGCTCGGCGAGGAGCGCGGGGGATCCCGCGTCCGGCAGCCGCAGTCGGGCCTCGATCCCGAAGAGTTCGAGGGCGATCGCCAACGACCGCAGCACGAAGCCGAGTTCGATGCTGACCAGCGAGCCGCGGAACCACTTGTAGCCCCGGGGGATGCGCGTGTACCGGCCGGTCAGGATGATCCGCCGCCCCTCGCGCGGGGTGCTCGGCGGGTCGAGGTCGACGAGGGCGTGCGTCTGCGGGGAGACGAGCTGTCGGCGCCCGTCGCGCTCCAGGAACGCCTGCACGGGATACAGGCACCGCGGCGACGCATAGCCGCGGTGCGGGTTGTAGGCGTTGTCGGGGTCGACCCACTGGGCGCCGAGCGCGGCGACCAGTGCGTGCCCGAGCGGGTCGAACTCCGCTGAGGTGTCGGCGAGTTGCTGCCGGACGGGTCGGCCGTCGGGGTACCGGGCCGCCGTCAGGAGTTCCGTGGTGCCGAAGGGCAGCGGCGTGCGCGCGCCGCGGCGGACCGCGTCGGGCGCGGGCGGATGGGTGTGCTCCGTCATCGGCGGCTCGACCGTCCAGGTCCACGGCGGGACCGGCGGCTGATCGTCCCCGGCGGCG
This sequence comes from Streptomyces sp. NPDC059002, assembly GCF_042740435.1. Lineage (NCBI taxonomy): Bacteria > Bacillati > Actinomycetota > Actinomycetes > Kitasatosporales > Streptomycetaceae > Streptomyces > Streptomyces sp. NPDC059002. The sequence continues at coordinate 37,861 of NZ_JBHYJI010000002.1, read as the reverse complement.
AACGCGTACCAGAGGGGCTCGCGTTCGATGTTGTTGTCGCCGTGCGGCGCCGGCAGGTCGACCGGGGCGCGCCGCGCGGGAAGCGGGGCGCGCGTCACGGGAACGGGTGGGGGTCGTAGGGGGCACGCCGGGACGCCTGCGGGGTGCCCGCGAGAGCCGCGGTGAGCCGCGGCAGGTTCGTCAGACGCTGCTGGGCGTGGCCGAAGCACATCGGCAGGATGCCGGGGACGACCGCCTTGGCGACCGAGATCCCGGCGTCCCGGTGCTCGCGCGTGCTCTGGTCGACCAGCACGATCCGGTCGAGGCCCGCCGCCGCGTACAGGCCGCGGACGTGGTCGAGCGCGCCCTTGACGTGGCCGCCCGCCGCCCGGCGCAGCGTGTCCGGCCAGCCGGGGAAGGCCTCGGCGAGGGTGACGCGCGGCCCGCCGAGGGCCGCGGTGGCCCGCTCCAGGTTCTGCGGCAGTGTGTACAGCCGCAGATGGTGTTCGAGTTCTTCAAGGAGCCACGGGTCGTCGGCCATCGGCTCGACGTCCGCCCGCTCCCACTCGGCGTTGTTGGTGACCAGCTGCGCGACCTCGCGCAGCGCGCCGCGCACGGCGGTGTCCGGGTCGGCGCCCGAGCCTCCCGACGAGTACGTGGCGGGGAACGGGTTCTCCCGGTTGACCACCAGGACCCACACGATGGGCAGCGCGATGTCCTGCGTCGCCACCAGCACATGGACGTCGAAGCCGCGGGCGCGGACGAGGTCCACGAGCGCCCGGCTCTCGGCGTCGGCGAGGGAGTCGGGGTCGACGGACGGCAGGGGCCGCGCCCGGTGCCAGGCGAGCAGGAACGCGTCGCGCTCCGCCAGTTCGAGCAGCGAGTGCAGGGCGGCCTCTTCGAGGCTCGCGCCCGCCGCGCAGCCGCTGGAGGAGTCGTGGAAGAACTTGCGGAACCGGCCGGGTCCCGCGGACTTGTCCGCGCGGGCCCGGTGCCGGTTGAGCCGGTACCGGTACTCGTACTGGAAGAAGCCGATCTCCGCGGGGACGAGCAGCGGAGCCCCCGTGTCCAGGTCGTGCCCCCACACCCAGTCCATGGCGGTGCTCGCCGAGAACGGCTCGACCTTGCAGCTGGGATGGGCGAGTTGCTCCTCGGTGAGCAGCCCGAACGAGGCCGGGTCGAGCGCGTGCCCGCGCACCTGCTCGGCGGACCTGTCCATGAGGACCGGGGCCTCGAAGGGGAAACCGCCGAGCCGCTCGTACGCCTCGATGATCGCGACCGGCTCGGTCTCCGCGAACGTCCTCGCGCGCCCGTGCCCCATGGCGGGGGCGTCGAGCTCCAGGGCCATGCTCATCGCGAACGGCACCGCCGACTCCCGCATGATGGTCTGGACGGGCCCGAAACGGGCGTCGACCAGTGAGCGGCGCAGCGCGCCGGGTGCCACAAGCGCGGCGCCGTCCGTGCCGCGCGTGGGATCGCGCGGCGACGCGGGCAGCGGCCGCAGGTCGAGCGGCTCGGGCCGCCACAGGTCGTCGGGCTCCCGCCGCTCCGGCGCACAGACGGGACAGTGGAAACTGCGCGCGATCCGGTGGCGCCGGGTTCCTTCACCGCCCACCGCGTACAACTGCCCGGGCTCCAGCGGACGTTCGGCCAGGTGGGCCGCCGCCGCGTCCAGGAGTTCGGGCAGCAGGGGGTGCTCGGCTCCCGGCCGGGTCCGCGGCCGTGCCACGAACTCGACCAGCGGGTGTTCGAGGCTCGTGCGCTCGCGGACCTCGGCGCACCCCGCGCACCCGGAGTCGGTCCCGGGCGTCCAGCGCGGACCGATGAGGACCTCGTCGTCATACAGGCGTACGGAGATCAGCCCGCGGCCCTCGGCGGCGCTGTGCCGCCACCGCTGCCGCTCCCAGGCGAGCTCCCAGCCCCGGTTGACCGCGATGTCGCAGTCCGTGGCGCGGGCGAGGTCCGTGAGTCCCACGGGCAGGGCCAGGGGAGGCCCGTCGGTGAGGGCGGGGCTGAGCAGCAGGGCGATGTCGGTGTCGATGTCAGTGCTCATGGTTCTCCTTGGCCGCCGACGGACGCGCGGAACCGGCCCGAACCGGTCCGTGCCAGAAGGGGAGTTCACCCAGGACGGGGTCCTGGCGCAGGGGCCGTCCCTCGTAGCCGATGCGGTGGGCGTGTGCGTGCGCGGTGACCTGGGCGTGCAGCGCGGTGAGAGCGTCCGCGTCGGCCAGGAGGAGCGCGTTCGTGCACAGCGCGGCGACCGGGCTCTCGCCGTCGGCGCCGGGGACCTGCGCCCTGGCGATGGCGGTGCTGACGCCGTCGCGCACCGCGCCGTCGGCGTCCGGCGCCCAGGCGGCACCGAGAAGCGCGCCCGTGGCGGTGTCCGTCACCGTGCTCAAGTACCAGGAGATGCCCGGCACGTGGAGCAGGCGTGGATGGTGGGATGCGGGCAGCAGCCCGTCGAGTATCGCGCGCAGGCGCGACGTCTCGGGCCGCAGTACGTCGTCGGCCGCGAGGTCCGACTCCGTGGCCAGGTCGACGAGGATCCGCAACGCGCCGTCGAGGAGCCACTGTTGCTCACCGATACCGGCGGCGGGCATCTCGTCGACCGCGTCGTGCGCCGTCGGGCACGACCCCCGCAGCGCTTCCAGGGCCGCCGCGAGGGTGGCCGCCTGCTGATGCGGGGCCCAGACCGTGATCGGTCCCATGTCCCGCTCCACGGCGGTCAGTTCGCGCAGGGACAGCGGCATCTGCGGCAGCTGATCCTCGCGCGGGGTGCGCTCGAAGAGGCCCGTCCAGCGCCGCGTGAGGACTCCGGCGGCTTCGACGGCGTCGTCGAGTTCGGGGGGCGGGGGCGTGGCGGCTCCGGGCTCGACGAGGCGTACGAGACCCAATTCCGGTGCGGAATCCGCCCGTGCGACCGAGACGCGGTCGCTCCGCAGTTCGGCGCCGTGGACGACGTGCGCCGTGCCGTCGTCGTCGAGACCGGCGAGGACGTCGAAGGCCAGCTGCGCGGCGAGCGCCCCGGCCAGCGCGTCGGCGACGGGCCGTGCGGCAGGACCCGCCTGGGCCGACCCGGCCCAGGAGTGCGCCCGGTCGAACAGCGCCGAGCAGGCGTCGGGCCCGCACCGGCGCGCACCGGACCCGATCGCGGGACCGACCAGCAGCACCTGATCGTCGAGGCGCACCGGAAGCACGACGGTCCCGGTGCGGGACGCCTCGGCAGCGAGGTCCCGCAGCCGCGCCGCATGCTCCGCGCGGTCCCCGGGCGCCGCACACCAGATGACGACGTCCATGTCACCGGCTCCCACCACGGCCTCGACCGTGGCGTCGGCAGCCGTCCCGTCGGCGCCCGGGGCGACCACGCGCCCCACACCGGCCCGCGTGAGGCCGCGCAGCGCGGGCCGCAGCGCCGCATCGGGCCCGAGCACGGCCACGCCCCCGGACCGCACCCGCGCGAAGGCGGCGTACGGATCGGGGTGCACCGACTCCAGGTGGGCGAGCTGCCCCGCGTACCGCTCGCGCACCGCGTCGCCCGGCGCGGGCACCGTCCACCGCGCGGGGTCGAGGAGCATGCCGTGGGCGCGCAGTCCGTCGACCATGCGGCGCACCACGGGCCTGGCCCGCTCGGAGCCCAGGGCCGACACCAGTGCGTCCTCGCTGGTGCCGTCCTCGAGGAGGGGCACGCAGACGTCGGCGACCTGGAAGAGCCGGTCCCAGCCGCGCAGCGTGAACTGCGCGCGGGCGCCGCTGAAGTAGACGCCGTCCGGCAAGGGCGCACAGTGCAGGTACGGCTTGGCACGGAGCGGCGAGTCCGCCGTGAGCGTCATGATCCGAAATCCCCCTCGTAGTGGAAGAGCCCGCCGGGGCTCCGGCCGATCTCCACCACCCATTCGTATGCGTGCGTGCCGTCCACGACCGCGGGCAGCGCTTCTTCCAGGTAGTTCACGGCGCGCTCGTCCGTCGTCCTGCGGTCCAGCATCCGGGGCAGCACACGGGTGCCGAGCGCGCTGGTCAGGTCGACGTACTGCGGCTTGAACTGGTGGCGGCGCGGCAGCATGTCGGCGGGGTCGAGCGTGCGCGGCGACACCTGCTCGAAGGCGGTCTTGACGACGACCTCCTCCGGTACGCCGTGCCGGCCGCGCCACTCGGTGAGGGCCGTCAACCGCTCGTGCTCCGCGCCCGGTTCGAGGGCGGCCGTCAGCTCCGCCCCGCCGTACCAGCGGCGCCGGGCGAGCACCACGTCGCCGACGGAGATGCGGGGCGCCGTGCGGGTGGTGCGTGCGTCCCACGGCAGCGAGCGGTGCCACCCGTCGAGCAGGTCGTTGTTCAGGCGCCCGCCGGTGGCCAGGCACGAGGCCAGGGACAGTGGCGGGGGGAACAGGCCGGGGTGCCCGGTGCCGAGCGGCAGGATGCGCAGGGGCGTGCCGTCGGCGTCCTCCACGCGGAGCTGGTCCGTGTCCGTGTCGTGCGCGAGGCTCAGCGAGAACCAGTCGTCGGGGTGCAGGCCGTGCGGCAGGATCCGCGGGTGGGCGTTGACGTTCAGACGGTGCAGGCCGAGGTCCTCGACGACCCGGCTGCCGTCCCAGCCGTACCGGTCGGTGAGCCGCTCGGCGAGGCGGGCGACCGCGTCCCCGCCCAGGCGCCGGTCGGCGTCCAGGAAGCGGGCGTAGAGCATGCCGTGGCCGGGCAGCCCGTCGTTGAGGACGACCCGTCCTGCGCCCGCGGACTGCACGAGGACGCCGTAGCTCAGCGGGTCCCGCCGCAGCCGCTCGGGCAGTGCGCGCGTCAGCTCCCGCGCCTCGTCGACGGGCAGTCGTACGTCGGGGTGCCCGTCGGCGGCCGCGATGTGCCGCTGGGTGGCGTCGATGATCGTGCGGCGCAGGGCGTGCAGCCGCTCCAGGCTGCCGTCGGCGGGGCCGAGACCGGTCAACGCCGTGGCGTCGCCGTCGAGATACACCTCGCCCATGACGGCGGCGCGCCGCGACACCTCCTGGACGAGGGCCTCGGCGTGCTCGGCCAGGGGCACCCGGGCGCCCGCGCCGAACCGGTCGACGAACGCGGCCGTCGTGATCACCCGGACGTCGTGCAGCCAGTCGAAGACGGACAGCAACTCCACGACGGGGCCGAGGTCTTCGAGCGGTTGCCGCCAGTCGTCCGCGGCCACCCGCGCGGGGGAGAGGACGAAGTCCTCCTCGACGGTGACCTTGGCGGGCCGCCGGGCGATCCGGCTGACCTCCGCGAAGTCGTCGCGCAGGGCGGCCAGTTCGGCGCCGCGCGCCGCGGCGGGCGCGGCACCGAGCCGGGGCAGCCGGTCCCGCACGTCGTCGAGGGCGTCACCGGCCGCGGGGGCCGAGCGTTCGAGGAGCCCCGCGAGGTCGGCGGCGCCGTCCTCCGCCTCGTCGTAGGTGCACAGCATGCCCTGGCGCACCGCGCCGACGACGGCCTTCGCGGCGTCCTCGGGGGTGCGGCCGGTGCGTGCCGCGAGGTCGCCGATGACGGAGCGGACCGGGCGCGGGCCCATGACGGTGGCGTCCACGAGGGCACGGACGGTGCCTTTGACCGGGGCGGCAAGACGCTGGAACCCCGTCTCGGTCGGCTTGAGGAAGAACAGCCTGCCGTCCGGCTCCAGCGCGGAGGTCGGGGAGAGCCCCACCCACGCGTCGAGGATCCCGGCGCCGACGGGCGGACGCAGCCCGCCGAGGACGTACCCCAGCATGACCCGGTCGAGCCCGGTGAAGGACGTGGCAGGGGTGTAGTGGGGGTCCTCGGGGGACGCGCCCGCCGGGTCGGGCACCGCGATGCCGACCGCGGTGAAGCGGGCCAGCGGACTGGTGCGGACCATGGCGCGCGTCACGTACTGCACCAGGCCGCGCTCCGACTTGCGGGCCCGCGCCGTCAGCGGCTTGCCCGCGGCCGTCGCGGAGCGGTAGCGCAGGGACTCCTGGTAGACCTCGGGGGAGACCAGGGCCAGGGACCGGGCGAGCTCCTCGTCGCCGAGCAGCCCCGCGAGCGTCCCGCGCTCCCGGTCGGCCGCCGCCGTGTACGCCCCGGCCACCTCGGTCCGCAGCGCGGCGCGGTGCTCACGCGCGGCGTCCCACTGGGCGACGGCCGGGGTGGCGGCGTCCCAAGGGGCCTTGGGCGTGCGGTCGTTGTGGATGGCGCGGCGCAGCGCGACGAGCCGGCGCCTGCTCTCCTCGTCGGCGGCCGCGCCGATCGCGGCGTAGAGCTCGTCGGAGCAGCGCAGCGCGGCCTCGCGCACGGCGCGTTCCGCGTCGGCGAGTTGCCCGAGGAGCCCGCGCAGTGTGCCGTCGCTGAGCCGGGCGCGTTCCAGCGGGTTGATCCGCAGGACCCACAGGGGCCCTGCGGTGTGCCGCTCGGCGGACGGGGCGAGGAGCGCACCCGTGGCGGTCCCGGTCGGCCGGAGTGCGGACGGCGTGCTCATACGAACTCCCCACGGGCCATGCGGGCCTGACCGTCCGCCAGGCGCTGCTGCCAGGTCTCGCCGAGCACGTCGTCGACCGTCTCGGCCAGGGCGTAGCACATGTAGTAGCGCTGCATCGGCGGCACGGTCAGGAGCGGCAGCTGCTCGTAGAAGAGATTGATCAGCATGCGGTACGAGGCGAACCACGGCGTGGGCGTGTCGATGACGCCCGACGCCACCACCGCGCGGTGGAAGTCCGAGTCGGGGTGCGCGCCCTGGGGGACGTCCCGGACCGCTCCGGGCGGTCCCATGCGGGTGTTGTCGACGGACGCGGTGACGGAGTCCAGCATCGGCACGGTGAGCCTGCCGTCCCTGACCGCGCCGTCCAGGGCGCCGGTGGCGTACGCGAACGCGGTGCGCCAGGACCCGGCGAGCGCGCCGACGCGACCGGAGAGCCGCTCCTCGACGACCTTGCGCATCTGGGGCGCGTCCTTTTCGAGGCGGGCGGCGAAGGCCGGGCGCACGTCCTTGGTGGGGGCGGCCCAGGAGAGGAACGCCTCGGCGTGCGAGCGGAAGGAGTACACGCCGTGCGCGAGCCCGAGGAAGTACGAGTCGGCGAGCGCGGCGAACGCCTCGGCGAGCCGCACGGTCGCCTCGCCCGGCCGCTGCGCAAGGGCTTCGACCGTGTCGAGGAGCGGTACGCACAGGGCGCTGTTGACGACCTCGATCTCCCGCAGATCGCGCAGGAGTTCATCGCGGGGCAGCACGTCGGCGGCGCCCAGATACTCCACCGTGCCGTGCTCGCGCAGCGGCAGATAGGGCGGGGCGACGTTCTCCAGACGCCCGAACTCCCGTGCCTGGGCGAGGTACTGCTCCTCGGAGAGCGCCCCCGCCGCGCCCTGCGGACCCGCGTCGAACTGCTCGGCGAGCCGGTCCCACAGCGGGGACCTGCCCATGCCGCCGTGCGCCAGGAGATCGACATGCGGGCCGTGCAGCCACCCGCGGCGCAGCCGCACGACGGCGCCGTCCTGAGCGCGTACGGCTCGGGCCATCGGGATCACGGATCGCGAGAGCCACGGCAGTGTCACGGGGTTCCTCGTGAAGAACCGCAGACCTGCCACGTCGGCCATTTCAGCCCTCATGCTCACACATCTTTCGAAAATCGAGGACGGGTCCAAATGGGACGGAGACTTGTCCCGAATTATTGGCAGCCGGGCACACCGATGACAATGTCGGCGGGCGGTATTCCTGACATGTGTCACGGACGGCGTGACATCGGTGGGGATGGCTGCGCGGGTCCACGCTCCGGTAGGCTCGCGAAATGATGCAAGAAGCTGGAAACCCGCGGCCGCGCCGAGGCGGGCTCATGATCGGCGTACTCATTCTTACCGTATTCGCGACGCTGTGGGCCGCGGTCGGAATTTCTGGGATTCAAGGCGGCCCCGCCCTGGTGACGGGCGCCGCGGTACTCGCCGCGGGTGTCACCGCCGCCGTCGTCGTGCTTTCCCGTCGTTCCGTACGTCAGGCCGGGGCGCGGCCCGTTGCGTACGAAGAGCAGGCGGAAGAGCAGGCGGCGGACCCGGAACCGCATGCAGGACCGGAATCGGCGGGCGGCCGGGGCGATGAAGGCGCGGGCAATTACCGGCGCTTCGGTCTCATCAATATCGCCCAGACGGTGGCGATCGTCGCGGCCGTCATGATTCTCGGCCGCCTCGGCGAGTGGATTCTCGTGCCGCCCGCCGTCTGTCTGATCGTGGGCCTGCATTTCCTGCCGCTCGCCGGGGTGTTCGGACAGCCGCCGTACCGCTGGGCGGGACTGCTCCTGGTGGCCGTCGCGGCCGCCGGGATCCTTGCCTTCGCCGTCGGCTCCGCCCCGGGCACCGTGCGCGCCCTGGTGGGCATCGGGGCGGCCCTCGTGCTGTGGGCGACGGCGCTGCGGGTGGCCCGCAGCCGCTGACCAGGGGGCTGTCCCCGACCCCTGGCCAGCAGTTCTGTCAGGACGGCACCCGCGGTGTCGTCACGACTGCGCCCGCCCAGGTGCGGACGGGCGGGCGCAGTCGTCCCGGCGCGCTGCCGGTCAGTGCGGTGACCTGGTCAGCAGGTGCAGGACGAGCAGGTCGAGGAGGAGGACGAGGTGCCGGAGTTGCCGCCGGACGCGCCCATCTCGGGCAGGGCGACGCCCTGCGAGACCTCGAGAACCTCGAGCTCGTCGATGTCGAAGCCCTCGAAGATCTGCTCGACGTCGCCCATGTTCATCGTGTCGATGCTCATTTCATTTCCTTTTCTCGATGTATACGGTGCGGCCGGTCGACCGCACCGCTCATGATTCCGAATTCTCCCGCGCATGGCCAGGGGTAAATGCCATTGCTTGACATTTGTCATGCCTGAAGGGAATTCGGAAGAATTAGTTCCCGTTCAGCCGGGAACCCGCCCAGGCGGCCCATTCCGCGTCGTTGACGTAATTCCAGCCCTGCGCCGCATCCCAGATGCCGGGATCCCCGCCCGGACGGCTGCCGATGATGAAGTCGCCGACGGACGACTCCCGCAGATAGTCGAGGCCGAGCACCCGCGCAGCGAGATCGGCGTTCCCGATCCCCAGCCCGCACGGGGCGAGCCGCATCGCCGCCGCGACCAGGTACATCGTCTGGTAGAGCACACCGGTGTGCCGCAGCGTCGTGGCGTACGCGATGCCGCTGTACTTCCACGACATGCGCTGGAACCGCGACGTCATGGTGATGAGCACGTCCGGGTCCGTGGCAAGGCCCGCCGAGAGGGCGGCGACGGTGAGCATCGCCTGCCGGTCCCCGGGGTCCGTGTTGACGAGGATCAGCCGGTGGCCCACGGGGTCGTAGTAGTAGATGCCGGGAGCCACCCCCTCGCACCGGCGGATCGTGAGGTACAGCTCAAGCTCGTACGCCGAACCGCCGTTGGGATAGGGCCGGCCGACGATCTCGCCGCCCGGCTGCTCACCGGGCGCGGGCTCGAAGTGCACCCGCACCCGGCCCGTCCGGTAGAGGAACTCGCCGAGCTGCTCCGCGGTCGGCGGGCTCTCGCCGTACTCCCGCAGGGACCTGCGCCCCTCGATCGCCGCCGTCAGGACCGGGTCGCGGGCGGCGATGTCCTCCAGGGACGGCCGGTGCAGGGGGACCACGGGGCCCTCCGGCACGGGCTTCACCGCGGGCTGCGGGTCGAGCTCTCCCAGATGGGGGAAGACGCCGCCCACCGGGGCGTCGTCGCGGCCCGTGCGGATCCGCGAGTGGAACAGGAGGTCGTGGAAGTCCCACTGCCGCAGCGTCGGATCGGCGTCCTCGCCGAAGCCCGCACCGGGCGCGCCCACCTCCACGAACCCCGCGCCGACCAGATGCCCGAGGAGCCCGGCGAGCTCGGCGACCGCGTCGGCCGAGAGCCGCTCGGCCCTCAACTGCCCGAGCGCGGACGGCGAACCGAGGGTGGTCACCAGTTCCCGGGCCTCGGCCGTGACCAGGAGCATGCGCACCTTGCACAGCGGGGACTCGAGGACCAGCGTGTCCGCGCGGGAGCGGCAGAAAGCGAAGCGGGAGAGCCGCAGCAGGCTGTCGGCCGGAAGCCCGGACAGCTCCGCGACCTCGTACGCGGCGTCGCGCGCGGTGTCCTCCACGCGCAAGACCTCACGTCCGCCGATGACGACGCCGCGCGCCAGGAGGTGTCCGATCCGGCCGAGGACCGCGTCGAACTGGGGCCGCTCGCCCGGGGCCAGGGCCCGCGTCACCTCGGCGAGCGGCACAGGCCCGGTGGCCAGGCGCCGCAGGGCGTCGCGCACCCCTTGGCGCACGCCGCGCAGGGTGAAGGTGCTCACGGGGCTCGCCAACGTGACCGACGCGCCGTCGACTTCGAGGCGGACGTCGTCGCGGAAGGCGAGCCGAACGTCCGGGGAAGAGCGAGTGTTTCCTTGCCGCATACTGCTCCCTTTTCGCGCACTGCTTTCGCACACCGATTTCGTGTGCCGCTTTTCGCGCAGTGCCGTCGGATCGCAGCAACGGTAGGCATTGCCGAGGCGTCTCTGTCACCCCGTGACGACAGGTGTATGACATTCATCAGGTGACCGGTGACGGCAGTCACCGGGCGGCGCCGAATGACGCTTGTTGCGCACTCGATGATGAATGTCACGGCCATGCCCGACAGGGGTTGTCCCCTTCGCGGCGTACGGCGCAGCATGCGTGTGTTCCCGTATTTCCGCAACAGGCGGATACGGGTCGAACCACAGGCACACGCATGTCGATTGGACGGTCATGCCCTCCGCGAACCCTCCGCATGACCACTACGCGCAGCGCATCGTCGACGCGCTCCTGCGTGAACCGGAACGCGTCGTGATCCGTACGCCGGACACCGCGATCACCGCCCATGACTTCCTGGCCTCCGTGGCGGGAACGGCCGGGGCGCTGCGCCGCGCGGGTGCGACGCCCGACGACACCGTCGCGATCATGACGGAGCCCAACAGCCCTGCCCTGCTCGCCGCGCGCTACGCCGCGCATCTGCTCGGCGCGGCCGTCACCCACATCCGCTCCATGAACGCCCGCTCCGACAGGGAGAGTCTGTCGCGGGCCGCGCAGGCGGACGTGCTCAGGCGGACCGGCGCCCGGTTCCTCGCGGTGGACGCGGCCGACGCCGCGCGCGCGGAGCAACTCCGGGGCGACGTCGACGGGTTGACGCTGGTCGACGTCCCGTCACCCGGCGAGACGCCCCAGGCGGCGCACATCCCCACGGCCGCGCCCTACGCCCCCGACCGCCCCGCCGTCATTGACCTCACCAGCGGCACGGGCGGCGAACCCAAGCTCGTCCGGCGCTCGTTCCGGGCGCGCGGCGCACAGATCGACCTGTCGGCGGGGGCCGCACGGCCCGACCGCCCCCTGACCCTCCTCGCCGTCACCCCGATCAGCCACGCCACCGCCACCATGGTCGACTCCGTGCTCGCCCACGGCGGCACACTGGTGCTCCACCAGGACTTCGACCTGACCGCCGTGCTGCACGCGCTGACCCAACAGGACGTCACCGACGTGTACTTGGCGGTCCCGCACCTCTATCAGCTCCTCGACGAACCGGGCATCGAACGGCGCCACTTCCCTCAGCTGCGCCAGGTCCTCTACAGCGGGACGGCGGCCGCCCCGGCCCGGATCCAGCAGGCCGCCGACCTGTTCGGCGGCACGCTCACCCAGCTGTACGGCAGCACCGAGGCGGGCGGGATCTGCGCGATGACGCCCCTGGACCATCAGGAGCCCGAACTGCTCGGCTCCGTGGGCAGGCCCTTCCCCTGGGTGGGGATCGAGATCCGCGACCCGGACACCGGCGCCGAGGTGCCGCGCGGCGAGGTCGGCGAGATCTGTGTGCGCTCGCCCACGGTCATGGACGGCTACGTCGACGACGCCGCGCTCACCCGGAGCGTGCTGCGCGGCGACGGCATGCTGCGCACCGGGGACCTCGGCCACTGGGACCGGTACGGCTACCTCCATCTCGTGGACCGGATCGGGAGCATCGTCAAGAGCCACGGCCTGAAGCTGTATCCCGCCACGATCCAGCGCGTCCTGCAGTCCCACCCGCTGGTCGCCGACGCGGCCGTGTACGGCGTGCGCGACAGCGGATACGCCGAACACGTCCACGCGGCCGTGCAGTTGCGTACCCGGCCCGGACCGGTCGACGACCAGGCCGACCCGGACGTACGCAACGACCTGGACGCACGCAACGACCCGGACGTACTGAACGACCTGAAGTCCTACGTCGCCGCGGCGCTCTCCGACGCGCACGTGCCCGCCGCCCTCCACCTCTGGCCGGCGCTTCCGCTCAACGAGTCGGGAAAGCCCGACCTCGCCATCCTGCGAAACCGAAAGGGCGCATCATGACCTCGGCAGGACACTTCGCGCGGTCGCTGCGGCTGCGCCGGCTCTACCACCACGGCACGGCGGGCCTGATGGTCACGCCGCTCGACCACTCGATCAGCGACGGGCCCGTCATCGCCCGGGGCACCTCCATCGACGCGCTGGCCGGGCAGCTCGCGGCCGGCGGCGTGGACGCCGTCGTGGTCCACAAGGGCAGCGTGCGGCACATCCGCCCGGACCGCTTCGCCGACATGTCGCTGATCGTCCACCTCAACGCCAGTACGGCACAGGCGCCCGACCCCGACGCCAAGTACCTCGTCACCGGGGTCGAGGACGCCCTGCGCATCGGCGCCGACGCGGTCAGCGTGCACGTCAACCTCGGCTCGGACGACGAGCGTCGGCAGATCGCCGACCTCGGCAAGGTCGCGGACGCGTGCGACCGGTGGAACCTGCCGCTGCTGGCCATGATGTATCCGCGCGGCCCCCGCATCGCCGACCCGTACGACCCGGCCCTGATCGCCCACGCGGTGACGGTCGCCGTCGACCTCGGCGCCGACCTGGTCAAGACGTACTTCCCGGGGACCGTCCCCGACATGCTCGACCTCGCCGCGTCCTGTCCCGTGCCCGTCCTGGTAGCCGGGGGACCGGCGCGCGCGGACGAGGCGGCGGTCGTCGACTTCGCCGGCGCGGCGCTCGACGGCGGCGCGGGCGGGGTCGCGATGGGCCGCAACATCTTCAGGTCCGCCGACCCGCGGCGGCTCGCCGCGCAGGTGGCCCGCCTCGTTCACCGGCATCCCGCCGCGGAACTCGACCACACGATCAGGGGACAGCTCCACCATGACGGACAGCAAACTGTGCTGGCTTGACATCCGCACCGCGGGCACCGCGACGCCCGCCATCCTGGAGGAGGCGGTGCACCAGCGCATCGACGGCATCGTCACCGACGACCCGGCCCTCCTCGCCGATCTGCCGCCGACCGTGCGCAAGGTGCTCGTGCACCGCCCCGGGGGCGGCACGGAGGGCTTCGACGCGTCGGACCTGGTCCTGACCGGCGCCGACCCCACCGGGCGGGCCGAGCTGGTCAAGGCGTACCCGGGCGTCGAGTTCGGCCGGTACGTCGAGATCGTCGACGCCGACTCGCTCGACGTCGCCTGCGAGGCGGCGCGGACCGAGGAGTGGAGCCTGCTCGACTTCCGGGACCCCACGAAGATCCCGCTCGAGATCGTGCTCGCCGCCGCCGCGGGCGCCAAGGGCACCATCGTGACGATGGCCGCCGATGTCGAGGAGGCCCAGATCGTGTACGGCGTCCTGGAGTTGGGCTCGGACGGGGTGCTGATGCCCGCCAGGGCCGTCGGCGACGCCACCGCGCTGCGGCGTGCGGCCGGGTCGACGGCGGGTGCCATCGCCCTGGTGGAACTCGAGGTCACCGCCACCTCCCACATCGGCATGGGCGAGCGGGCCTGCGTGGACACGTGCAGCTATCTCGGCAAGGACGAGGGGATCCTGGTGGGGTCCCACTCCAAGGGCATGATCCTCTGCGTCAGTGAGACGCATCCGCTGCCGTACATGCCGACGAGGCCCTTCCGGGTCAACGCGGGGGCCATCCACTCGTACACGATCGCCGACCAGGGCCGTACGCATTACCTGAGCGAACTCACCGCGGGCAGCAAGGTCCTCGCCGTCGACACCCAGGGCAGGACGCGGGTGGTGAGCGTGGGCCGGGTGAAGATCGAGACCCGCCCGCTGATCTCCGTGGACGCGGTGGCGCCCGACGGCCGCACGGTGAACCTCATCCTCCAGGACGACTGGCATGTGCGGGTGCTCGGACCGGGAGGTGCGGTCCTCAACAGCACCGAACTCGCCCCGGGGGACAAGGTGTTGGGCCACATGCCCCTCGCCGACCGGCATGTCGGCTATCCCATCGACGAGTTCTGCCGCGAGCAGTGAGGCACGTCCCTCGGTCCGGGGCGTCGTCGTCCGCCCCGGACCGGGAACCGTGGCTCAGATCCAGGACTGCTCCCTGGCGATCCGCACGGCGTCGTACCTGTTGCGGGCCTCCAGCTTCTTGATCGCGGCCGAGGCCAGATTGCGGATGGTCCCCGCGGAGAGGAACAGGTTCTGCGACATCTCCTTCACCGAGGCCCCCGACGCGGTCAGCCGCAGCACATCCGCCTCGCGTTCGGTCAACGGGCCGCCGGGACCGCCCGCGAGCAGCCGCGGGTCCATGATCACGTGGCCCGCGGCGGCCGCGCGCACCGACTCGACGAGCGTGCGCAGTCCCGCCGACTTCGGCACGATGCTGAGCACGCCCGCCTTGAGCGCACGGTCGACGAACACCCGGGTCGGCATGTCAACGGTCAACGCCACCCCGCAGGTTGGGCGCACCCGTCTCACCTCGGCGGCCAGCGCGACGGCGTCCTCGTCGAGGCGTTCGGTGTCCACCAGGGCGAGCGCGGGGGCCCGGTCCGTGACCGCGGCGATGAAGTCATGACGGTCGCCCACCACGGGGGCCACACTCAGCCCGGCCACATGCCGCAGTGACTCGGCGAGGGTCTCCACGGTCAGCTGACACCGGCCGGTTATGACGACGTGACTTTCCAATGTGCTGCCCCCGTTGAGCTGTGGTGAGTTGGTGCCGCCGTGCGCACCTGATGGATCTTGTGTAAGTACGCCAGCATATGCACCTTATGCACGTTTCCTTCATAAGTGATCTCTCGCGGGCAAACTTGGGAAAGTCTTTCCGTGCCGCGAGGCGTGAAGTCGCCGTACGTGCATGCCTGATCGCGGCAGGCTCCCGGCCTGCCGATCGGGCTGCGGCGCGTCGGGGCGGCCCCAGTGGCTTGAATTCTACAGCAGTGTAGATTCTGCGAAAGTCGGGGACGCCGTGCGCTCAACGGGGAAGAGCGGCAACCGACTTGGCCCACGTCGCAGCAGCCCGTGGGGGTCCGCTCAGCCGTACATCGCCACCCGGTACAGCGCCGCGAGCGCCTCGTCGATGGGGTGGGGCTGCGGCGTGCCCGAGGCGTCGAGCCTGTGCCACCTCTGCAGGTTCACCGCGACCGCCAGCTGCCGCCGGCCGTCGGCGCGGATCATGGCAAGCGCTCCGCCGCCCCAGACCGTGCCGCCGTGGCCCCAGAAGGTGTCCTGGCCGGGAGCCTCCATCGGGTACAGGCCGAGGGCGTAGCCGATCAGCTTCTCCTCCTGGGAGATGATCGGGACGGTGCGCCGCATCTGCGCCAGCGACGACGGGTTGACGATCTTCCCGGCCAGCAGCATCCGGTAGAAGCGGTTGAGGTCCGCGACGGTCGAGACCAGCGAGGCCGAAGGGCCCACGAACGACATGTCGTAGACGCTGAAGTCGCGCGGCGGGTCGATCGTGCCGAACCATGCCTCGTAGAGCCGCGAGTGCGGCCCGTCGATGTGCGGCTCCGTGGGGAATCCGGTGTCCCGGAGCCCGGCGCGCTCGATGACGTTCCGGGTGATGCACTGCTCCGCCGTCATGTCGGTGACCTCTTCCAGGAGTTGGGCGAGGAGCAGGTAGTTGGTGTTGGAGTACAGCCCTGGAGTGCCGCCCGGGGTGCCGACGGGAGGTGCGGTGACCCCCATCTCGATCAGCTCGATGGGGTCGAACCGCGTGAACCGGTGCTCGTCCAGGCTCTCGGGCCGGGTGTCCGCGGGGGAGGGGAACCCCTTGAGCGACGGATAGGCGTAGGGCAGGTACTCGGGGAGTCCGCTGGTGTGGTTGATCAGCATCCGGACCGTGATCGCGTCGCCGCGCTCCCCGGGAACCAGCTTCGGCAGGTACCGGCCGATCGGTGCGTCGAGACCGATCCGGCCGCTCTCGGCCTGCTGCAGGACGGCGGCGGCGGTGAAGGTCTTGGTGATGCTGCCGACGCGGTGCCGCAGGTCGGCGGTGACGGGGCGGCCGGTGTCGACATCGGCGACCCCCGCGGCGCCGCTCCAGACCTGGTCGCCGTCCCGCACCTCGGCGAACAGGCCCGGTACACCGGCGCGATGGACGTTCTCGACGGCCTCGTCCAGCGCCGCGGAATCCAGTGAGGTCAGTGGGTTCGTCACGTCATGCGTCCTCTCGTCTCCCCCCGAGGCATGCTCTTGCCCTCATTATGCACGCGGTGCGTGCATCACCAAGTGCATAGTCGGGTGCATTGCTGGGCGCACCGTCGGGTGCCTGGGTTAGGGTGAGATCGGGAAAGACCCGGTGAGAGGGGCGAAATGGCAGGCCGAAGGCGCTGGACGACCGACGAGATCCTGGACGCGGCGGCGGAGTTGCTGCGCACGAGCGACGCGGATTCGTTCAGCGTGCGCAAGCTGGCCGTGGCCCTCGGGACCGATTCCTCCAGCCTCTACCGGCACTTCCGCAGCAAGACCGAACTGCTGCGGGCGGTCGCCGACCGGGTCCTGCTCGCCGCCATGGAGGGCCACCGCCCCGAGGGCGACTGGAAGCAGCGCATCACGGCCCTGGCCTTGTGTGCGCGTGACGCCTTCGGGCAGCAGCCCCAACTCGCGGCGGTCTGGGGGCGGTACGCGTCGAGTGGTGCCGGTTCCCGTCTCGTCATGGAAGAGGTGCTGCAGGCGCTGCGCGCGGCGGGGCTGCCCGACGAGAAGATCCCCGTGCGCTACCACCGGCTCGTGGTCCTCATCGCCGCGCTGATCGCCTCCGAGGCCGGGGTCAGCACCATCACCCCCGAGGAGTACGAGCAGGGCATGGAGCTGTTCCGTGTCGCGGTCCTGGGCGCCGACCCCGAACGCTTCCCCGCCCTGGCCCACTTCGCCCGCGACGTCCGCCCCCTCGGCGTGGACCGCCGCGCCGCGTTCGAGGAGATCCTCGCCGCCCAACTCGCCCAGATCGAGGCCGAGATCGACCCGACCTGAGCGGTGCCCCGAAGGGGTGCGGGGAGCTGCGCGACCGGCCACGAAGTATCCGCAGACGTAGTCCGTTGTCCCGCGGGGTGCTGAGCCGCACGGCACGGATGGGCCACGCCCGGAAACGGGAAGACCCCGTGCCCGGCATGTCGGGCACGGGGCCATCACCGTGGGGACGGTGGCGCATGCGCCGCTCAGTCGGTGCCGGACTCCATCGCGGCGCGGTCCAGGAGCTCGTCGTCGCCGGAGACCTCGCCGCGGGACGCGATGGCCTCGGCGCCGCCCTCCGGCATGGTGCCGATCAGGCCGGTCGCCGCGGCCTGGGCGGCGCCGATCAGTTCGGGGTGGGTGGTGCCCACGATGCCGAGGCCCGCGTACTGCTCGAGCCGGGCGCGTGAGTCGGCGATGTCGAGGTTGCGCATGGTGAGCTGGCCGATCCGGTCGACCGGGCCGAACGCCGAGTCCTCGGTCCGCTCCATAGACAGCTTGTCCGGGTGGTAGCTGAACGCCGGGCCCGTGGTGTCGAGGATCGAGTAGTCCTCGCCGCGCCGCAGCCGCAGCGTCACCTCGCCGGTGACCGCCGAACCGACCCACCGCTGCAGCGACTCGCGGACCATCAGCGCCTGCGGGTCCAGCCAGCGGCCCTCGTACATCAGCCGCCCGAGGCGCCGACCCTCGTTGTGGTACTGGGCGAGGGTGTCCTCGTTGTGGATCGCGTTGACGAGCCGCTCGTACGCGGCGTGCAGCAGGGCCATGCCGGGCGCCTCGTAGATGCCGCGGCTCTTCGCCTCGATGATCCGGTTCTCGATCTGGTCCGACATGCCGAGGCCGTGCCGTCCGCCGATCGCGTTCGCCTCCATCACCAGGTCGACGGCGGTGGCGAACTTCGTGCCGTTGATCGTCACCGGGCGGCCCTGCTCGAAGCCGATGGTGACGTCCTCGGCGGCGATCTCCACTGAGGGGTCCCAGAACCGCACGCCCATGATCGGGCTCACGGTCTCCACGCCGGTGTCGAGGTGTTCGAGGGTCTTCGCCTCGTGGGTGGCGCCCCAGATGTTGGCGTCGGTGGAGTACGCCTTCTCGGTGCTGTCGCGGTAGGGCAGGTCGTGGGCGACCAGCCACTCCGACATCTCCTTGCGGCCGCCGAGCTCGGTCACGAAGTCGGCGTCGAGCCACGGCTTGTAGATCCGCAGCTGGGGGTTGGCGAGCAGGCCGTAGCGGTAGAACCGCTCGATGTCGTTGCCCTTGAACGTCGAGCCGTCGCCCCAGATCTGGACGTCGTCCTCGAGCATCGCCCGGACGAGGAGGGTGCCGGTGACGGCCCGGCCCAGGGGAGTGGTGTTGAAGTAGGCGCGGCCGCCGGAGCGGATGTGGAACGCGCCGCAGGCCAGCGCGGCAAGGCCCTCCTCGACCAGTGCCGCTCGGCAGTCGACCAGGCGCGCGACCTCGGCGCCGTAGGACTTGGCGCGACCGGGCACCGACGCGATGTCGGGCTCGTCGTACTGGCCGATGTCGGCGGTGTAGGTGCACGGGACGGCACCCTTGTCGCGCATCCACGCGACCGCGACGGAGGTGTCGAGGCCGCCGGAGAAAGCGATGCCGACGCGCTCGCCGGTGGGCAGGGAGGTGAGAACCTTGGACATGGGAAGAGTATGTATCGAAGCGCATGATTATGCAAGCCGGGTCCGTCGGCGGACACGAGTGTCGAAAATTGAGTGCCGTACCGTCGGCGGCCGTTCAGACTCGCCCCATGGCGGACATGCGAGCGTTCCGGGACGAGGTCATACGGTGGGCGGCCGGTGGCCCCGGCGAGACGGCGGGTGAGCTGGCCGCGCAGGTGGGGGTGCGGACGGCCGTGCTCCTGGAGGGGCCGAGTGATCTGGCGGCCGTCGACGCGCTCGCCGCCCGGCGCGGCAGGGACCTGGCCGCCGAAGGCGTCTGCGTGGTGCCGATGGGCGGGGCGATGAGCGTCGGCCGCTACGCCGGTCTCCTCGGACCGACCGGCCTCGGCCTGCGCCTCGCGGGGCTGTGCGACGTACGCGAACAGGGCTTCTACGACCGGGGCCTGGAGCGGGCGGGGGCCTCGCGCGAGGACGTCTTCGTCTGCGCCGCCGACCTGGAGGACGAACTCATCCGCGCCCTCGGCGCGGCACGGGTCGAGGAGATCGTCGAGACCGAGGGCGACCTCCGCGCCTGGCGGACCCTGCTGCGTCAGCCCGCCCACCACGGCAGGCCCAGGGAACAGTCGCTGCGGCGCTTCCTCGGCACGAAGAAGGGCCGCAAGATTCGCTACGGCCACCTCCTGGTCGAGGCCCTCGGCCCCGACCAGGTCCCGGCCCCGCTCGACGGCCTCTTCGCGAGCCTGTCTTGAGACGTCGTTGAGGTTCGGGTGCGACTTCAAATGTTTCCCGATGGGATGGTCAACTCGGCCATGGAACAGGGCGGTTCGGGAACTCTCTCCCCGTTGATGCGACCCGGGGGAGGACACATGGCAGAGGCCGACGCGGGATCGGTGCAGCGGTGCGGTGCGGCTCATGAGGAGGATCGGACGCCCTGCGAGGGGCCGTTGATGGCGGCGACGATCGTCACCCGTGACGGAGAGGAGATCACCGGATGCGTCAGGCACAGCGCGCGACGGCTCGCGAGCCTTCCGCAGGCCAGGCTGCACCCGCTGTGCTGCCTGTCGCCCTGGGCGGTGGCGATCTACTGCCAGGCGGCGACCCTGCCCCCGTTCGCCTGGGAGGCGGGGCTCTGAACGGTCGCGGTGAGGCCCGTGCGACCGTACGGCTAGTTCAGTGATCTGATCCGGTCCAGGGCGAGTTCGAAGGCCGTGGGGCTGACCTTCAGGGGGCCGCTGAAGGGGTAGTTGAACTCATAGACGATCAGCAGCATCACGCCCACGGTGGCCGAGAGGGAGAAGACGACCCCGGCGTGCGCGCGCACGCTGTCCATGCCGAAGAGCTGTGCGAAGCCGATGGTGACCAGGGCGCCCACGAGGAGTGCCACCCACAGCAGGGTGGGCACTCCCGCGGTCGCCGCCTCGTTCACGCGTTCCCTGCGGGCGTCGCCGAGCGACGCGACGGCGTCGAGCGCGCCCTGGTAGCGGGCCGCGTCGGCGTCGCCCGTCGGCTCCTGGGTGTTGACGAGTTCCCGGATGGCGGTGAACTCCCGCCAGGCGGCGGGGTCGTCGTGCTGCCGCGCGAGGAGCGGCCACTCGTGGCGGATGACGGTCTCGGTGTACTGCTCGACGAGCCCGCCGAGCCGGTCCCTGTCGGGCTGCGGGAGGCTGCGGGCGTACCAGGTCAGCTGGAGCAGGGCGTTGGTCTCCGTGTATGTGTTCTCATGGGCCTGCGCGCGGGTGTCCCACACGCCGACGACGACCATGGCGAGCACGACGGCATAGATCACCCCGATCTCCGCGTAGACGAAACCCAGTACGTCGTTGTGGGCCTTGCGCTTCTCGACGGGGACGACGCGGACGACGGCGAGCAGCACACCCGTCAGGGCCACGGCGCCGAGCAGGACCAGCAGACTTCCGATGAGCGGCACCACAGCAGTGTCCAGGGCGACGGCGACGGTGATCCATTCCCCGGGAGAGTGATCGGGCCATTGACCCGCCAGGTCCGCCGACTTAGCCTCCATCTGCATACATAGACAGCATTCGCATACAGGGACTTCGACCAGAATGAGCCAGCCGATCGTCACCCGCTTCGCGGTCTATCCCGTGGCCGGCCGCGACTGCATGGAGTTGAACCTCTCCGGCGCGCACGGCCCGTACTTCACCCGCAACGTCGTCGTACTCGAAGACTCCGAAGGCCGTACGGGACTGGGGGAGGTGCCCGGCGGCGAGAAGATCACGCAGACGCTCCGCGACGCCGAACCCCTCGTCGTCGGCGCGCGGTTGGGCGACCACAAGCGCGTCCTGCGCGCGATCGGCGACCGGTTTGCCGACCGCGACTCCGGTGGCCGCGGCGCCCAGACCTTCGACCTGCGCACCACGGTGCACGCGGTCACGGCCGTCGAGTCGGCGCTGCTCGACCTGCTCGGCCAGCACCTCGACGTGCCGGTCGCCGCACTCCTCGGGGACGGTCAACAACGCGATTCCGTACGGGTGTTGGGCTATCTCTTCTACGTCGGCGACCCCGGCCGCACCGACCTGGAGTACGTCCGTGAACCCGAGGCGGACGTCGACTGGTACCGCCTGCGGCACGAGGAGGCCCTCACGCCCGAAGCGATCGTGCGCCGGGCCGAGGCCGCCCACGACCTGTACGGCTTCCGCGACTTCAAGCTCAAGGGCGGCGTCCTCGCGGGCGCCGAGGAGGTCAAGGCCGTACAGGCGCTGAAGGACCGGTTCCCCGAGGCACGGATCACCCTCGACCCGAACGGCGCCTGGTCGCTGCGCGAGGCCGTCGAGCTGTGCGGTCCCCTCGCCGGCACGCTCGCCTACGCCGAGGACCCCTGCGGGGCGCAGGACGGCTACTCGGGGCGCGAGATCCTGGCCGAATTCCGCCGCGCCACCGGCCTCCCCACCGCGACCAACATGATCGCCACCGACTGGCGCCAGCTCACGCACGCCCTGGCCCTGCAGTCGGTCTCCATCCCGCTCGCCGACCCGCACTTCTGGACCATGCAGGGCTCGGTGCGCGTGGCCCAGCTGTGCAACGCGATGGGCCTGACCTGGGGCTGCCACTCCAACAACCACTTCGACATCTCACTGGCCATGATCACCCACTGCGGCGCCGCGGCCCCCGGCGACTACAACGCCCTCGACACCCACTGGATCTGGCAGGAGGGCCTGGAACGCCTGACGACCGCCCCGCCCCGCATCGTCGACGGCGAGATACCCGTCCCCGACGCCCCCGGCCTCGGCATCACCCTGGACATGGACCGCCTCCTCGCGGCCCACGACCTCTACCGGACCAAGGCCCTGGGCGCGAGGGACGACGCCATCGGCATGCGCTACCTGATCCCCGACTGGACCTTCGACGCCCACCGCCCCTGCCTGGTGCGCTGACCGGGCGCGCGGCCCACGGCGTACGACGGGAACGCGGACATACGACAGGGGGCGCGGATACTGGAGTCATGGAGTTCACCGTGTTCATGACCCTGCCCGGACTGGTCATCCTGCTGACCGTCATCGCCTTCGTGGACCAGCTGCTGCTCCGTGCCGGGCGTGCCGGGCTGCTGCCGTGGCGCAACAGCGCGCGGCAGGGCCAGATATCGGCGACCGGGTTCGAGCAGCTCCACGCGAGCTTCTCGCCCGGCAAACAGAACGAGCTCAAGGAACGCCAGTCGGCGCTGGTCCTGCGCGACGACGAGGAGGACGGGGCGCCGCCGCACCGGACATCCGTGGACCTCGAAGGAGGCGTCGCGGTGGTGCGGATGCCGCAGGCCGACCGGTAGCAGCTCCTCCACCGCCTTGGACAGCCATCCGGTACGCCCCTCTCAACCATGACGCCCCGTTTGCGGTCTCGGTCCACAAGCGGCCCTTCCGGAACGCGGCCCACCGCACCCGCAGTTGACACCGCGCCGCACGGGCAGGGGCCGACATGGACGACCGTGAGGGGCACGGAATGGCGTTACGGAAGAGCACACAGGTCGGCATGGCCGGGATCGCGGCGGCGGTACTGGCGGCCACCGCCCTCGCCGCACCCGCAGGGGCGGCGTCGGACACCTCGTCCGCGGCGACGGGCCACCGGGCCACGCAGCGCGCGATGGATGCGGCCGTGCGGGCGGGCATCCCCGGCATCACGGCCCAGGCGCGCGACTCCGCGGGGGTCTGGAAGGCCTCGTCGGGCGTCGGCGACCTGAACAGCGGTGCGCCGCGCGGCAAGGACGACAAGTTCCGCGTCGGCAGCATCACCAAGACGTTCGTGGCGACCGTCCTGCTCCAGATGGAGGCGGAGGGCAGACTCGACCTCGACGACACCGTGGAGACCCATCTGCCCGGCCTGGTGAAGGGCAACGGCAACGACGGCGGCAGGATCACCGTCCGGCAGCTGCTCAGCCACACCAGCGGTCTGTTCGACTACCTGTCCGACGAGGAGTACGCCAGGACATACCTGGGCGAGGGCTACCTCAAGCACCGCTACGACACGCTGCCGCCCGAGAAGCACGTGAAGGTGGCGCTCTCCCACAAGCCCCTGTTCGAGCCCGGCAGCAAGTTCTCGTACTCCAACACCAATTACATCCTGGCCGGTCTCATCGTCGAGAAGGTCGGCGGCCGGACGTACGAGAAGGAGGTCAGGGACCGCATCATCAAGCCGCTGGGCCTGAAGAACACCACCAACCCCGGCAACAGCGTCCACCTGCCACGGCCCAGCAGCCGCGGCTACGCCAAGCTGTTCGAGGCGAGCCCCGACCGGATCGACGACATCACCGAGATGAACGGGTCGCAGGGCTGGGCCGACGGCGACATCATCTCCACCGCGGGCGATCTGAACCGCTTCTACAGGGCCCTGCTGCGCGGCAAGCTCCTGCCGCCCGAGCAACTGAAGGCGATGAAGACCATCGCGGCCCCCGGGACCTCCACCACGTCCTACGGCCTCGGCCTCACCCGCTTCGACACGAGCTGCGGCACCACCCTCTGGGGCCACGGCGGCGGCATGGTCGGCTGGCTCTCCCTGGCCGTGACCACCGCGGACGGCCGCCATCAGCTCGCCTACAACTTCAACGGCGACTGGGACGCGGCGTCCATGCCCAAGATCATGGAAGCCGAGTTCTGCGGCAAGTAGCCACGAAGCACCCCCGGCCCCGCCATGCCACAGACGCGCGGGCTGTCTCGTCTCCGGCCCGAAGAGGCAGTTCGCGAAGAGGAGAGTGACGGTGATGCGCGTGTTCGTGGCGGGCGGGACCGGGGTGTTGGGACGGCGGCTCGTGCCGCAGCTCGTGGCCAGGGGGCACTGGGTGACGGCCACCACGACGAGCGCCGCCAAGCCCGGGCCGCTGGAGCGGCTCGGCGCGGAAGCCGTCGTGATGGACGGCCTGGACGCGCTGTCGGTCGGCGAGACGGTCGCAGCGGCCCGCCCCGACGCGATCGTGCACCAGATGACCGCGATCTCCCCGGCCCACGCGGGCAAGCCCGATCTGAAGCACATCGACTGCCCCGCTTCGAGGCCGACCGGCGCGAGCGCGAGGAACTCGCCGGGCGGTTCTTCAACGTCTTGAGGGAAGGCGACGTCGACGGGCTGCGGGACCTGCTCGCCGCCGACGCGTCGCTGCTCGGCGACGGCGGCGGCAAGGCCCCGCAGTGGGCCAAGGGCATCTTCGGCGCGGCGGACGTGGCCCGGATGCTCGCGGCGACCGCCGCGCCGTTCGCGAGGATCGGCATCGTCCTCGACGGACGGATCCAGACGATCCGCTCGGTGATCAACCCGGACAAGCCCGGGCACGTGGGCCTGGTAGCGGACGCCTGGTCGGTGCTGCGAGAGGCACAGCGGGCCCGTCACATCTTCTCGGCGCCCACCCTGATCGCCTCCCGTATGCGGAAGTACGTGCCGCAGCGGCAGATGTTGCGGATGCCGTCGAGGTCCTCGTCGGTGACCTTGCGGCCTTCCTCCGCGACCCGGCGGACCAGGGCGACGGCGGCCATGATCTGCCCGGGCTGGCAGTAGCCGCACTGCGCGACGTCCTGTTCGAGCCAGGCCTCCTGCATGGGGTGCAGGTCCGCGCCGACGGTGGCGGGCAGCCCCTCGATGGTGGTGACCTCGTCGGTAGGCTTCAGGTCCCCCACGGGGATCGCGCAGGGATTGGCGGCCCTGCCGTTGACATGGCTGGTGCAGGCCTTGCAGACGTTGATGCCGCAGCCGTACTTGGGTCCGGTCACGCCGAGGATGTCCCGCAGGACCCACAACAGGCGCTCGTCGTCCGCCGCGTCGACGGTGACCTGTTCGCCGTTGAGTCGGAAGGTGTGCTTGGGCACGGGTTCTCCAGGAGGTCAGCGGACGTGGTCCAGGCCGTCGGTGGGCGACGGGGGGATGGGCGGGACGGTCGGCTTGGGCTCGAAGGAGAGCGTGCCGTGGTTGATGGGGAAGTCGGTCGGCATGGTGCCGGTGGCCCGGCCGTAGGCGCAGGCGACCGCGGCCATGGAGGCGGCGACCCCGAGTTCACCGGCGCCGCCGGGCTTTCCGGTGGTCGTCGGCATGACGATGATCTCCAGCTCGGGCGGTGAGTTCCACTGCCGGGTGTAGAAGTAGTTGTCCCAGCTGGCCTCGAGGAAGTGGCCGTCCTTCAGGTGCAGGCTCGAGGTCAGGGTCTGCGCGATGCCGTCCATGACGCAGCCCATCATCTGGGCCTCCAGGCCCCGCGGGTTGACGGCGAGACCCACGTCCACGGCGAACACGGCCTTGGTGACGCGCGGCCCGGCCACGCCGTCGCGGATGGGGCGGTTGACGGTCTCGGGGCGGCAGTCGATCTCCATGAGCACGGCGCTGGTGGCGCGGTACTCGGAGTGGAAGGCGATGCCCTGCGCGGTGCCCGCGGGCATCTCCCTGCCCCACTTGCCGACCTCGGCGACCTTGTCGAGGACAGCCCGCGCCCGTTCGTCGCGCAGGAAGTCGCGGCGGAACCGGTAGGGGTCCTTGTGCATCTTCTCGGCGAGCCGGTCGACGATCAGCTCGCGGGCGCACGTGACGTCGGGGGAGTAGACGTTGCGCATGCTGCCGGTGTTGAAGCCCTTGTCGGTCTCGTTGAGCAGCCGGCTGTGCAGGCCGAAGTCGTACGGCATCGACTGGGTGAGATGGAAGAAGGTCTGCGAGAAGCCCATGTCGCCCACCGGCAGCTTCGCCGCGAGGGCGGTGAACACCTCGCCGAGCCCGTGGCTGAAGTCGGTGGAGACGCTCGTGTGCCGCTGCTTGTAGGCGAGCACGGAGCCGCCGAGGTAGTCGGCGCGCACCCGCGATGTGGCCATGGGGTGGGCGCGTCCCTGCCGGGAGTCGTCGGCCCGGTGCCACATGAGCTTGACGGGCTTGCCGACCTTCTGGGAGATCTCGGCGGCCTCCAGCGCGGCGTCGAAGAACAGCTTGCGCCCGAAGGAGCCGCCGCCCTCGACGACATGCACGGTGACCGCGTGCTGCGCAAGCCCGAGCCGCGCTGCGATGGCCTGCCGTGCGACGATCGGCGCCTTGAGGCCGCACCAGATCTCCGCGCGGTCGGAACGCACGTCCGCTATCGCGCAGTTGGGCTCCAGCGCGCTGTTGCTGCGGAAGCGGAAGGTGAACTTGGCCTCCACCGACGGGGTCACCGCGGGGAGTCCCATGGGCGGTTCGGCGGCCCGCAGTTCCTGGAGCACGGACTCGTCGGACTTGCCCTCCGCGCTGCCGGGCCGCCACGTCACCTTCAGGGCGCGTACGGCGTCGATGCACCGGCCGAAGGTCCGCGCGCGCACCGCGACGCCGGTGGAGATCTCCACGACGTCGGTGACGCCGTGCATGGCGCGCACCTCGTCGAGGTTGGCGACGGAGCCGACCTTGCCGTTGATGGTCGGCGGACGGCACACCATGGTCGGTGCGGCGTCCGGGACATCGAGGTCCATGGCGAACTGCTTGCGTCCGGTGACGGCGGCGCGGGCGTCGATGCGGTTCTGCGGCGTGCCGATGACGGTGAACCGCTCGCGCTCCTTGAGTTCCACGGACACCTGCCGCGGCTTCTCACTCGCGGCCTTCTCGGCGAGGGCCCCGATGTCGATGTGACCGCCCGTCAAGTCGCTGACGACACCGGCCTTCAGGCTGAGATCGGCGACCGCCGAGCCGAGTTCGGCCGCCGCGGCCTCCAAGAGCCGCCCACGGGCGACCGCCGCGGCGACCCGGACGGGCGTGTAGGTCGAGATGGTCGTGTTCGACGCGCCGGTGAGCTGGTTGAACACCAACTCGGGCCGCGCGTCGGCCAGGGTGACCCGCACCCGGTCGAGCGGCACGTCCAGTTCCTCGGCGATCAGCATGGCCGTCGACGTGGTGATGCCCTGCCCGACCTCGGCCCGGGGCAGCGCGAACGACACGGTGCCGTCCTTGTTGACCTCGACCTTGATCAGGTTCGCCGTCGGCTTGGCGGCCAGGGTCATCACGTCGTTGAGGTCGACCAGATCGGTGATGTCCGCCGAAGGGAGCGCGGCGGGCGACGCCGACGCCGGAGTGATCTGGGCGGCGGTCACCAGGGTCGGCGCGGCCAGCACGAAGCCGAGGAACCGGCGCCGTCCGATGCCGGGCGCGGCGGCCTCGGCCCGCTCTGTGCGATCGGACCTGCTCATGTCGTCCCCTATCCCGTCGGTCGAGCCGGCGATCACCTTATCGGTCGACTCCGCTTTGTCGGCGGGCGTGGGGGCATGGGACGTAGGACCGCAGTCCCATACGTACGACGGACCAGGGCCCCATGTCCGTGATACGCACGCCGACTAGGCTCGACGACCATGCAGAACGAGGAGAACGCCGGTCGCAAGGTGGCCGACCGCAGGCGCGACACGCTGGCTCGGCTCGACGCGGAGCGGGACATCTGGCTGGCGACGGCCCACCCCGAACACGGCCCGCATCTGGTGGCGTTGTGGTTCGTGTGGCATGAACAGGCGCTGTGGATGTGCACCGGCGCGACCACCGCGACCGCACGCAACGTCCGTACGGAGCCCCGCGTCCGCCTGTCGCTGCCGGACACCGACGACGTGGTGCTCATCCAGGGAGAGGCCCGGGGCTTCTCCGCCGACGACGTACCGGTGTCCGCCGCCGACGCGTTCGCCGCCAAGTTCGGCTGGGACCCGCGGAAGGAGGAAGGTCCCTTCCTGTACCTGCGTGTGGTGCCGGGGACGGTGCGCGCCTGGCGCGGCACGGTGGAGTTGGGGCGTGGGCGCGCATTTCATCTGTTCCCTGCTCCTTGACCATGGCCGGTGTCCGGCCCACCGCACGGGGGCGATGGGCCGGTCGGCGACGCGATGGATCAGGGTGTGGCGGTGAGGGCGGGCCAGAGGGTGCCGGCGCTGAGGGGCCTGGCCAGGCGGCGTGCCCAGTAGGTCTCGTCGCCGTCCTCGTCGCGCCAGGACCACAGGCGCGTGGTGGCGAGGTGGAGCGGGCTGAGCCGGGTGATGCCGATGGCGCCGTGGAGTTGATGGGCGATGCGGGCGATCTCGGCGGCCGACGCGGATGCCTGGGTCTTGGCGGCGGCCACGGCGAAGTGCGCGGCCGGGCCGCCGCTGTCCAGCGGGGTGGCGGCGGCCTGCACGGCGGCGCGGACCAGGGCGGCCTCCTCGACCAGCCGCGCCTCCTCCTGCTTGACGGCCTGGAAACGGCTGAGCGGACGGCCGAACTGCGTACGGGCGGAGGTATGGGCGACCGTCAGGCCGACGCAGCGTTCCGCGGCACCGGCGATCAGCGCGGAGCGGGCGAGGGCCGCGCGGAGCCGGGCCTCGTCGAGCAGTTCGGGGGAGATCCGGCGGACCTGCGAGGCGGGAATCTCAAGGGAGTTGAGGTGCAGGTCGTCGCGGGGTTCATCGGCGAGGTTGCCGCCGGGGGAGAGGACGGCCCGGTCCGGCGTGAGGGTGAACAGGACGGGCCCGAAGGGGGCGGTGGCCAGGACGACCACCGCGGTCGCTGCACGGCCCCAGGGGACACGGCGCAGGGTGCCGGTGACCAGCAGGGTGTCGTCGTCGCCCAGGCAGCCGGCCGAGCCCACCGCGGAGGCGGCCGGGTGTGCGTGACGGATCGTCAGCTCGGGTGCGACGGCGTAGCTGAGCGCGCCGTCCGGGACGGGGAGGCCGACGCGGCGCAACAGCGGGCGGGCGACCAGGGCGGTCTCGGCGAGGGAGGCGGGGACGGCGCGGCGCCCTGCTTCCTGGGCGGCGGCGAGCAGTTCGGCGGTGGGGGCGTCCGGGGACGGGAGGGCCACCGCGTCGGGCGCGGTGGTGTTGGCGACGACGGCGATGGCGTCCGCATCGGCGTAGAAGGCGGTGGTGTCGTAGGCGTCCGCGGAGATGACGGGGGCGCCGGTGTCGATCGTGTGCGTGTTCATCAGTGCTGCTCCAGACCGCGCGTGATGATGCCGCGAAGGATTTCGTTGGTGCCGCCGCGCAGCGTGTAGCCGGGGCCGTGCAGCAGGGCGAAGGCGAGCAGTTCGGGGTGGCTGCCGGGCGTGGCGTGCGGATCGGCCGCGGTCGGCAGGATGCCGCGGACGGTGTCGACCAGCGCACCCTCCAGCCGGGTGCCGAGATCCTTGACCAGGGCGGCCTGGGTGTCGGGCGAGGCCCCGGAGTCCAGGGCCGCGGCCACACCGAGGGAGAGGCGGCGGATGCTGTGCAGACGGGCCGTCAGAAGGCCGACCTGGGTGAGCTGTTCGGCCGTGACCGAGCTGTGCTCCGCCAGCTCGCGGAGCAGGGAGACCAGCAGAGGGAACGTGGACAGATAGCGTTCCGGGCCGCTGCGCTCGAAGGCGAGTTCGCCGGTGACCTGCTGCCAGCCGTCGCCCTGCCGCCCGAGCAGCATGCCGTCGGGGACGTCGACGCCTTCGAGGTGCAGGGCGTTGAAACGGTGCTCGCCGCTTATCAGATGGATCGGCTCGACCCGTACGCCAGGGGCGCGCAGGTCGACGATGAACTGACTGAGGCCCGCGTGCCGGTCCTCGGCGTCGTCGGTGCGGGCGAGCACGATGGCGTAGTCATTGGCATGGGCGCCGCCGGTCCACATCTTGGTGCCGGTCAACCGCCAGCCACCGGCGGTGCGTTCGGCACGCGTGGCGACCGAGGCGAGATCGGAGCCGCTGCTCTTCTCGCTCATGCCGATAGAGAAGAAGCAACGCCCGGCGGCGATCTCCGGCAGGAAGAAGCGGCGCTGCTCCTCGGTGCCGTGCTGGAGGATGGAGGGCCCGGCCTGCCGGTCGGACACCCAGTGGGCGCTGACCGGGGCACCGGCGGCGAGCAGTTCCTCGATCACCACATAGCGCTCCAGGAAGCCGCGGCCCGCGCCCCCGTACTCGGTGGGCAGGGCCATGCCGACCCAGCCGCGCCCGGCGAGGCGGCGGCTGAAGCCGGGATCCCACCCGGCCAGCCAGGAGTCGGGGCGGCCGAGCACGGTGCCGCGGGCGCGCTCCTCGTCGACGAAGGCGCGGACCTCGGCGCGGAGTCGGCGGGCCGATGCGGGCAGGGCGACATCGGGGAACGCGATCGGTGAAGGTGTCGAAGGGGACATGGTTCATTCGCTCCCGGGGGTTGCTCGATACGTGTGGGGGTGCGGGAAGGCGGTCAGCCCGCGGGCCGCAGCAGAGAAGGGTCGAACCCCGCCTCGCGCAGCACCTCGTCGGTGTGCTGCCCGATGCCCGGGCAGGGCCGCAGCTCGGGCTCCGGGTCCGCCGAGTAGCGCACCGGGCGGCCGATGACCCGGTAGCGGCCCTCGGTGGGGTGCTCGGCCTCGTACAGCAGGCCGCCCTCTCGGGCGTACGGGGTGGTGGCGGCGGAGGCGAGGTCGAGCACGGGGGCGGCGGCGATGCCCACCCGGTCGCAGAACTCCTGCCACTCGGCGTTGGTATGACGCGGCGTAAGCCCCGCGAGCAGCGGATAGAACGCGTCGGCGTTGCGGGCCCGGTCGGGCCCTGTGGCGAACCGCGGCTCCGCGGCGAGTTCGGGGCGGCCCACGAAGGCGGTGAAGTCCCGCCAGTTGCGGTCGCTCTGCGGCAGGATGCACATCCAGCCGTCGGCGGTACGCAGGGCGCGGCGCTCCGGGCTGAGCGAACGGGCCGAACCGAACTCCCCGTCGGCCTCAAGAGCGGCCTCGCCCAAGTGCTCGACCAGGTTGAAGGCGAGCATGGTGTCGGCCATCGGGACCTCGACGTGCTGCCCGGTGCCGCCGTGCTCCCGGTAGTGCAGCGCGGCAAGGACCGACTGGGCGATCTGCATGCCGCAGATCTTGTCGGCGAGCACGGTGGGTACGTAGTGCGGTCGGCCGGAGACCTGGTGGTTGAGCCAGACCAGACCGCTGGCCGCCTGGATGATGTCGTCGTACGCGGCGTGGGTGCCGTAGCTGCTCTCGCTGCGGAAGCCCTGCGCATTGGCGTAGATCAGGCCGGGGTTGACGGCCGCGACCTCGTCGTATCCGAGGCGGAGCCTCTCCAGGGCCTGCGGGCGCAGGTTGGTGATGAAGACGTCGGCGGTGCGCAGCAGGGCGAGCAGGGCGTCACGGCCGTGCGGGCCCTTGAGGTCGATGGCGGCGCTGCGTTTGTTGCGGTTCAGATTGAGCGCGGGGCCGCCCATGCCGGGGTTGCGCCGCGGCGGGTAATGCCGCGTCATGTCACCCGCGGGCGGCTCGACCTTGACCACGTCCGCGCCCAGGTCACCGAGCTGCTGGGCGGCGTACGGGGCCATGATGACGCTGGCCAGTTCGATGACGCGGACTCCGGCGAGGAGCCCGCGTCCGGACGGGTTGTTCGACTTCTGAGACATCTTCTGGTGCCTCCTGAGGCATGGGCAGGTGGATGGGATGGTCCGGTGAGGGATCGCGCCCCGAAGGGGCGCGGGGAACTGCGCGACCGGCCACGACGGACCCGCGGATGACGTACGGCGCGGGCCGCGGAGCGCCTAACTCCACTGGAGCGGGGCGGACCCGAGCGGCGCCCGCCGCCCCGGCTGGGGAACCCCCCGCCCGCTGTAAGAGAACGGCGTGGCCGGTTCAGTAACCGGCCCGAAATCCGTTGCGGTGGTGACCAGTTCGGCGAACGCCACACCCCCGGGCCGGGGCAGGTCGCGTACGTCCTCCCGCTCGAGCAGCCCAAGTTCCCGCACCCAGTGGCACACCCCGGCCAAGGTCACCCGGATCCGCCAGGAGCCGCCCTCCGTCGCACGCCGTCGCAGGACCGTCGCCACGGCGGCGGATCCGAGGTAGGCGGCGAGGTAGTCGTTGAGCAGGTATGTCGGCGGAAGGGATGGCCGGTCGGTCCACTCCTCGACGGCGAATCCCGTTGCGGAGCAGGCGAGTTGGTCGAACCCGCCGCGTTCGCCCCAGGGGCCTTCGGCGCCCCAGGCGTGGTATTCGAGGGTGATGAGTCCGGGGCGGCGCCGCACGAGTTCCTCGGTCGAGGCCCCGTGCCGGGCAAGTCCCCGGTAGGCGTGCACGAAGACGTCCGCTTCCTGGAGCGCGTCGTGGAAGGCCGCACGGTCGTGGTCGTCGCGCAGGTCGCAGTAGGCGTTGCGCTTGCCGCCGCCGGTCATCGCGATCATCGGGATCGGGTCGGGGCGGTCGGGACGCGACAGGTGCAGCACGTCGGCGCCGAACTGGGCGAGGAGCCGGGCTGCGACGGGACCCGCGATGACATGGGTGAGGTCGAGCACCCGTACGCCCGTGAGCGCCTCGTCGGCCGCACCGATCGGCTCCAGGGGCTGGACAGGCCCGTCACCGACGCGTTCGATCTCGACGACGGGGCGCCGCGCGACGAACCGCCCCGCGGGGTGCGCGAGCCACTCGTCCCGGCCGCGCACCACGCAGGCGACGCCGCCCCGCGCGCAGATGGCCTCCTCCAGCGTGAAGGCGTCCCAGTCGGCCACGGCCTTCGCGATGCCCACCTTGTCGAGCCCGCACCTCAGCACGGAGCAGACGGCGTCCCGCAGATGCGGATAGGTGGTGATGACGAAGATCCACCGGCCGTCGCGCGCCCGGTAGAAGTCGTTGTTGCCGAGCAGCGTCGGGTCGTCGAGCAGATCACCGAGGCGGCGCCCCGAGAGCGTCGTGTGGTACGTCGCCATGAGCTGGTCGATCGCGGCCCCGGCCCGCACCTCCACCGTCTGGTGCGGGTGACCGCGCTGTTCGCCGAGCGCCGCGGTCTGTCGTCCGAAGACCCCGATCGCGGCCGACATGGCATCGGCGAGGCGGTGCACCGAGGGCACCAGGGGATCGGCCCCGACGACGGTGATGTCGTCGGTTCCCCGGGCCGGATCGGGGTCGCCGAGGGTGTGGAGGAGGTGGGAGACGATCTCACCGGTGGGGGGCGTTGTGGTCGACGCCGGCGTCGACCGCCCCGGCGTTGTCCGCGTGGTGGTTGTAATGCCGGGATTCTCGGTACCTTTACGCATGTCCCCCCCCATTCACGGATATCCGTGAATCGATGCGCACGCCGTCAGGTCCGCTCCTCCTGGATGTGCGCGAGGAGCCGGGCGGCCGCCCGGTCCAGGCTCAGCCGTTCCGAGCGGCCGCGACGCCGGTGCATGAGGGCGAGGGCGCCGGTGACGACGGGGCCGTCGGTGACGGGGATCGCGAGCGCGCTGACCTCGGGATCGGCGAGACCCTCGCTGCGGCTGATCCGCGACGCACGGATCGCCGGAAGAGCGCGGCGGAACTCGGCGACCGCCTCGGGGTCGTGGCGGGCCAGCTCGTCGAGCAGCCCGCGGCGCTCCGCCTCGTCGGTGAAGGCAAGGAGCAGACGGCCCGCGGCGGTACGCAGGAGTGGCCTGGCCATGTGCCGGTCGGCGACCGGAACCAGGCGGGGAATCTCGTCCTCGCCGCCGCGCGCGAGGTACACGGCGTCGAGCCCGACCCGCACCGTGAGCAGCACCGGGGTCCCCGCCACGCGGCTCAGTCCGTCGAGTTCGGCCTGACCGATCCGCGGCACGACGCGGCCCGCGATGAGGTTGAGGACGTGCGGGGCGGGCCCGAGCCTGAAGCGCCCGTGCTGTTCCAGCAGGAAGCCGGTCGCGGCAAGGCCGTTGACCAGATCCTGCACCGAACTCGCCGGCGCCCCGACCGTCCGCGCCACCTCGGCCACGGTCACCCCGCCGGGCGCCCGCGCGGCGGCCTCCAGGATCCATGCGACCCGGTCCACCGTGCGGTGCCGCCGCCGTCGCCCGTGCTCACTCATCCCGCCCCCACCTCGCTGAACCTGCCATTGCCTCCGCACCGACCACCCGTCACACGCGAGGGCACACGGGCGGAGCCGTCTCCGGCGCGACCGTCCTCGCGGCCCGCGCGCGGGACAGCTCCACCGTGAACTGCGCCCCGGCGAGCAGCGACAGATTCGACACCCACAGCCATACGAGGAAGACGACCACGCCCGCGAGCGAACCGTAGAGCTTGCCGTACGTCCCGAACCCCGAGGCGTACACCGTGAAAAGGCCCGAGGAGAACAGCCAGAGCAGCGCGGCCACCACGCCGCCCGGCAGGATCTGCCGCCAGCCCCGGGCGGCGGGCGGCGCGTTGCGGAAGAGCACGAAGACGAGCAGCGCGACCAGACAGACGAGGGCGGGCCAGCGCAGCACGCTCCAGGCGGTCTGCCCCGCGTCGCCGAAGCCGAAGCTGCGCCCCACGCTCTCCGCGATCGAGCCGCTGACCACGAGGAGCAGTGCGCTGGAGACAAGGAGCGCGAGGAGCATCAGCGCGGTCATCAGTACGCGGTGCGCCTTGCGCCAGACGGGCCGCGCGTCCTCCACCCCGTGGATCGCGTGCAGGGCCCGCCGGAAGACGGCCGAGTAGCTGGACGCGGACCACACGGCACTGACCCCGCCGGCGATCACCACCGTGAGGGCGGCGGAGCGGGCGTCCGCCATCTCGCTGAGCGCCGCGTGCAAGGACCGCCCCGACTCCGCGGGCGCCCAGTCCGTCACCTCGGCGATCAGCGCCTGCGTCGTACCCGGGCTGACCAGACTGATCAGGCTGACCGTGACGAGCAGGGCCGGGAGCAGTGCGAGTATCGCGTAGTACGTCAGTGCCGCCGCCCAGTCCGACACGTCGTCGTTCCACATCGATATGGGGGTACGGCGCAACGCGGTGAGCTGCGGGGACCCCTGCGAGGGCGGCGGTGAACTGTCCATGCGCCCCAGACTTTCATGCCGGACGAACGCGTTCTTACCTGGGCAGACCATGGCGTACCGCCGCCGCGCCTCCGCCGGGGTGTCAGCGCATCGCGTGACCCGGGCGGCCGGAGCAACGGGCGCTGGGGTGAGACGAGTTCAGGTGGAGCACGGCGGCCCGCCATGTGGCGGAAGGGCGGCCCCGATCAGCCGCCGACCAGTGGGCGGACGCTGTGTTTCCCGGGGGTTGCACAGCGGGTCGCACGGCGTTGACGTGACCGCGCCTGGTTCACTCCAGGCTCCCCCTGGTCCCTTTCGAAAGGCCGCTATGCGCGACCGCCGCCGTACCCTGCTCCACGCCGCGATCACCGCCACCGCCACCGCCGCGGCCGCCTTCACACTGGCCCCGGCCGTGCACGCGGCGTCCGCCGACGTGTCCGAGCACCATGACCCCTCCGAGCCCGCGGCCGCGGCGCCCGATGCCGGGCCAGGACCCAGCGCGGACGAGCAGATCGGCGTGATCCGGCAGGGCGCGCTCGCCTGGAACGCCTGGCGCAGCCGGCACCCCGTCGTCCGCCCCGACTTCCGCGGCGCGAACCTGACGGACCTGGACCTCGCGGGCGCCGACCTGCGCGGCGCCGACCTCCGTGGCGCGGACTTGAGAGGGTCGGGCCTGCTCGCCGCGGACCTGGCGGGGGCGGACCTCTCGGACGCGTCGCTGCCCGATGTCGCCCTGGCCGGAGCCGACCTGACGAACGCCGACCTCACCAGGGCCGACCTGAGGGGCGCCCGGCTGACCGAGGCGGACCTCACCGGCGCACTGCTGTCCCGCACCAGGCTCGCCGGAGCCAATCTGACCCGGGCGGACGCGACCACCGCCGTGCTCGCCGACGCCGATCTCACCGGGGCGAATCTCACCGGCGCGGACCTGGACCGCGCGGACCTGACCGGCGCCGAGCTGACGGACGCGATCCTGACGGGCGCCGACCT
This sequence comes from Streptomyces sp. NPDC059002, assembly GCF_042740435.1. NCBI lineage: Bacteria > Bacillati > Actinomycetota > Actinomycetes > Kitasatosporales > Streptomycetaceae > Streptomyces > Streptomyces sp. NPDC059002. The sequence continues at coordinate 1,995 of NZ_JBHYJI010000002.1, read as the reverse complement.
CAACTGCCACGGGCACTACATGTGCGAACTCCAGTGACACCGGCCCCGGCGCGCACACGGCCGTCGAGTCCCGTGAGCGGCCGTCAGACGAAGTCGGTGGCGGGCTCGGTGGCGTAGCGGCTCATCGTCCGCAGGGTCGCCTGCGGAGTCATCGCCCGGCCGCTCGCGATCATGTCCCGCAGATCCCGGAAGTACTGCACATACAGGTCCGGCGTGAACGTGCTGAGCATGACGGCCGGTTGGTCGGTCGGGTTGGCGAAGGTGTGCGGGGCACCTGTCGGGACCATCAGGAACGTGCCCGCGGTCGCGTCGTGATCCTGGTCCCCGATCGTGAAGCGCACGGTGCCGGAGATGACGTAGAAGCCCTCGTCGTGCTGGGCGTGCCGGTGCTGCGGCGGCCCGGGTGTGTGCGGCGCGAGCACGGATTCGGCGAGGCCCAGGCGGTGCCCGGTGTTGCTGCCGTCCTCCAGGACGCGCAGCCGTGTGGTGCCGAGCATGATCGTCTCGCCGTCGCCGGGCCGGACCACCGAGACGGCGGGGTCGGCGACCGGCTCGCCGTTCTCCGGTCCGTGGGCGGCGGGCTGCTCGTCGATGGATTCGTCGGCCATGGACCGGCCGTTGGTGGCTCTGCCGTTGATGGGTTCGTCGGTCATGCCTCGATTCCACCGCCGGGGCCCCGCGGCCGTCCAAGACCCCTTCCGACGGGCCGATACCGTACGGGTATCGTCGCTGCATGGAGCTGCGTACGCTGGGCTACTTCGTGGCGGTCGCCGAGGAACTCCACTTCGGCAGGGCCGCCACCCGGCTGCACATGACCCAGCCGCCGCTGAGCCGGGCGATCAAACGCCTTGAGACCGAGGTCGGCGCCGCGCTGTTCGACCGGTCCGCCACCGGTGTCGCGCTCACCCCGGTCGGGGCGGTGCTCCTGGACGAGGCACGCGCCCTGCTCGACCGGGCCGATCTGGCGCGCGTGCGCGTGGCCGCGGCGGCCGGTACCGCGGCCGTCACCGTCGGCATGCTGGGCGACAGCACCGACCCGGCCGCGCCACGCCTCGCCGCCGCGTTCCGCCGCAGGCATCCGCACGTCGAGGTCCGCGTCCGCGAGACCGACCTGGCCGACCCCACGTGCGGGCTGCGCGCCGGTCTGGTCGATGTCGCCCTGACCCGCGGGCCGTTCGACGAGACCGGCCTGACCGTACGGGAGCTGCGCAGCGACCCGGTCGGCGCCCTCCTGCGCGCCGACGACCCGCTGGCCCGCCGCCCCGCCCTGAAACTGGCCGACCTCGCCGACCGCCGCTGGTTCCTGTTCCCGCGGGGCACCGACCCCGCCTGGCAGACGTACTGGAACGGCGGAGAGCCCCGCGAGGGCCCCGTGGTCCGCGCCGTCCAGGAATGCCGACAAGCCGTCCTCTGGAACGGCACCATCGGCATGACTCTCCTCGACCACGATCCGGGCGAGGGGCTCACCGTGGTCCCACTGGCCGACATGCCGCCGAGCCGCGTGGTCGCGGCGTGGCAGGAGGGCGACACGAATCCACTGATCCGCTCGTTCGTACGGATCGCGGCCGCGGCGTACCGGGACTGAGGCCCTGCCCGCGCCGCGCGCCGTCTCGTATTCGGGTCGCGATCAGCCTTCCCACCAGGGGCGATGACGGATCGTTACCTCAGTCACGTATGGGTGAGAGGGGGCATGTCGGTCAACTGTCCCGGGCAGCCACGGAACGGTTCGAACCAGCCACCGAGTCGACAACTCCACGTACGAAAAGGAGAGTTCACATGCGCCGTTCCGCCGCACTCGCCCTCATGGCCGCCTCGTTGCTCGGAGCCTTCGCCGCGCCCGCCGCCGCCGTTCCCGACCCCGTCGGGACCGTCACCTGTGTGACGGAGGCCGCCGGAGACATCACCGCGCTCGTCGACCCCGCGAGCCCCGGCGTGCCGAGCGAGCTGCCGGGCGCGGCCTGCCTCGCCCCGTGACATGAGCGCCCGGCCGCTTCC
>NZ_JBHYJI010000001.1:182652-469100 GCF_042740435.1 Streptomyces sp. NPDC059002 | reverse complement strand
CCATCGAGATCGGCAAGCTCGCCGACATCGTGCTCTGGCGGCCCGAGTTCTTCGGGGCGAAACCGCAGATGGTCCTCAAGTCCGGCTTCCCGGCGTACGGCGTCACCGGGGACCCCAATGCCGCCAACGACAGCTGTGAACCCTTGGTCCTCGGGCCGCTGTTCGGGGCGCACGGTGCGACGCCCGCGGATCTCTCCGTGGCCTTCGTCAGCCGGGCCGCGGCCGAATCGGGCTCCTTCGGCAGGCCGTACGACGCGATGGCCACCCGGCGCCGCCGCGTCGCCGTGCGCGGCACACGGGGCATCGGCCCCGCGGACCTGGTCGGCAACGACCGCATCGGCGACGTCCAGGTCGACGCGCGCACCGGCCTCGTCACGCTCGACGGCGCACCCCTGCGCTCCGAACCCGCGCAGGAAGTCGCCCTCGGGCGCCTCTACTTCCTGTGACCCGACAGCCTCACCCGTAACCCTCAGCCCCTCCGGCAAGAAGAGAGACACCCGATGACCGCGTTCCGTATGCCCGCCGAATGGTCCGAGCACGAGGGCTGCCTGATGGCCTGGCCCACCCGAGTCGACCTGTGGGACAGCGTGCTCGAGCAGGTGAAGGGCGAGTACGCGCAAGTGGCCCGCGCCATAGCGGAGTTCGAGCCCGTCACCATGGTCGCGCCGCCCGGCCACGGCGACGAGGCCCGCACGTGGTGCGGCGACGGCGTCACCGTCGTCGAACTGCCCCTGGACGACTCGTGGTTCCGCGACTCGGCCCCGCTGTTCGTGCTCGACGGGGACGGCCGCCGCGCGGGCGTCGACTTCCGTTTCAACGCCTGGGGCCGCAAGCACCACCCGTACGACGCCGACGACCGTGTCAGCGGCCTGCTGCTCGATCGCCTCGGCATCGAGCGCATCCCCTCCGGCATGATCCTGGAGGGCGGGGCGATCACGGTCGACGGCGAGGGCACGCTGATCACGACCGAGCAGTGCCTCCTGCACCCCAATCGCAACCCGGACATGGACCGGGCAGCCATCGAGGCCGAACTGAAGGCGCAGCTCGGCGTCACCAAGGTCATCTGGCTGCCGTACGGCGGGCTGCTCGACACCGAGACGGACGGGCATGTCGACGGCGTCTGCGCGTTCGCGGCGCCCGGCAAGGTCGTCGTCTCGCTGCCCGAGGACCCGGCCCACCCCGACCACGCCCGGATGCGCGCCAACCGCGCCGTCCTGGAGGTCAGTACGGATGCCAAGGGCAGGCCCCTGGAGATCGTCGACGTCCCGCAGACCGTGTGCGTCGACGTGGCGGGCGGCGAGGTCGAGGTGTCGTACCTCAACTACTACGTGGCGAACGGCGGCGTGGTCGTCCCGGTGGCCGGGCTGCCCGTCGACGAGGAGGCCCTCGCGGTGATCGCGTCGGCGTACCCGGGCCGCAAGGTCGTCGGCGTGCGGGCGGCCGCCGTCGCGTACGGCGGCGGGGGAGTGCACTGCATCACCCAGCAGGTGCCCGCCGCCCGCCCCGGCGCGTGACGTCCGGATGAGCGCCGTCATGACCACTCCGTCCCCGTACCGTGCCGCGAGACGCGGCAGGCGCCGGAGGTTCGCCGCCGCGGCCGCCGCCCTGACGTCGCTCGCCGCGCTCGCGGCCTGCGCGGGCCCGCCGCGGAACGCCTCCGGCATCGACTTCCACCTGTCGGCGACCACCCCGCGGGCCAAGGGCGACATCGACTCGTTCACCTGGGCCCTCTATGCCGAACCGCCCACGCTCGACTACACGGTGGCGTTCGACTACCCGCAGAACATGGTCCTCTCCAACGTGTGCGAGAGCCTCATGCGCTGGACGCCGCGGCTCACCACCGAGCCGGGCCTGGCCCGCGGGGCCTCGCACCCCGACCCCACCACCTGGGTCTACGACCTGCGCGAGGGAGTGCGCTTCCACAACGGCGGGACGATGACCGCCGACGACGTGGTGTTCAGCCTCGACCGGCAGCGCGACCCGGACAACGCCGCCGCCTGGGCGCAGATCTTCCAGAACGTCACCTCCGTCAAGAAGACGGGACCGCTCCAGGTCACCGTGCGGCTCAAGAAGCCCGACTCCCAGTTCCCGCAGTACATGGCGACCGCCGCCGGAGCGGTGGCCTCCAAGGACGGCGTCGAGGCGGCCGGCAAGGACTACGGAACCTCGGGCGGCCTCGCCTGCACAGGCCCCTTCGAACTCGGCGCCTGGCACAAGGGCCAGTCCATCGAACTCGACCGCTTCGACGGCTACTGGGGGCGGCGGGCCAAGTCGGGCAAGGTGGTCTTCCGCTTCCTGCCCGACGCGTCGGCACGGACCAACGCCCTGCTGAGCGGCGAGGCCGACGGCAGCTATCTGATCCCGACCGAGAGCTATGCCCGGCTGCGCGGCAGCGGCGTCGGCAGGCTCTCCTTCGGCGAGGGCCTGAGCACCGTCAACGTCGCCATCACGAACATGCGGGGCGCGCTCGGCGACCTGCGTGTACGGCGCGCCCTTTCGCTGGCCCTCGACCGCTCCGGCTTCGTCCAGGTCGGGCTCGGCGGCGCGGGCACCCCCACCGGCGCGTTCACCACCCGGGCCGCCTGGGCGGACGCATCGGAGGGCACCAAGAAGCGGGCCTTCGCGGGGCTTCGGCCCGGCGCACCCGACATCGCCCGGGCCAAGGCGCTGGTCAAGAAGGCCGGGGCCACCGGCAAGTCCCTGACCATCGCGACGAGTTCCGTCGGCCAGGACGTCTCGCTCCTCGCCACCGCCGTCCAGGCCGCGGGAACCCGGATCGGCCTGGACATCCGGCTCAAGTCCATCGCGCCGAACGCCTTCACCGCGCTGTTCACCGACCCGGGCGCGCGCAAGGGCATCGACATGTTCCCGCTGACGTACTACGACTCGATCACCGATCCGCTGGACCTCTTGATGAACTTCAAGACCGGCTCCTATCTGAACTTCGCCGGGCACAGCGACAAGAAGTACGACGCGCTCGTCGACCGGGCCAGTGCGCTCGACGACCCGCGGCGGCGCCTCGCCATCGAGGCGGGCCTCCACCGGCGGGCCGCGCGGGACCTGCCGTGGATCCCCGTGGCCGAGTGGCCCACCGCCGTCTTCCTCAACAAGAGGATCACCGGGGCGCCCACGACGATCTCGTACATGTACCAGCCGTGGGCCGCCGGAGTGGGGGCCGCGGGATGACCTTCGTCGGATTCGCGGTGCGGCGGGTGGGCGAGATGGCCGCCACGCTGTTCGCGGCGTCGTTCGTGGTCTTCGGCGCGATGTATCTGGCGCCGGGCAGCCCGGCGAGCTTCCTGCTCTCCGGCCGCTCGGCGTCGCCGGAGGCCGTCGCGGCGGTCAACTCCCAGTACCACCTGGACGATCCGTTCGCCGTACGGTACTTCGCCTGGCTCGGCAACGTCCTGCGGGGCGACTTCGGGCGGTCCATCACCTACCGCACCGACGTGTCCCGTCTCCTTGCCGACCGGCTCCCCACCACGCTGCTGCTCATCGCGATGGCGCTGACCGTGGTCGTGCTCGCCGGTCTGTTCCTGGGCAGGCTGGCCGCCGTGCGCGGCGGGCCCACCGACTCCGCCGTCCTGGTCGCCACGACGTTCGCCGTCGGCACGCCCTCCTTCGTCGCCGCCGTGCTGCTGCAGGGCCTGTTCGCCGTGCGCCTCGGCTGGTTCCCCAGCGGCGGCTCGGGCGACGGGTTCGCCGACATGGTCCTGCATCTGACGCTGCCCGCCGTCGCGCTCGCCCTCTATCTGATCGGCATGCTCGCCCGGGTCACCCGCTCGGCGATGCTCGACGCGCTCGACAGCGAACACGTCACCGTGGCCCGCAGCAGGGGCGTGCCCGAACGGCAGGTGATCCGCCGCCATGTGTTCCGCAACGCGCTCGGCACCGTCCTGACCACCGGAGGACTCGTCGTCTCCACGCTCCTGGTCTGCACGATCCTCGTCGAGACCGCGTTCAGCGTCGGCGGCATCGGCCAGCTCCTCGAACTCTCCACCACCACCAAGGACTTCCCGACCGTCCAGGCCATCGCGCTGATCATCGTGGCCCTGTTCATGGCCGTGAACCTTGTCGTCGACCTGCTCCTGCCGCTGGTCGACCCGCGGCTCACGCTCGGCTCCAGGGGGTCCGCCGCATGACCGCCGTCCTCACCCGCCGCCCCGGCCTTGCCAGGATCCGCGCCGCGGGCTCACCGCTCCATCTGATCTGCCTGGCCCTCGTGCTGCTCGTCGTCACCGCCGCGCTGCTCGCCCCCTGGGTGGCGCCGCACGACCCCAACGCCGTCGACCTGGGCAGCGCGCTGGCGGGCACCTCCGCCGACCATCCGCTCGGCGTGGACGCCGCGGGCCGCGACACCCTCTCCCGGCTGCTGCTCGGCGCACGGACCTCGCTGCTCGGACCGCTCGGGGTGGTCGTCTTCGCCACCCTGGCCGGGGTCGCCGTCGGCACCGCCGCCGCGTGGCGGGGCGGCTGGCTGGACTCCGTGCTCTCCCGCAGCACCGAACTGGTCTTCGCCTTCCCGGGCATGCTGCTCGCGATCCTCATCATCTCGGTGTACGGAGAAGGCCTGCTCGCCCCGGTGATCGCCCTCGCCGTCGCCTATCTGCCCTACGTCAGCCGCCTCACCCGCTCCCTGGTCCTCGCCGAACGGGCCCGCCCCTACGTCAGCGCCTATCAAGTCCAAGGCCACTCGGCGGCACAGATCTGCCTGCGCCACGTCCTGCCCAACATCGCCCCCGTCGTCCTCGCCCAGGCCACCATCAACTTCGGCTACGCGCTGATGGATCTCGCCGGACTCTCCTTCCTCGGCCTCGGCGTGCCCCCGCTCACCCCCGACTGGGGCCGCATGGTCTTCGACGGCCAGACCGCGATCCAGCACGGCTATCCGCTGTCCGCGATCCTGCCCTGCGTCCTCATCGTGCTGACCGTGGTCGCGTTCAACGTGGTCGGCGAACGCTGGGCCGACCGCGTCGCAGGGAGAGACCGATGAACCCACACTCCACCCCGGGCGGCACGCCCGCCGCACTCGACATCCAAGGCCTGCGCATCACCCTGCCGGGCACGGCACGCCCCGTACTCGACGGCGTCGACCTCACCGTCGCCGCGGGCGAGACCGTCTCCCTCGTCGGCGAGTCCGGCTCGGGCAAGACCCTCACCTCACGCAGCGCGCTGCGCCTGCTGCCGGCCGGCGCCACCACCGAGGGGACCGTACGCGTCGACGGCACCGACGTGCTCACCGCCGACGCCGACCGGCTGCGCGCCCTGCGCACCGGCACGGTCGCCATGGTCTTCCAGGACCCGCGCGCCGCCCTCAACCCCCTGCGCCGCATCGGCGACTTCCTCACCGAGAGCGTCCGTACGACATCCCGCGCGGACACGAGGGCCCGCGCCGCCGAACTCCTGGGCGCGGTCGGCCTGGACGCGGCCGTCCTGCGCAAGTACCCCGGCCACGTCTCCGGCGGCATGCTGCAACGCGTCATGATCGCCGCGGCCCTCATGGGCGATCCCGCCCTGCTGCTCGCCGACGAACCCACCACCGCCCTGGACGTCACCACGCAGGCCGAGGTCGTCGCCCTCATCGGCCGTCTGCGCGAACGCTTCGGCACCGCCCTGCTGTTCGTCACCCACGACCTCGACCTGGCCGCGGCCATCAGCGACCGCGTGTACGTCATGTACGCGGGCCGGATCGCCGAACACGGCCCCGCGAAGGCCCTCTTCGACCGCCCGAGGCACCCCTACACGGCGGCCCTGCTGGCCTCCACGCCCCGGCTCGACACGGCGGGGGAGCGGCTCAAGGCCATCGAGGGCCGACCGCCCGACCTGCGCACGGCCCTGACCGGCTGCGCCTTCGCCGCCCGCTGCCCGATCGCCACCGAGGTGTGCGACGAACGGGCGCCACGGCAACGGCCCGCACCGGGACGGCCGGACCACCACGCCGCCTGCCACCACAGCGACCGGCTCGAAGGGAGCACCGCCGATGGCTGAGCCCACGGACCCCGGCGTCCTTGAAGTGCGCGGCCTGCGGCGCGGCTTCGGCGCGGTCCAGGCCGTGGACGACGTGTCCTTCACGGTGCCCGAGGGCGGCTCCCTCGGCATCGTCGGGGAATCCGGCTCCGGCAAGACCACGACGGCCCGGATCATCGTCGGCCTGGAACGCGCCGACGCGGGCGACATCCGCGTACGCGGCAGGCTCCGCGCCCCCCGCGTCCGCGGCCGCGCCCAACGCCTGGCCAGGGCCCGCGAGGTGCAGATGGTCTTCCAGGACCCCTACCTCTCCCTCGACCCGCGCACGAGCGTCGGGACGGTGCTGCGCGAAACGCTGCGCCTGCACTTCCCGCGCACCGACCACACCCGGCGGGTGCGGGAACTCCTCGACCAGGTCGGCCTCGGCACCCGCGCCGCCGACGCGCTGCCCCGCCAGCTCTCCGGCGGACAGCGCCAGCGCGTGGCCATCGCGCGGGCGCTCGCCGTGCAGCCCGCGGTGCTCGTCCTGGACGAGGCGGTCGCCGCGCTCGACGTGTCGGTGCAGGCGCAGATCCTCAACCTGCTGGCCGACATCCGCGAACGCACGCCCATCGGCTACCTCTTCATCACCCACGACCTCGGCGTCGTCCGGCACGTCACGGACGACGTGATCGTGATGCGCCACGGCGCCGTCGTCGAGGCGGGCGGCACGGCGGCCGTCCTCTCCGCCCCCCGACACCCGTACACCCGGCTGCTCCTGGACTCCGTCCCGCACCCGGGCTGGGACCCCGAGCACATCGCCGCGGCCCGCAGGGCCCTGACCGACTGAAGTCCGACCGGACACCCGGCACCCAAGGAGGCACACGTGAACGACCAACCCGTACGCAGGCACAAGAGGCCGTCCCCGAGCAGGCGCACGTTCCTGACGGCGGCCGCGGTCGCCGCGACCGGCGCGGCCCTGGGGGCCGCCGAAGGCTGGGCCGGTCCCTTGCGGGGGCGGCGCGGGGCCGGCCGCGCGGGCTCCTTCGCGGTCCCCGCCGAGGACGTCCGCCACACCAGGACCTGGATGACCTGGCCGGACAGCTCCACGATCTGGGGCGGTCAACTGGGCGGCGTCCAGGCGGACATCGCCCTCATCGCACGGACGGTCGCCCGGTACGAGCCCGTCGTCCTGTGCGCCAACCCGGCGAGCGCCGCCAAGGCGCGCTCGATGTGCGGGAGTTCCGTCGAGGTCGTCACGGACATCCCGGTGGACGACTGCTGGACGCGCGACACGGGACCGGTGTTCCGCACCGACGGCGCGGGCGGCCTCGACGCGGTCGGGCTGCACTTCAACGGCTGGGGCGGCAAGCAGACCCACGCCAGGGACGCCCGCGTCGCCGAGCGGATCGCCGCCCGCGCCGGGGTGCCGTTCACCGGCGCGGACCTGGTCGGTGAGGGCGGCGCGATCGAACAGGACGGCGCGGGCACGCTGATGGCCACGCGGAGCAGCATCGTCAACGGCAACCGCAACCCCGGCAGGTCCGAGGCCCAGTTGACCGACGCGATGTGCGCGGCGTACGGCGCCGACAAGGTCATCTGGTTCGACGGCGTGTACGGCCAGGACATCACCGACGACCACGTCGACGCCACGTCCCGCTTCCTCGCGCCGGGCCGGGCGCTCGTCCAGTGGCCCCTGGAGACGGACGACGACGCGTACGCCAAGGACGCCCGCCAGCAGTACCGGGTCCTCTCCGACGCCACGACCGCCGCGGGCGACCCGATCGAGGCGGCCAAGCTGCAGGGCCCCGACTACGACAAGATCCGCTCCCGCGACCCGCAGTTCCTCGCCTCCTACGCCAACTACTACCTGTGCAACGGCGCGGTGATCTGCGCGCACTTCGGCGACACCGCGGCCGACAGGGCGGCGAAGGCGGCGCTGGCCGGGCTGTATCCGGGCCGTTCCGTCGAACAGCTCGACATCGACCGGCTCGGTGCGGGCGGCGGCGGAATCCACTGCGTCACCCAGCAGCAGCCCGCTCCCTGACACCGTGGACATTGACAGGAGTGTGGTCTAGGCCGCGGAGTTCCTCACCGCGTAACGTGGCGCGGCATGAAGATCCTCATCAGCGCCGACATGGAGGGCGCCACGGGAGTGACCTGGCCGGCCGACGTGCTGCCGGGCACCGCTCAGTGGGAGCGGTGCCGGTCGATGTTCACCTCGGACGTCAACGCCGCCGTGCTCGGTTTCTTCGACGGCGGCGCCGACGAGGTGCTCATCAATGAGGCGCACTGGACCATGCGCAATCTGCTCCTCGAAGAACTGGACGGGCGGGCCGAGATGCTCACCGGACGGCACAAGTCGCTCTCCATGGTCGAGGGCGTGCAGCACGGCGACGTGGACGGCATCGCGTTCATCGGCTACCACGCGGGCGCCGGGATGGAAGGCGTCCTCGCGCACACCTATCTCGCCAACCAGATCACCGGCGTCTGGCTCGACGGGGTGCGCGCGAGCGAGGGCCTCCTGAACGCGCATGTCGTCGCCGAGTACGGCGTCCCCGTGGTGCTCGTCACCGGCGACGACCTGGCCTGCGAGGACGCGCTCGGCTATGCGCCCGGCGCGCTGAAGGTCGCCGTCAAGGACCACGTCTCGCGGTACGCGGCCATCTGCCGCACCCCGGCCCGCACCGCCGCCGACATCAGGGCCGCGGCGAAGGAGGCCGCGGCGCTCGCCGGGCGCACGGCCCCGGTGGCCGAGGGCCCGTTCACCGTGGAGGTCGAGTTCGACGCCGAGCATCTGTCGATGGCGGCCACCGTGGTGCCCGGCGTGCGCCGTACGGGGGAGCGCAGGGTCGCGTACGACAGCGAGACGATGTACGAGGGGATCCGTACCTTCAAGGCGGTTACGACGATCGCCTCTGCCGCCGTGGAGGAACAGTATGGCTGACCGGGGTCAGGAGCAGGGCAACGAGCAGGACCAGGAGCACGACCGCCCGGTGGACGCCCGGGCCCTCGACGAGGTCGTGACCTTCACCTCCGAGCTCATCCGCATCGACACCACCAACCGCGGCGGCGGCGACTGCCGCGAACGGCCCGCCGCCGAGTACGCCGCGGAGCGGCTCGCCGACGCGGGCCTCGAACCCACCCTCCTGGAGCGCTCCCCGGGACGGACCAACGTCGTCGCCCGCATCGAGGGCACCGACCCGTCGGCCGACGCGCTGCTCGTCCACGGCCACCTGGACGTGGTGCCCGCCGAGGCCGCCGACTGGAGCGTGGACCCCTTCTCCGGGGAGGTCCGCGACGGCGTCGTCTGGGGCCGCGGCGCGATCGACATGAAGAACATGGACGCGATGATCCTGTCCGTCGTGCGCGGCTGGGCGCGCGCCGGGGTGCGGCCGCGCCGGGACATCGTGATCGCCTTCACCGCCGACGAGGAGGCCAGCGCCGTCGACGGCTCCGGATTCCTCGCCGACCGGCACGCCTCGCTCTTCGAGGGCTGCACGGAAGGCATCAGCGAGTCGGGGGCGTTCACCTTCCACGACGGCAGGGGCAACCAGATCTACCCGATCGCGGCGGGCGAGCGCGGCACGGGCTGGCTCAAACTCACCGCACGCGGCAGGGCGGGCCACGGCTCCAAGGTCAACCGCGCCAACGCGGTGAGCAGGCTGGCCGCCGCCGTCACCCGCATCGGGGAGCACCACTGGCCGGTGCGGCTCACCCCGACCGTGCGGGCCGCGCTCGTCGAACTCGCCACGCTGTACGGCCTGGAGACCGACCCCGAGGCGCCCGGGTTCGACGTCGACGCGCTGCTGGAGAAGCTCGGCCCGACCGCCGACCTGGTCGAGCCGACCGTCCGCAACAGCGCCAACCCGACGATGCTGCAGTCGGGTTACAAGGTGAATGTGGTTCCCGGGGAAGCCGTGGCCTACGTCGACGGCCGCTTTCTGCCCGGCGGCGAGGAAGAGTTCCGCCGCACGCTTGACCGGCTCACGGGCCCTGACGTCGACTGGGAGTTCCACCACCTCGAGGTGGCGCTGCAGGCGCCGGTCGACTCGCCGACGTACGCGAAACTGCGCGCGGCCGTCGAGGAGTTCGCGCCCGAGGGCCATGTCGTGCCGTACTGCATGTCGGGCGGCACGGACGCCAAGCAGTTCTCGCGGCTCGGCATCACCGGCTACGGCTTCTCGCCGCTGAGGACACCGGAGGGCTTCGACTACCAGGCGCTCTTCCACGGAGTCGACGAATGCGTGCCCGTCGACGCACTGCACTTCGGTGTCCGTGTCCTCGACCGCTATCTGCGCACGGCCTAGGAAAAATGGGGGAAGTAAAGGACATGATGCAGACCCGGGCGTACGGATCATGGCCGTCACCGATCGACGCCGAGCTCGCCGCCACCCACGACGGCGCCCCGGGCTTCGCGGGCTTCGTCGGTGCCGAGGCGTGGTGGACCGAGCCGCGGCCCGTCGAGGCGGGACGGCGCGCGCTGGTGCGGCGGCTGACCGACGGGACGGAGCAGTCGGTGCTGCCCGCCCCGTGGAACGTGCGCAGCAGGGTCGTCGAGTACGGCGGCAGGCCCTGGACCGGCATCGAGCGCCCCGAGGGTCCGCTCGTGGTCTTCGTGAACTTCGCCGACCAGCGCCTGTACGCGTACGAGCCCGACACCCCGGGCGCCGGGCCGCGCCCCCTGACCCCGCTCTCCGCCGTGGGCGGCGGGCTGCGCTGGGCCGACCCGGTGCTGCGGCCCGAGCGGGGCGAAGTGTGGTGCGTCCTTGAGGAGTTCACCGGTGAAGCGCCCACCGATGTGCGCCGCGTCATCGCGGCCGTACCGCTCGACGGCTCGGCCGCCGACGACCGGGGCGCGGTGCGTGAACTCTCCGACGGGCGGCACCGGTTCGTCACCGGGCCGCGGGTCTCGCCCGACGGCACCCGGGTGGCCTGGCTCGCCTGGGACCACCCCCGGATGCCGTGGGACGGCACGGAGCTGATGCTCGCCGACGTGCGGGCGGACGGCGCCTTCGGCGCGGCGCGGGCGTTCGCGGGCGGCCCGGACGAGTCCGTCGCGCAGGTGGAGTGGGCGGCGGACGGGCGCCTGCTGTTCTCCAGCGACCGCACCGGCTGGTGGAACCTGTACCGGGCCGCCCCGGACGGCAGCACGCGCGCGGAGGCGCTCTGTCCGCGCCAGGAGGAGTTCGCGGGGCCGCTCTGGCAGGTCGGCCTCAGCTGGTTCGCACCGCTGGACAGCGGCCTGATCGCCGTCGTGCACGGCAAGGGCGCCACCGCGCTCGGCATACTCGACCCCGAGACGGGCGAGGTCGTCGACGCGGCGGGCCCCTGGACGGAGTGGGCGGCGGCCGTCGCCTCGCACGGATCCCGCGTGGTCGGCATCGCGGCGAGCCCGCGCAGCGCGTACGAAGTGGTGGAACTGGACACCTGCACCGGCCACGCCCGCGTGATCGGCGCCGCCCACGACGACCCGGTGGACCCCACGTACTACCCGGAACCGCAGATCCGCACCTTCGTGGGCCCCGCGGGACGCGAGATCCACGCGCACGTCTACCCGCCGCACCACCCCGGCCATGTCGCACCCGACGACGAGCTGCCGCCGTACGTGGTGTGGGCGCACGGCGGCCCCACCAGCCGCTCACCGCTCGTACTCGACCTGTCCATCGCCTACTTCACCTCGCGCGGCATCGGCGTCGCCGAGGTCAACTACGGCGGCTCGACCGGGTACGGGCGCGCCTACCGCAACCGGCTGCGCGAACAGTGGGGCATCGTCGACGTCGACGACTGCGCGGCCGTCGCGCTCGCCCTCGCCGACGAGGGCACCGCGGACCGCGGCAGGCTCGCGATCCGCGGCGGCAGTGCGGGCGGCTGGACCGCGGCGGCCTCGCTGACCAGCACCGACATCTACGCCTGCGGCACGATCAGCTACCCCGTGATCGACCTCACCGCGTTCGCGTCCGGCGAGACCCACGACTTCGAGTCGCGGTATCTGCACTCCATCGTCGGCCCGCTCGACGAGGTGCCCGGGCGGTACGCGGAGCGCTCGCCGACGGCGCAGGCCGACCGGATCACCACGCCGTTCCTGCTGCTTCAGGGCCTCGACGACGTGATCTGCCCGCCCGCGCAGTCCGAGCGGTTCCTCGCCAGGATCGAGGGGCGCGGCATCCCGCACGCCTACATCGCTTTCGATGGGGAGGGCCACGGCTTCCGCCGCGCCGACACCATGATCCGCGCCCTGGAGGCCGAACTCTCCCTCTACGCCCAGGTGTTCAGGATCGAGCTCGCGGGCCGCGTGCCGACCCTGGAGCTCGCCAAGTGAGAGAGCTCGTCCGGCCCGCGCGCCTCGTCCCCGGCGCGCGGGTCGCCGTCGTCGCACCCAGCGGTCCCGTCCCCGACGACGGCCTCCAGGCGGGCCTCGACATCCTGCGCGGCTGGGACCTCGACCCGGTCGTCATGCCCCATGTCCTGGACCGCCACCCGGAGTTCGACTACCTCGCGGGCACGGACGCCGGCCGGGCGCGGGACCTGGAGCGGGCCTGGTGCGACCCGTCGGTGTCCGCCGTGTTCTGCGCCCGGGGCGGGTACGGCGTGCAGCGGATGGTGGATCTCGTCGACTGGGCCGCGCTGCGCGAGGCGACACGGGCCACCGGGCCCAAGGTGTTCCTCGGCTACAGCGACATCACCTCGCTGCACGAGGCGTTCGCCACCCGGCTCGGCGTCGCCACGCTGCACGGTCCGATGACGAGCGTGCTCGACTTCCTCAAGAACGCCCGGGCGCAGGAGCACTTGCGGACGACGCTGTTCGCGCCGGAGGAGACCCGGGTGATCCGCGCCGCGTCGCCGCGCGCGACGACACTGGTCGGCGGCCGGGCGCGGGGCGTCACGCTCGGCGGCTGCGTCTCGCTGCTGGCCGCCGAACTCGGCACGCCGGGGGCCCGGGTGTCCGCGCGCGGGGGACTGCTGTGCCTGGAGGACATCGGCGAGGAGGCGTACCGGCTCGACCGGATCCTCACCCAACTCCTGCGCGCCCGCTGGCTGGACGGCGTCGCGGGGATAGCGCTCGGCTCGTGGCAGGAGTGCGGGCCGTACGACGAGGTGCGGGCGCTCTTCGCGGACCGGCTCGGCGGGCTCGGGGTGCCGGTGGTCGAGGAGTTCGGGTTCGGGCACTGCGAGGGGGCGCTGACGGTGCCCTTCGGGGTGGCGGGCGAACTCGACGCGGACGCGGGGACGTTGACGCTGGACGTGCCCGCGCTCGCCTGACGTGCTGCCCCGCGCGGGGGGCCGTCCCCAGGCCGTCCCCGTGCACGGCGCAGAAGCCTCCCGGCTTCACGGAATCTCCCGACAGAAACCGCTGTCACGGCCGTTGACCTCCGTATGACACGTGTCACAACATGACCTCGGCCGGCACTTACCGGCCAGTAGTCGCGATCCTTCGGCCGTCCTCAGCGTGGAGGTCCCCTTGTTCCGTCGCCGTGCCCTGTCCTTCGCCATCGGTGCGGCGCTCGCCGCACCGCTCGCTGTCGCCGCGCCCGCACCCGCGACGGGTCAATACACCGTCACCGCCCTGAAGTTCACCGTCCATACGGGCGGCAGGAGCTGCACGGTCGACGCCGATCTGTACCGGCCCGCGGGCGTCGACGCCGCGCACCCCGCGCCCGCCGTGCTCGCCACCAACGGATTCGGCGGCAGCAAGTCCGACGGCTCGACCGCCGCGATCGGCAAGGCCTTCGCCGAACGCGGCTACGTCGGGCTCGTCTACTCCGGCCTCGGCTTCGGCAAGTCGGGCTGTCTGATCACCCTCGACGACCCGGAGATCGACGGGAAGGCGGCCTCCGGGCTCCTCGACTTCCTCGGCGGCAAGCGCGCCGCCGAGGACGGCACCACGGCCGACTACGTCACCGCCGACGACGCGGGCGACCCCCGCGTCGGCATGATCGGCGGCTCGTACGGCGGGGCGATCCAGCTGGCGACCGCCGCCGTGGACCACCGGGTCGACGCCCTCGTACCGATGATCACCTGGCACGACCTCGCGTACTCGCTCGACCCGAACAACACCGCCGACCACGACGTGCCCGGTGCCGCCAAGTGGCAGTGGATGAACGGTTTCTACCTCATCGGCGAGGGCCAGCCGCTGCTCGTCCCGAGCCTCGACCCCTCCCGCATCAACCGCCTCGACTGCCTGCACTTCGCGACCCCCGCCTGCGAGACGGTCCGCACGCTCAACTCGGGCCGCTATCCGGCCGACAGGACGGAGGCCCTCCAGAAGTATGCGCGCGGCGTCTCCCCGGTCTCGTACCTGAGCAGGGTGAAGGCCCCCACCCTGCTCGTGCAGGGGCAGGCCGACACCCTCTTCAACCTCAACGAGGCCACGGCGACGTACAGGACGCTCACGGCGCAGGGCACCACGGCCAAGATGATCTGGCAGTCCTGGGGCCACAGCGGCGGCATGAACGACCCGGCGTCCGGCGAACTCAACCTCGGCGCGGGGAACTTGGAGACCTCCTACGTCGGCAAGCGCATCCTCGCCTGGTTCGACCGCTACCTCCAGGGCAACGAGGGCGTCGACACCGGGCCCGCCTTCGCCTACTACCGCGACTGGATCGACGACCCGGACGGCACCTACGCGACCGCGTCCAAGGTCCCCGCGCCCCGCCGCACGCTGTACCTCTCCGGCGACGGCAAGCTCGTCGACAACCGGAAGAAGGTGACGCGCGGCAGCCGCGAGTACCGCAACTGGCTGATCCCCACGAGCCATTCGGAGTCCTCGATCGCGGGCCTGATCGGCCTGCCCGACCCCGCGCCGCACGACACCAGGGGCACCTACCTCGACTGGACGACCGAGCCGCTCACCGACGCCATGGACGTGGTGGGCGCAGCGACGGCCCGGCTCAGGGTGGTCTCGCCGAAGACCGAGCGGGTGCAGCACTCCGGCGACGGCGCCGACAAGCTGGTCCTCTTCGCCAAGCTCTACGACGTCGCGCCCGACGGCGGGAAGACCCTGGTGCACCGGCTCGTCTCGCCGGTGCGGGTGCCGGACGTGACGAAGCCGTTCACCGTCACGCTGCCGGGCATCGTGCACCGCTACGAAAAGGGGCACAGGCTGCAGTTCGTGGTGGCGGCGAGCGACGGGGCGTACGGCGGGAACAGGGGCGTCAAGCCGGTCACGGTGACCAGCGCGCCCGAGGACACCGGCGTCCTGAAGCTGCCCGTCGTCGCCGACTGACGTCACCCGGACGGCCCACGGCCCCACCCCGGAGGCACACCCACCGTGCGCGAACCCGGCCCAGCTGCCCATGCTGGAGCCGGGGGAGGCCGGACGTACCTCCGACGGAAGGGTCCACATCATGAGCCCCAACACCTCCACGGGCGGCTCCAAGAGTGGCGGCTCCGGCAGCGGCCTTGTGACGCCCAGCAGGGTGGCCGTCGCCGCGATCGTCGTCCTCACCCTGGTCTTCATCTTCGAGAACACCCGCAGCACCAAGATCCGACTGCTGATCCCCGAAGTGACCCTGCCCCTGTGGATGGCTCTGCTCGGCACGGCTGTGATCGGTGCCCTGTGCGGGGCCTACTTCGTCAGGAGGCGCAAGTGAAGGTGTCAGTGAAGCCGCAGCTCAGACGCGCGGGTGTGGTCCTGGGCGGCGCGGCGGCCGCGACCTTGATGGCGGTCACCACGGCCGCCGCCGCGGGCCCGCCGATGCCGGACCTCAGAGGGCGGGGCCTGATGCACGTCTTCTCGACCGTGGACTACCGCACCCGCGTCGACGTGCACGACGCCAGCGGCTTCCACCGGCACGTCCTGTGGCCGCCGAGCTGGAAGGTGTGCACGCAGAGCCCGGCCGCGGGCAAGCAGCTCGACGGCGGGACGGTGACCGTCGGGGTCGTGAAGAACGGCGAGAAGTGCCCCAAGCAGTAGCCGCGCACACCCGGCGGGTGACCCCGGCGCCGAGCGGATAGCGTGGCCCGATGTCCGATCGCGCCCCTTATCTCGCCACCGGCCCCCACGTGGGCATACGCCACTTCACCCACGCGGACTCCGCCGAGTTCACCGCCCGTACGCGAGAGAGCCGGGACCTGCACAGGCCCTGGCTCTTTCCGCCGTCCGGGGACGACGCGTTCCGCGCGTACGCCTCGGTGCTCATCGAGGACCCGACCAAGGCCGGGTTCCTCGTGTGCGAGCGCGACAGCGGTGCCATCGGCGGATTCATCAACATCAACAACATCGTCCGGGGCGGCTTCCGCTGCGGGGCCCTGGGATACGGCGCGTTCGCGCACGCGGCGGGGCGCGGCCTGATGACCGAGGGGCTCGGTCTCGTCATGGAGTACGCCTTCGGGGCCCTGGACCTGCACCGCCTGGAGGCCAACATCCAGCCGGGCAACGCCGCGTCGATCGCGCTGGCCCGGCGCAGCGGCTTCCGCCTGGAGGGCTTCTCGCCGGACTTCCTCTTCATCGACGGGGCCTGGCGCGACCACGAACGGTGGGCGGTCACCGCGGACACGGCGAGGCTCAGCGGCGCGACGGCTTCCGGTTGATCTTCATGGTGTCCATGTCCGTCACCGTGGAGCGCAGGTCGCGGTAGCCGTGGCCGAGTCCGTCCAGGAGCTTCTCCGCCTGCTCCTCGGCGAGCGCGCCCGCCATCTCCTCGCCGTCCTCGGCGTCCGAGAGCACCACGAAGCGGTACGAGAAGTGCTTGAGCACACGGTCGTAGGTGAGGGAGCCCTCGGGCGTGAACCTCATCTGCGCCAGGCCGTGTTCCTCGACCTCGGCGAGCAGCGCGGCGCGCGACGCGTCCGTCAGACCGTCGAAGGTGCCCCGGACGATCACCCGGTAGGTGTGCTGCGTACCCATGTTCTCTGCTGCTCTTTCCCGCGCGGCGACGTGTCGAAGGCGCCAGCCTACGTCGCCGGGGACGCACCGCACCTGGAATATCGCCGCCGGTCCGCGGCGGCCTTTGCGCAATCCTGACCGGGAGAACCCCTGGTCGCCGCCCCGTCGAACGTGTTCCATGGTGATCGTGAAGACCACCGTGCGCCGTGACGTACTGACCCTGCCCGCCGCCCCGTTGGGTCCGGAGAACCCCCTGCCCGCGCTGCGGCCGCTCGACGAAGTGCAGACCCTGGACAGGCGCGACGGGCGCGCCAAGGAGGGGCTGCCGCGCGACATGGCGCGCCAGCTCGGGTACGAACCGCTGCGCGGCATCCTGCCCGTCAGGATCCTCGACGGGTACGGCCGCGAACGGACGAAGACGCGGATCGACACGCTCGTCATCGAGAACGACCGGCTGCGCGCCACCGTCCTGCCCGGCCACGGCGGCCGCGTGCACTCCCTCTTCCACAAGCCCACCGGACGCGAACTCCTCTACCGCAACCCGGTGTTGCAGCCCGCCGCCTTCGCGCTCAACGGTGCCTGGTTCTCCGGCGGCATCGAGTGGAACATCGGTGCCACCGGCCACACCACGCTGTCCTGCGCACCCCTGCACGCCGCCCGCGTGGCCGCGCCCGACGGCGGCGAGATGCTGCGCCTGTGGGAGTGGGAGCGGCTGCGCGACGTGCCCTTCCAGGTGGACCTGTGGCTGCCCGAAGGCTCCGACTTCCTGCACGTCGGCGTGCGGATCCGCAATCCGCACGAGAAGCCGGTGCCCGTGTACTGGTGGTCGAACATCGCCGTGCCCGAGGAGCGCAGGGTGCTCGCCCCCGCCGACGAGGCCTGGCGGTTCGCGTACACGGGCGGGCTGCGCAGGGTGCCGGTGCCCGAGTGCGACGGCGCGGACCGGACGTACCCGAAGCGCAGTGAATACCCCGCCGACTACTTCTACGACGTGCCCGACGCCGCCCGGCGCTGGATCGCCGCGCTCGACGCCGAAGGGCACGGCCTCGTGCAGACCTCGACGGACCTCCTGCGCGGCCGCAAGCTCTTCGTCTGGGGCTCGGGCACCGGCGGCCGGCGCTGGCAGGAGTGGCTCACCGAGCCCGGCACCGAAGGCTACGCCGAGATACAGGCGGGCCTCGCCCGCACCCAGCTCGAACACGTGCGCCTGGACGCCGGGAGCGAGTTCAGCTGGCTGGAGTCGTACGGCCCGCTGTCCGCGCGCGCCGACCTCGTGCACGGCGACTGGGCGGCCGCCCGCGGCGAGGCCGAGGCGCGGCTCGCCGAAGCCCTGCCGATGCAGGCCGTCGACGCCGCGTACGCACAGTGGCTGGCCTGCGCCGACACCGAACCGGGCGAGTCGCTCGCCACCGGCTCCGGCTGGGGCGCCCTCGAAGTCCTGCGCGCCGAGTACAAGGTGCCGGGCACGCCCTTCCCCGAGTCGACGCTGGGCCCCGAACAGGCGCCGTGGCTCGAACTGCTGCACAGCGGCGCGGTCCCCGAACCGCGCCGCGTCGCACCGCCCGGGCCGACGCTCGTCTCGCCGCACTGGCGGGACATGCTGGAGACCGCCCCCGCGCGCCCGCACGCCGAGTACCACCTCGGCATCGCGCAGTGGCACGCGGGCGACCGGGCGCAGGCCGTCCGCAGCTGGGAGCGCGGGCTCGAACTGGCCCCGTCCCGCTGGCCGTTGCTGCGCTGCCTCGCCGTCGCCGACCAGTCGGAGGGCAATGCCGAACGGGCCGCCGACCGCTATGCCGCCGCCTTCGACGACCTCTGCGAGGAGCGCAGGGACGACGGACCGCTGTGGACGTCGGCGACCGCGGCGCTCGGCAGGGAGGCGATCGCCGCGCTGCTCGCCGTACGACGGACGGAAGCGGCCCGCGCGGTCTGGGAGCGGCTGCACGACCGGACCCGGGCCGAAGGGAGGTTCCGCCTCACCGAGGCCCAACTGCTCTTCGCCGAGGGCGACATGGACGGTGTGCGGGCGGTCTTCGAGGCGGGCTTCGAGGCGGCCGACCTGCGGGAGGGCGCGGAGACCGTGGGCGAGCTGTGGGCCGCGGCGACCGGCGAGGAGATCCCGGCCAGGTACGACTTCCGGATGCGGCCGCCGGGGGAGTGAGAAACGCGGGCCCCGACGGCGGGTCGTGGTGCGACGCGCCGTCGGGGCCCACTCCGCAACCCCCGGTCATCGGGCTTGGCTCACACCAGCTTCCCGTTCCTGGCCACGACGCGGCCGCCGTGCACCACCATGTCCCGCTGCGGCATGTCCACCACCACCTGGGGCAGGCATTCCGCGCGGACGAGAAGGAAGTCGGCGGGGGCGCCCGGCTCCAGGTCGGCGCGGTCCAGGCCCATGACGTCGGAGCCGCCGTGCGCGCCGACGCGGTAGCAGTCCGCGAGCTCGTCGTCGAGACGCACGTCGGTCACCCAGCCGAGGATGTGCGTGCGGTGCAGCATGTCCGCGTTGCCGAACGGGCTCCACGCGTCACGCACCCCGTCCGAGCCGAGGCCGACCCGCACCCCGTGCGCGCGCAGCTTCGCGATCGGCAGGACCAGCGACTCGTTCGGCGCCACCGTCGTCAGGGAGATGTCCAGGTCCCCCAAGTCGGCGGCCATCCGGTCGAGTTCGCCGTCCGACAGGTGCGGCAGGCAGAAGACATGGCTGACCGTGACCTTGCCGCGCAGGGACAGCGCGCGGGTGCGGTCGATGATGGCACGCAGGACCTTCGTGCCCTTCTCGTCGCGGTCGTGCAGATGGATGTCCACCCCGACGCCGTGCCGGTCCGCGAGGCCGAAGACCAGGTCGAGCTGCTCGTCCATGGCGTGGTCGAAGCTGATCGGGTCGATGCCGCCGACCAGGTCGATCCGCCCCGAGCGGGCCGCCTCCTCCAGGAGCTCCGCCGTGCCCGGGGTCCGGATGACGCCGTGCTGCGGGAACGCCACGATCTGTACGTCGAGCGCGTGACGGAGCCGTTCGCGGGCCGCGTCGACGCCCTCGACGCCGGCCAGGTCGTAGGCGGGCGCCACGTCCACGTGGGCGCGCATCGCGCGGGTGCCGCGGGTCACGGCGTGCGCCATCAGGCCGTACGCGCGCTCGCCGACCGGACGGGACTGGCTCTTGAACAGCTCCACGTCCTGGGCGACGTAGTCGGCGATGCCGCTCGCG
The DNA here is from genome assembly GCF_042740435.1 of Streptomyces sp. NPDC059002. NCBI lineage: Bacteria > Bacillati > Actinomycetota > Actinomycetes > Kitasatosporales > Streptomycetaceae > Streptomyces > Streptomyces sp. NPDC059002. The sequence goes on along the minus strand of NZ_JBHYJI010000001.1, from coordinate 449,118 downwards.
GGCTTCCGCGTCACCCAGTCCCCGCCCCAGGTGGTCTTGTCCGGGTGGATGTGCGCGTCCACGAGCGAGGGCAGCGCGATACGGCCGTCGCAGTCGATCACCTCGGCGTCCTCGGGCGCCCGGCCGCCGGTGATCCGGCCGTCGACCACGGTGAGGTCCACGGGGGTGCGCGCGCCGAACGGGCGCACGTCACGGAAGACCACGGTCTTGCGGCGCCGGGCATCGCGCGCGCCGGAGGAGGCCGCGGCGGGGGCGGCGGACGACAGGGCGGCGGCTCCGGTACCGGCCAGGGCGGCGGCCGAGGTGAGCACGCCGCGGCGGGACAGGGGCGTCATGAGGGGCTCCTTGGGGGTGCGGTCGGGGCGGGGTGGCTTCGGGGCGGGCGGGTGGCTCAGAGGGCCGTGCCCGCGCGGATCACGCGTACGGGCTTCTTGAGGACCGTCACATCGGCCAGCGGATCGCCGTCCAGGAGGATCGCGTCCCCGGCGAAGCCGCGTGCCAGACGGCCCGCCGTCCGCTCAAGTCCAAGGAGGCGCGCGGCACTTGTGGTGGCCGTGCGGATCGCGTCGAGCGCGGGCAGACCCGCCTCGCGCATCAGCGCCACCTCGCCGCCGATCGGGTCGACCGCGCCGCCGGAGGAGTCCGTGCCCGCCGCGAGCGGTACGCCCAGCTCGTGGGCGGCGAGCACCGCGCGCCTGAGCACCGGCAGATAGCTGCGGCCGCGCTCGGCGAGCACCGGGTCGGACGACTCGGCGAGTCCGGCGATGGCGGTGAGCGTCGGCGTGAAGTACGTGCCCCTGCGCCGCATCTCGTGCAGGGTGTGCTCGCCGACGAACGCCCCGTGCTCCAGCGAGCGGACGCCCGCCATGACCGCGTCGTGGCAGCCCTGCTCGCTGTAGCTGTGGCAGAGCACGCCCTTGCCGCCGCGCCGCGCGGCCGCGACCACGGCGGACAGCTGCTCGCGGTCGTACACCTGGGCCAGCGGGTCCTGCTCGGGCAGCCCGGCACGTTCGTTGACGCGGGTCTTGATGACGTCGGCGCCCCGGGCGAGATTGACCTCGACGACGCGGCGCAGCGCCTCGGGCGAGCGCACGCCGTCGCGGAGCCGCGCGAGCGGGGTCAGGTCCGGGTCGGCGAGGACGGTGTCGCCGAGGTCGGGCGTGACGAAGACACCGGCGGCGCGCAGCCGGGGCGCGAGGTGCGGGACCTGGCGGGCCAACTCCCGTACGGCGATGTCCTGGTAGAACGTGGTCGAGCCGCTGCGGGCGGAGGTCGCGCCCTTGAGCACGGCGTCCCGCGCCTCGGCCGCGGTGTTCAGATGGATGTGTGCCTCCACCAGGCCGGGCAGGATCCACTTGCCGTGCGCGTCGAGCACCTCGGTGCCGCCGGGGATCCGGGTCCTGCCGCGGGCGCCCGCCGCGCGGACGACCCCACCGGCGATGACGACCACCGCGTCCTCGGTGACCTCGCCGGTCGCGGGGTCGAGCAGGGTGCCGCCCTCGATGACCAGGTCGCCGCCGGGTGCGCCGGGGCCGGTCGCGCCCCTGGCCTCGGCCCGGGGCGCCGTGACGGAGAGCGCCGCCGTGGTGCCCGCGAGCGCCGCCGCACCCGCGAGGACGCCGCGCCGGGTGAGCCGGGAGGAGGGCGGCGGGGTGTTCTCAACGCACATCGGGGTGACTCCAGGGGAGGGGCGGGGGCGGAGGGGCGGAGGGGACGCGTCCGCCAGTTTGTATACCAAGTGGGGGGTGCCTGCAAGGGTGGGTGGGGAGATGCAGGGGGGAATGCGCCGGAATTACCGGAAAGGGGGTGAGGTGCGGGCTCCCTGGTATACAACGCGTGTCCGCCGGACCGACCGCCGACCGCCGGACCGACCACCCGCCCGGCCGCCTAGCCGACCACCCGCCTAGCCGACCACCCGCCCGGCCGCCTGGCCGCCTGGCCACCTGGCCGACCATCCGCCTGGCTGCCTGGCTGCCTGGCTGCCTGGCCGCCTGGCCGACCATCCGCCCGGCCGCCTGGCCGACCATCCGCCCGGCCGCCCGGCCGACCATCCGCCCGGCCGACCATCCGCCCGGCCGCCCGGCCGACCACCCGCCCGACCGACCGCTCGCCGCTCAGGCCCCGCCGCTCTCCGTCTCCTCGAAGAGCGACCGCAGCGCCACCGCCTGGCTGTCCCGCACGTGCAGCAGCGTGCTCGCCGCCGCCGTGTCCTCGTCGCCCGCCGCGATCCGCCGGTAGATGAGCCGGTGCTGGGCCCGCATGTGGTCCGGCTCGGCGCGCATCCCGAACAGGAGCTGGAGCTGCCAGCTCAGCTGCTCCATGGTGCGGGCGAGCAGCGGGTTGCCGGAGAGGGCGACGATGCCTTCGTGGAACGCGGTGTGGGCGGCGACCTCGCGCGCCCCGTCATCCGCGTCCGAGGCCTGTTCGGCGTGGCCGAGGGTGGCCCGCAGCGCGGCGAGACCCGGCGGTTCCTCCGGCGCGCAGCGCGCCACCCGGCGTGCCGAGAGCCGGGACGCCTGGACGGCGAGGGGCTCCCACACCTCGTACAGATGCCGTACGTCGGCGGGCTCCAGGCGCCGCACCCTGACGCCGCTGTGCGGAAGGAGTTCCAGCAGGCCCTCGGCGACCAGGGCCCGCAGCGCCTCGCGGACCGGGACGCGGGACATCCGCAGCTCCTCGGCGACCTCCCGCTCCACCAGACGGGCGCCGAGGGCGTAGCGGCGGTCGACGATGCGCTGCCTGACGGCTTCTCGCGCCTGGGCGCTCAGCGACGTCCGTTCCGTACCGCCGCCCGTCGTACTGCCCGCCACGTGCACCGTCCTCCGTTCGGTCGGGGGCAGCCTGCCCCGCCGTGGAGGATACGGGTCAGTCCGTGCCGCCGCGGCGGTCCACGTACTCGAAGACGGAACCGTCCGGGTGCATCGCGATGAGGTTGCGGCCGACGGGGGTGGGGACCGGGCCCGCGATGACCCGGGCGCCGGAGGCGTTCAGGACGGTGTACGCCTCGTCCACGTCCTGCACCGCGATGGTCGCGGCGACCTTGCGGAGCACTTCCAGCTCCTGCTCGGGGCCGCTCATCAGCAGGAAGCAGCCGACCGCGGCGACGGACACGCCGCCGCGCTCGAAGCGCATGGCCTTGCCGCCCGCGAGCCGCTCGTAGAACGCGACCGAGGACTCCAGGTCCTCGACGCAGATCCGCAACGTGGTCCCCAGGATCTCCATGATTGGAACGCCCTCACCTCTTCGACCTGCCCCACCGGCCCCGCAACGATTTCATGATTGCCCGTGCCGCCGCCACCGCCATAGGTGAGTGCGTGCCCCAACTTCCCGGCGCCGCAAGCCCGTCGGGGGGCGGCACCGTGCGATGCCGCCCCCCTGGACTTGCGGGCCCGCCCTCAGGACTGGGGGCGGCTGCCGTGGTTCGCGCCGTTCTTGCGGCGGGCCTTCTTCTTGCGACGTCGCTTCGAGGACATGGATACCTCCGTGGTTCCGATGGTGCTTCCCGGGTGCGACCCGGGCGATCACGCGCCGCCTACCCAACGGGACACCCGCTCATGGTGTGGCCCACGTCACGTGCGGGGCCGGCGGGGCCGGTCCGCGCCGTCCCTCACCGCTCCCGCCACCCCGTGACCGCCACCACCTCCGCGGCGATGTCCCGCACGTCCCGGCCGTCCGTGGCGACGCGCTGCGCGTCGGGGGCCGTGTGCCGGTCCAGGTGGCGGGCCATGAACGCGCTGCGCCGCAGCTGCTGTTCGAGTTCGGAGCCACGTTCGCGTGCCGTGAGGCGGTCCTCGACCGTGGCGTCGGACGCGGTCAGCAGGACGCGGATGACGCGCGGCCCGTCCAGCGCGTCGACGAACAGGCCCTCCTCGCTGCCGAGCACGCTCGCCGTGTTCGTATAGATGAGCCGACGGCAGCCGAGGTCGCGGTAAGTGGCCCAGATCGCCGCGAGGTTGCGCCGGGTGATCCCGGAACGGTCCGGGTCGTCCGGCGGCGCCGGGTGGACCGCGTCGAGCGCGTCGCCCTCGACCAGCGCGTGGCCGACGTCGGCGGCCCGCAGCTGCGCCGCCACCTCCCAGCCGACCGACGACTTGCCGACGCCGGAGCGGCCCCCGATGAGCAGTACTTCACATGGTGCGGATTCCATCGGCCGAGCATCGCAGCGGGGGCGGGGCCCTCGCGACGGAATTGTGACCCGCGCGTCTTACGCGACGCGGAACTCCGCCACCTCCTCCGTGCGCAGTTCGAGCCCGTGCCCGATGCCCGCCTCCGGGCGGACGAAGCCGCCGGTCGGGTCGAGGGCACCGGCGAAGAACATCGACTCGATCCGTACGTGGTCGTGGAACCACTCGATGTGCCGCAGGTTCGGCACGCACGCGGCGACGGCGGCGTGCGCGTGCGGCGCGCAGTTCGCCGAGACCTCCAGGCCGTGCGCCTGCGCGAGGGCCGCGGCGCGCAGCCACTCGGTGAGGCCCCCGCAGCGCGTCGCGTCGATCTGCAGACAGTCCACGGAGGGGATCATGCGCGCGAGGCAGGGCAGGTCGTAGCCGTACTCGCCCGCCGCCACGTCGCACACCAGCGCGTCCCTGACCAGGGCGAGCCCCCGCAGGTCGTCCGACGACACCGGCTCCTCGAACCAGCCCACGCCGTGCTCGGCGAGCACCCGGCCCACCCGCACCGCCTGCTTGCGCGTGTAGCCGCCGTTCGCGTCGACGTACAACTCGGCCTGCGGTCCGATGACGTCGCGTGCGGTGCGGACCCGGGACACGTCGCGGGCCGCCGCCCTGCCCCAGCCCTCGCCGACCTTGATCTTGACGCGCGGGATGTGCTGGCCGTGCACCCAGCCGTTCAACTGCGCCGCCAGATGCGTGTCGTGGTACGTGGTGAAGCCGCCGCTGCCGTAGACGGGCACCTCCTCGCGGGCCGCGCCGAGGAGACGTACGAGAGGAATCTCCAGCAGGCGTGCCTTCAGGTCCCACAGGGCGATGTCGACCGCCGAGATCGCGCAACCGGCGGCGCCCGGGCGGCCGGTGTTGCGGACGGCCTTCGTCATCGCGTCGTGCGCGGCGGGGATGTCGAGTGCGTCGAGGCCCGTCACCGCGGGCGTGAGCTGCTCGTCCACCAGGGCGGCCGCGGCGGCGGGCGCATAGGTCCAGCCGGTGCCCGTCGCGTCGCCCGCGGTGATCTCGACCACGACGATCGTGGTGGTGTCCCAGGCGAAGGTGCCGTCCGATTCGGGGGCGTCCGCGGGCACCGTGTAGGCGGATACGGCGGGGCGTTCGATGCTCACTGCGTCCTTCATGGGATGCGTTCCAGGGTCACGGTGCGGGTGGGGGACGAGGGCCCGGTGCGGTGGGCGGGGCCCGGGCGCGGAACGGACGGGGCAGGCACGGGGTCGGGTATCCCCGACCCGGGGCGGCAAACGGCTCCCGCACCGATGGGAAGGGCCGGACGGCACGGCGGCCGGGCGGCCGGGGGCCACCGAGTTTGACCACCGTCGAGCAGGGGCACGCGGGAGGTTCCGACCTGCCGGAGGCGCACCGTGACCCGATCCCGCATCGTGATCGTCGGAGCCGGATTCGCCGGCTACCGGACCGCCCGCACCCTGTCCCGGCTGACCCGGCGCAGGGCCGACATCGACATCACCCTGCTCAACCCGACCGACTACTTCCTCTATCTGCCGCTGCTCCCGCACGTCGCCGCGGGCGTCCTGGAGCCCCGCCGCGTCACCGTCTCCCTCTCCGGCACGCTGCCGCGGGTACGCCTCGCGCTCGGTGCGGCCGACGACGTCGACCTGGCGCGGCGCGAGGTGACGTACACCGACCCGGAGGGCGGGCGGGGCGTGCTGTCGTACGACCGGCTCGTGCTCGCGGTGGGCAGCGTGCACAAACTGCTGCCCGTGCCCGGTGTCGCCGAGCACGCGCACGGCTTCCGCGGCATGCCGGAGGCGCTGTACCTGCGCGACCACATCACCCGCCAGATGGAACTGGCCGCCGCCGCCCCCGACCCCGCGACCTGCCGGGCGCGCTGCACCTTCGTGGTCGCGGGCGCGGGCTACACCGGCGTCGAACTCGCCGCGCAGGGTGAGCTGTTCACCGACGCCCTTGTGCACGGGCAGCCGCTGTGGCAGGGCATGCGGCCCCGCTGGCTGCTGCTCGACATCGCCGACCGCGTCCTGCCCGAACTCGACCCGCGCCTGTCGTCGACCGCGGGCCGCGTCCTGCGGCGGCGCGGCGTCGACGTGCGCACCGGCACCTCCGTGAAGGAGGCCACCAAGGACGGAGTGCTCCTGGACGACGGGGAGTTCATCGAGACGCGGACGTTGATGTGGTGCGTCGGCGTACGGCCCGACCCGCTCGTCGCCGCCCTCGGCAGGCCCCTGGAGCGGGGCCGTCTGAAGGTCGACAGGAACCTCAACCTGCCGGACCACCCGGAGGTGTTCGCCTGCGGCGACGCCGCCGCGGTGCCCGACGTGCACCACCCGGGCCGGTACACGCCCATGACCGCACAGCACGCCTGGCGGCAGGGCGCCGCGGCGGGACGCAACGTCGCCGCCTCCCTCGGCCTCACCTCCCGACGCCCCTACGCGCACCGCGACCTGGGCTTCACCGTCGACCTGGGCGGCGTCCAGGCCGCCGCCAACCCGCTCGGCGTGCCGCTGTCGGGGCCGCTCGCGGGCGCCGTCACCCGCGGCTACCACCTGGCGGCGATGCCGGGCAACCGCGTGCGGGTCGCCGCCGACTGGCTCCTGGACGCCGTACTGCCGCGCCAGGCCGTGCAGTTGGGCCTCGTCCGCTCGTGGTCGGTGCCGCTGGACACGGCGTCGCCCGAGGTGGCCCGGGTGCCGGGGCCCCGGTCCGACGCGGACCCGAACCGTCAGGAGACCCGAACCGCCAAGGAGGATCCGCATGACAAGCAGCAGTGAACTCGTCGCTCTCGCCCGGCAGTTGCGGGTCGACTCGGTGCGGGCCGCGGCCGCCGCCGGGTCCGGGCACCCCACCTCGTCGATGTCCGCGGCCGACCTGATGGCGGTGCTCCTCGACCGGCACCTGCACTACGACTTCGACCGCCCTGAGCACCCCGGCAACGACCGCTTCATCCTCTCCAAGGGGCACGCGTCGCCCCTCCTCTACGCCGCGTACAAGGCCGCGGGGGCCCTCACCGACGAGGAACTCCTCACCTTCCGCGCGGAGGGCAGCCGGCTCGAAGGGCATCCGACGCCCCGCGGGCTGCCGTGGGTCGAGGTCGCCACCGGATCGCTCGGCCAGGGACTGCCCGTCGGCGTCGGCATGGCCCTGTCCGGCAAGCGCCTCGAACGGATCCCCTACCGGGTGTGGGTGCTGTGCGGCGACAGTGAGCTGGCCGAGGGCGCGGTGTGGGAGGCCGCCGAGCACGCCGGGTACGAACACCTCGACAACCTCACCGCGATCGTCGACGTCAACCGCCTCGGCCAGCGCGGCCCCACCCGCCACGAGTGGCACCTGGACGCCTACGCCCGCCGCTTCACCGCCTTCGGCTGGCACGTCGTCGAGGTCGACGGGCACGACCCCGACGCGATCGACCTCGCCTGCCAGGAGGCCCGCTCCACCGCGGGGCAGCCCACCGCGATCCTCGCCCGCACCGTCAAGGGCAAGGGCGTCGCGGCCGCCGAGAACCGCGAGGGCCTGCACGGCAAACCGCTGGCGGACGCCGAAGCGGCGATCGAGGAACTGGGCGGCAGCCAGGATGTGCGCGTGCGCGTACGCAAGCCCGCCGCCGCCCGCACGATGCACGCGGTGCGCAGCGGACACCTGGAACTGCCGCGCCACGACAGAGGAGCGGCCGTCGCCACCCGCACCGCCTTCGGCCAGGCGCTCGCCGCGCTCGGCACCGCGCGCGGCGACGTCGTGGCCCTGGACGGGGAGGTCGGCGACTCCACGCGCGCCGAGTACTTCGCCAAGGAACACCCCGACCGGTACTTCGAGTGCTACATCGCCGAACAGCAACTCGTCGCCGCCGCCGTGGGGTTGGCGGCCCGCGGCTGGGTGCCGTACGCGTCGACGTTCGCGGCGTTCCTGACCCGCGCCCACGACTTCGTCCGGATGGCGGCGGTGAGCGGCGCGGGCATCAACCTCGTCGGCTCGCACGCGGGCGTCGCGATCGGCCAGGACGGGCCGTCCCAGATGGGCCTCGAAGACCTCGCGCTGTTCCGCGCGGTGCACGGCTCGACCGTCCTCTACCCGTGCGACGCGCATCAGACGGGGCGGCTCGTCGCCGCGATGGCGGACCTCGAAGGCGTCCGCTACCTGCGGACGTCACGCGGGGACACCCCCGTCATCTACGGGCCCGGCGACGAGTTCCCGGTCGGCGGCTCCAAGGTGCTCCGCTCCTCCGACACCGACCGGCTCACCGTGGTCGCGGCGGGCGTGACGGTGCACGAGGCGCTGGCCGCCGCCGATCTGCTCGACGGGCACGGCATCCAGGTGCGCGTCGTCGACCTGTACTGCGTCAAGCCCGTCGACCGGCGCACCCTGCGCGAGGCCGCCGAGCGCACCGGCTGTCTGCTCACCGTCGAGGACCACCGCGAGGAGGGCGGCATCGGCGACGCGGTCCTCGACGCCTTCACCGACGGCAGGCCCGTGCCGCGCCTGGTGCGCCTCGCCGTACGGTCGATGCCGGGCTCGGCGTCCCCCGCCCAGCAGTCGCGCGCGGCGGGCATCGACGCGGACTCGATCGCGGCGGCGGTGCGGCTGCTGGTGGAGCAGGGAGTGGTGGGGTGAGGCGGGCCGTCGGCGCGGAGGTGACCCCGGGTGGCAACGCGCCGATGTGCCCCCGGGCCTCAACGCGCCGACCTGGACCAGGAGTCAACGCGCCGACCTGAACCACGCGTTGGCCGCCGGGCGGAACATCAGCACCACCGCGGCGAGCGCGGCCGCCAGATGCAGGACGCGGCTGCCGCCGAACAGCACGTCCACGACGCCCACGTCCTGGAAGGCGGCACCGATGCCGTGCCCGTCGGCGAACCACCGCACCGGCCCGGTCAGCAGGGACAGCGTGCCGAACACGCCGAACGCACCGGCCAGGGCCAGCCGCGCCCCGTTCCCGCCGCGGCGCATCCGCACCGCGACGAGGACCGCCGCGGAGAACACCGCCATGCGCAGCGGCAGACCGCCGCCCAGCTCCCCGGCCGACGCGTCCCCGTCGGCCGTCATGCGGACGAGGGCGAGCACCGTCTCGAAGACGCCCGCGGCGACCGCGACGAGCCAGAGCGCGAACGCGGCTCTGACGGCGGGTGGCGCGGGTGGCTCGTCGGTGCCGGGCAGCATGCGGGCCAGCGGGCCCGGTGCGTGGGGGAGCGGTCGGGGGCGGGCGATGCGTGCCGTGCGTGCGGTGTGTGCGGTGTGTGCGGTGCGGGCCGGGTCGTGGCCGGGGTGCTGCCGCGTGCTGTGCCGGGTGTCCGAGGTGTGCGTGTCCGAGGTGTGCGTCATGGCGGGCCTCACTCGTGCGGGACGGCTGGTCGGTACTCCGATCCTTCCGGTCCCGCGCGCCGGGGGCACGCCCGTCGTCCCCCGGGTTCTGGGTGGTGCCAGCACCCCTCTGACCAGGGTGATCACCACCGTCGCGGGGTGGGGTACGTCGAGGTGCGCACCGCGCGGGCCGGTACGGCGATGCGTGGCCGCCGCGCCCACGGGTACTCGCGGGGACCGTACGAACCGGCGGAAAGGAACCCCATGACCAGCGCACGGACGGTACGGACCGGCCGCCGCACCGTGGCACTGCACAGGCCGGAGAAGATCCTCTTCCCGGCCGCCGACGAGCCGGACACCGGCGGATCACCGGACCGTGACGCCTCACCGGCCGGAGCCCCCGACGACGGCGGCGGCTACTCGAAGGCCGACCTCTTCGACTACCACCGCGCCGTCGCCCCCTTCATGCTGCCCCATCTGCGCGGCCGCCCCCTGATGCTGGACCGCAGGCCGGACGGGGTGGCGGGCCCGAGGTTCCTGCAGCAGGACACCCCGGACCACTACCCGGACTGGATCACCCGCGCCGAGGTGCCGAAGAAGGAGGGCGGCACCGTCACGCACACCGTGTGCGACGACACCGCGACGCTCCTCTTCCTCGCCGACCAGGCCTGTCTGACGCTGCACCGCTGGCTCTCCCGCATCGGCAGGCTCGACCACCCCGACCGGATGGTCCTCGACCTCGACCCCGCGGGCGACGACTTCCCCGCCGTGCGCGCCGCGGCCCGGCTCGCCGGCGAACTCCTCGACCAACTGGGCCTGCCGTCCGCCCTCATGACCACGGGATCGCGCGGCCTGCACGTCATCGTGCCGCTCAACGGCCACCACGACTTCGACGACGTACGCGACTTCGCCAAGGACGTCGCGGACACCCTCGCCGCCGCCCACCCGGACCGGCTCACCACGGCCGCCCGCAAGAAGGACCGAGGCTCCCGGCTCTACCTCGACGTACAGCGCAACGCGTACGCGCAGACCGCGGTCGCGCCCTTCTCGGTGCGGGCCGCGCCGGGTGCCCCGGTGGCCGTGCCGCTCGCGTGGGAGCAGCTGGACGATCCCGCGGTGCACGCCCGCCGGTGGACCATCGCCGACGCGGTGGAGCAGGCCCGCACCGATCCGTGGGCGGGCGTCCTGCGGTCGGGGCGCGCGCTCGGTCCGGCCCGGCGCAAGCTGCGGGCGCTGCGCGGCTGACGGCGAGGTTTGGCCAAGGGCCTTCAGGTCACTCGGGCCAGGAGGTGGCCATGGCGAACCCGTCACGCAAGACCACGCGGACAGAGCGGAACAGCACGCAGGACAGCGCGGACCACGGCGCGCGGAGCGGCGAGGCGAACGACACGCCGGGCCCCATGGCCGTGCTCCGATACGCCCGCGAACAGCTCTCCGACCTCACCGGCATGCACGCCGAATCCGTGTCGTCCTTCGAACGCACCGAGGAGGGCTGGCTGTTGGAGGTCGAGGTGCTCGAACTGGCCAGGGTCCCGGACACGATGAGCCTCCTCGCCAGCTACGAGGTGCGGCTCAACCCCCGGGGCGAACTCACCGGCTACCGGCGGATCCGCCGCTACGAGCGGGGACGCTCGGACGCGCAGCGGCCCGGGGGCCGGTAGATCAGGCACATCACGCACATCACATGGCACACACACATCACGTAGATCACGAAGACATGGCAAGGGACTTCAACGACAAGGAGGGACGGTCGGCATGACCGTTGTCCCGGCACAACACTCCGGCGGTGGAGGCGGCACCAGTGGCCTGTACGACGTCGTGGAGCTGATCCTCGACCGAGGACTGGTCATCGACGCGTTCATCCGCGTCTCGCTCGTCGGCATCGAGATCCTGAAGGTCGACGTCAGGGTCGTCGTCGCCAGCGTCGACACCTATCTGCGGTTCGCCGAGGCGTGCAACCGCCTGGACCTGGAGTCCGGGCCGCACAAGAGCCCCGGCCTGCCCGACATGGTCGGCGAACTCACCGAGTCCGGCGCCCGCGGCAAGTCCAAGGGCGCGCTCTCCGGCGCCGCCGAGACCATCTCGGACGCCTTCAAGCAGGCCCGTGAGGAAGGCCAGGGCCGGCAGGAGGAACGCCCGCGGACCCGGCGCTCCACCACCTCCCGCAAGAAGGAGGAGGAACGGTGAGCACCTACATCTACGGCATCGCGAGCAGCTCCCACCCGGGTCTGCCCGAGGGCATGGAGGGCATCGGGGAACCGGCGCGCGCCGTGCGCGTCCTGAAGCAGGGGGAGCTCGCCGCGATCGTCGGCGACGCCCCCGACGACCTCAAGCCCAGGCGCCGCGATCTGCTCGCGCACCAGAACGTGCTGTCCGAGGCGGGCGCGGCGGGCGCCGTGCTCCCGATGCGCTTCGGCAGCCTCGCACCGGACGACGAGAGTGTCGTCACGGTCCTCGCGGACCGGGCGGAACACTACGAGGAGCGCCTTCGCACCCTCGACGGGAAGGTCGAGTACAACGTGAAGGCCACCCACGACGAACAGGCTGTACTGCACCAGGTGCTCGCCGAGAACCCGGAGCTGCGCGCCCTGGCCGTGGCGGGCCAGCGCCAGGGCGGCGGCAGCTACGAACAGAAGCTGCAGCTCGGCGAGATGGTCACGAACGCGGTGCGGGCCCGCGAGGCGAGCGACGCCATCGAGGTGCGCAGGGCGCTCGAACCGGCGGCGGAGGCGGTCGGCGTGGGCCCCGAGGGCACCGGCTGGCTGGCCAACATCTCGTTCCTGGTGAACCGCAAGTCGGCGGACGGCTTCCTCGCGGCGGTGGACGAACTCCGCCTCACCCAGCCCCACTTGGAGCTGAGGGTGCACGGACCGCTGCCCCCGTACAGCTTCGTCGACCCGGGGCCCGCCGAACCCGCGGGGTGAGGGCATGGGGCTGATCGGCGAACTGCTCCTGCTGCCGTTCGCCCCGGCCCGCGGCTCCCTCTGGGTGCTGAGACAAGTGGTCGCCGAGGCGGAACGGCAGTACTACGACCCCTCGGCCGTACGCCGTGAACTCGCGCTCCTGGAAGAGCGCTTGGAAGCGGGCGAGATCGACGAGGCCGAGTTCGAGCGGTGCGAGGAAGAGCTCCTCGACCGGCTGCAGGACAGCACAGGACAGGACTTCTGAGACATGAACCGACTGGCAGTGGGCCTCGCCGTGGGGGCGGGGTACGTCCTGGGACGGACGAAGAAGGCGAAGTTCGCGTTCGCCGTGGGCACGATGGTGGCGGGCAAGCGGCTGCATCTGAGCCCGAAGGCGCTGGGCGCGCTCGTGACCCGGCAGCTGGAGAACAACCCGCAGTTCAAGGAGATCGGCGACCAGCTGCGTGACGACCTGCGCGGCGTGGGCAAGGCGGCGACGGGCTCGCTCGCGAACCGGCAGCTCGACGGCCTCGCGGACCGTCTCCACGACCGCACCCAGGGCATCCAGGACCGCATCTCCGGGGTGGTGCCCGACGACGTCGAGGACGCGGCCCCGAAGAAGCCCTCCGCGCCCAGGGCGGCTTCGCGGAAGACGGAGAAGGCGGCGACGAAGACCGCGCCGAAGACCGCGATGAAGGCCGCGCAGAAGTCGGCGCAGCAGTCGGCCAGGAAACCCGCGCGCAAGGCCCCCCAGAGGGCCCCGCAGAAGTCCGCACGCAAGCCCGCCCAGAAGAAGTCCACCGCGGCGGCCCGGACGGGCGGCGGGACGAAGGGAGGCGGCGACCATGGCTGAGTCGGCCCTGAGCGACATCGCGCGCGGCCCCGCCGCCGACCGCGTGAAGGAAGAGGCGCGGGCCTTCCTCATGGCCCAGGTGGAGCGCGCGCTGATCGGCGTGGGCCACCGGCTCGGCGACGCGACGGTCAGGCTCAACGACATCGCGGAGGGCCGCAGCCCCGGCTTCGGCAGGCTCGCCCTGGAGGCGGGCCGGAAGGTCGCACAGGGCAAGGGCCCGGTGCGCGGCGCGCTGGAACTGGGCGGCAGCCACCTCAAGGACTCCGTGCGGAACGCCGTCAAGAACATCGGCGGCGGGCGCAGGAAGGGCGGCGCGGGTCAGAAACCCACGGTCATCCTGGAGTACGTCGACGTGGGCGTCCCGATCCGTGAGGCGTACGACCAGTGGACCCAGTACCAGGAGTTCTCCACCTTCGCCAAGGGCGTCAAGGGCGCCACCGCGGCGAGCGACACGGACTCCGACTGGAAGCTCAAGGTCTTCTGCTCCCAGCGCAGTTGGAAGGCGCACGTCACCGAGCAGGTGCCGGACCGGCGCATCACCTGGACGTCGGAGGGCGGCAAGGGCACGACCAAGGGCGTCGTCACCTTCCACCCGCTCGTCGAGAACCTCACCCGGGTGCTGCTCGTCGTCGAGTACTACCCGAAGGGCCTGTTCGAGAAGACCGGCAACATCTGGCGCGCCCAGGGCCGCAGGACCCGCCTCGACCTCAAGCACTTCGCCCGCCACATCTCCCTGCGCGGCGAGGCGAGCGACGGGTGGCGCGGCGAGATCCGCGACGGCGAGGTCGTCCGCAGCCACGAGGACGCGGTGGCGGAGGAGGACGAGACCGGGCAGGAAGCGGAGTCGGAGTACGAGGAAGAGGGAGAGGACGAGTACGGGGAAGAGGAAGAGAACGGGTACGAGGAAGAGAACGGGTACGAGGAAGACGAACCCGACGCCGAGGCCGATGAAGTCGACGAAGTCGATGAAGCCGATGACGTAGACGAAGCCGATGAAGTAGACGAAGCCGACGAGGAGAAGCGGCGCGCCTACGCCGGATCCGGCGGCGGGCGGGGCCGCCGGTGACGGCGGCGCAGGGCCGGCTGCCCGATCCCTACGCCCGCGACGGCGGCGGCGCGAACCTCGCCGACATCCTCGAACGCGTCCTGGACAAGGGCATCGTCATCGCCGGGGACATCCGGATCAATCTGCTCGACATCGAACTCCTCACTATCAAGCTCCGGCTGATCGTCGCCTCGGTGGACAAGGCCAAGGAGATGGGCATCGACTGGTGGGAGGACGACCCGGCGCTGTCTTCGGGCGCGCGCCGGACCGAACTCGACCGGGAGAACGCCGAGTTGAGGCGCCGGCTCGCGGAGTTCGAGGAGCGCGGGGAGCTGGCGCCCGCAGAGGAGGACGCACGTGAGCGCAAGCGCTGAACCGTCCCTTGTCTACGTCTACGCGGTGTGCCGTCCCCTCGGCGCACCGCTCGCCGCCGATCTGACCGGGATCGGCGGCGTTCCTCCGCGGCAGTTGCGGCACGAGGGGCTGACCGCGGTGGTCGGCGCCGTGCCGCGGGGGGAGTTCGCCGAGGAACCGCTGCGCGCGCACCTGGAGGACCTCGACTGGCTCGCCGCCACGGCCCGCGCCCATCAGCGGGTGATCGGCGCGCTCACCACCGTCACCTGCCCGCTGCCGCTGCGGCTCGCGACCGTCTTCCGGGACGACAGCGGTGTCCGCGCCATGCTGGAGGACTCCGCCGACCGCTTCCGGGCCGTACTGGAACGGATCGACGGGTGTGTCGAGTGGGGCGTGAAGGTCCACATGGGCGGTGAGGGGTCCGCGGGGGCGACGGGGACGACGGGGATG
Source organism: Streptomyces sp. NPDC059002 (assembly GCF_042740435.1). Classification (NCBI taxonomy): domain Bacteria; kingdom Bacillati; phylum Actinomycetota; class Actinomycetes; order Kitasatosporales; family Streptomycetaceae; genus Streptomyces; species Streptomyces sp. NPDC059002. The sequence continues at coordinate 434,067 of NZ_JBHYJI010000001.1, read as the reverse complement.
ACGGGGGCGACGAGGTCGGCGGGGTCCGGGCCGTCGCAGGAGGGCAGGCCCCGCACCGGGCGCGACTATCTGCGCCGGCGGCGCGGGCAGCGTACGGCCCAGGAGGAGAACTGGGAGCGGGCCGAGTCGTTCGCGCGACGGCTGCACGAGGAGCTTTCGCTGCGGGCCGACGACTCCCGGCTGCACGCCCCGCAGAACTCCGCGCTGTCCCGCACGCCGGGCAGGAACATCCTCAACGCCGCCTATCTGGTGCCCCGTTCGCGCTCCGAGGAGTTCGTCGAGCTCGTGGACCGCACCAAGGACGCAGGGCAGGCGGGCGCCGGGCTCCGGGTGGAGCTGACGGGGCCGTGGGCGGCCTACTCCTTCGCGGGCTCCTTCTCGGGTCCGGCCGCCGACGGGGGCGAGGCGTCATGACGGTCGTCGAGCGCCGCGAGATCGCCCTGGTCGATCTGCTCGACCGGCTGCTCGCGGGCGGTGTCGTCATCACGGGCGACATCACGCTGCGGATCGCGGACGTCGATCTCGTACGCATCGATCTCAATGCCCTGATCAGCTCGGTGAACGCACAAGTGCCTTCGCCGTGGCGGGAGATGGAGTGAACCGAACCATGGCCGCCGAGCGCCGCAACCGCATGGATCTCGACCCCGACACCGTGGAACGCGATCTGGTCAAGCTCGTCCTGACCGTCGTCGAGCTGCTGCGGCAGCTCATGGAGCGGCAGGCCGTGCGCCGCTTCGACACCGGGGAGCTGACCGAGGACCAGGAGGAGCGGATCGGTCTCACGCTGATGCTCCTGGAGGACCGGATGGCCGAACTCCGGGAGCGGTACGGGCTGCGGCCCGAGGACCTGAATCTGGACCTCGGGCCGCTGGGTCCCCTGCTTCCCAGGGAGTGACTGCGGGGGTGGCTGCGGGAGCGGCCGCTACCACCTGTACCAGCGGGACCTCGTGCCTGTGGCGGTCGTGCTGCGCATCATGAAGCCGAGCAGCCAGATGACGAGCACGGCGACGGCGATCCACCAGAGAACCTTCACGGCGAATCCCGCTCCGAAGAGGAGAAGGGCCAGCAGAAGGACCAGCAGAATGGGAACCATAGTGTCTACCTCCTGCTGACCGGGTGTCCCCAAGAGGCCGTTCTACGCAGGGAGTCGGCGAAAGCCTCGGCTACTTCCTGCAGAGGATCTCGCCGTGCAGCACCGCGAACCAGCCGTCCTCCTGGCGCCCCCACTCCCGCCACGCGTCGGCGATGACCCGCAGCCGCGCCGGGTCCGCGTGGCCGCCCCGCACCGCGTTGTCGGCGTACGAGGAGGCGACCGTGCGGTCCGCCCACAGGCCGCTCCACCAGGCGCGCTCCTCGTCCGTCGTGTAGCACCAGGTGTCCGCGCTCCCGGTGACGTCCGTGCAACCGGCCTCCAGGGCCCAGGACTTGAGACGGCTGCCCGCGTCGGGCTCGCCGCCGTTGGCGCGGGCCACCCGCCGGTAGAGGTCCAGCCAGTCGTCCATGGCGGGCGGCCTCGGGTACCAGGACATCGCCGAGTAGTCCGCGTCGCGGGCCGCGATGATGCCGCCCGGCTTGCACACCCGCCGCATCTCGCGCAGCGCCCGGACCGGGTCGCCGACGTGCTGGAGCACCTGGTGGGCGTGGACGACGCAGAAGGTGTCGTCCGGGTAGTCGAGCGCGTGCACGTCGGCGACGGCGAAGTCGACGTTCTCCAGGCCTCGTTCGGCCGCGGTCGCACGGGCCGTGTCGAGGATGCCCGGCGCGTGGTCCACGCCCGTGACGTGGCCGTCGGGGACGAGCGCGGCCAGGTCGGCGGTGATGGTGCCGGGGCCGCAGCCGATGTCCAGGACCTTCATGTGCGGCTTCAGCGAACCGACGAGGTAGGCGGCCGAGTTGGCGGCGGTGCGCCAGGTGTGGGAACGCAGGACGGACTCGTGGTGCCCGTGCGTGTAGACGGCGGTCTCCTTCGGCATGGCGGAACTCCTTCGTGTGCGCCTCCGCTGGCTGCGGCACGTCGAACCGTACGCCGCCATGCCGAATGGTGAGACCCCCGTATCAGTATGTGGTCAACGGGTGGGTGTCAGCGGCCGGTACACGGTGAGCCCCTCCGGCAGCTTGTCGATGCGCAACTCGCCCTGAACCAGGGCCGATGCGCCGTCGTACGTCAGCGGTGTGCCGGGCGCGATGCCGCTCACCCGCAGGCCGCGCGGCCGGTCGCGGCCGCCGCCCGCCGTGCGCACGTCGAGCAGCCCGTCCGCCAGATCGGTCCTGCGGCCCGGGGTGAGCCCGGGCGAGCGGTAGGCGCAGTTGCCCACGAAGAGCATCCGCAACGGCCGGGTGCGGCCGCCGATCTCGACGTTCATCGGCGGCCGTTCGGCATCCGCCGTCCGCAGGGCGGCAAGGACGGTGGCGGGCCGGTCGCCGATCCGCTGGGCCCAGCGGTCGCGGCCGCGCACCAGCTCCGGACGGACGCCGAGACTGAGGGTGTTGAGGAAGATCCCTTCGAGACGGCCCGCACCGTTTCCCGCACCGGCCGACGCGTCCGAGTCCGCCGTCGCGCTGAAACGCCCGACGTCGACCGCGGCCGCCCCGCCCTCCGCCACGGCCCTGCAGAGGTCGCGGGTCTCCTCGACCCCGATGTCGTACGCGAAGTGGTTCGGCGCGCCGCACGGCAGCACCGCGAGCGGGCGGCCGTGCCGCAGGGCGACGGCGGCCGCGGCGTTGACGCTGCCGTCGTCGCCGCATACCCCGAGGGCCCTCGCGCGACCGGCGGCCTTCGCCAACTCGTCGGCGAAAGAAGCCGGTTCACAGGTGATGACCTCGGCGAGCGGCAGCGCGTGGCGCAGCTCGTCGGCACGGTGCCCGGCGCGCGGCCCCGGGCCCGTGACCAGGACGAGCCCGGCGCCCCCGGGCAGCGCGGGGGCGTCGGTGCGCGGCGCGGGCGGCGGCAGCTGGGCGCGGGTCGGCACGAGACCGCGCACCGCGAAGGCGGCGCCCGCACCGAGCGCCGCGCCCGCCAGGATGTCGCTCGGGAAGTGCGCACCGGTGTAGACGCGGGACAGCGCGACGGCCCCGGCGACCGGCGCGACGCCCGCACCCCAGGCCCGGGACTCCAGCGCGACGCCCGTGGCGAAGGCGGCGGCGGACGCGGAGTGCCCCGAGGGGAACGACGTGGTGATCGGCTGCCGCTTCAGCTGCCGGATCAGCGGCACGGTGTGGAGCAGCGGGCGGGCCCTGCGCACCGAACGCTTGCCGACCGTGTTGATGGTGGCGGAGGCCAGGGCGAGCGAGGCGATCCCGCGGACGGCGGCGCGCCTGCCCCGCGGGGTGCGGCTCGCGGCGATCCCGGCGGCCGCGCCGAGCCACAGCACCCCGTGGTTGGCGGCGTGACTCAGCCGGGGGAGCAGCCGGTCGGCGCCGGGCCAGTGCCGCGAGGCGACCGCGTCGAACATCCGCCGGTCCAACGCCACGAGCCGGGCCCGCACGGAATCACCGGCGGCCCCGGGCCAGGCCGCGGGGAGGTGCGGGGGCAGGTCGATGTCGGAGAGGTGTGCGCGTTCTGCAGCCATGCGCCTCGGGTACCCGCCCAAGGCCCACCGCCCACGTACCCGCCCAAGGCCCACCGCCCACGTACCCGCCCAAGGCCCACCGCCCACGTACCCGCCCCACCCGGCCCGCCCCCGCCCGCGGAAACCGGTTTGCCCCGGCGCCCGCCCGGCACGGAGAATCCAGCGCATGGGACATCTGGAAGCCGCGCACCTCGAGTACTACTTGCCGGACGGGCGGGCACTGCTCGGTGATGTGTCCTTCCGGGTCGGCGAGGGTGCCGTCGTCGCGCTGGTCGGGGCGAACGGCGCGGGCAAGACGACGCTGCTCCGGCTGATCTCCGGCGAGCTCCAGCCGCACGGCGGCAGCGTCACCGTGAGCGGTGGGCTCGGCGTGATGCCGCAGTTCGTCGGCTCCGTGCGCGACGAGACGACGGTGCGCGACCTGCTCGTCTCCGTCTCCACCCCGCGCATCCGCGAGGCCGCGAAGGCCGTGGACGTCGCCGAGCACGCGATCATGACGGTCGACGACGAGGCCGCCCAGCTCCAGTACGCCCAGGCGCTCTCCGACTGGGCGGAGGTCCAGGGCTACGAGGCCGAGACGCTGTGGGACATCTGCACCACGGCCGCGCTCGGCGTCCCCTACGACAAGGCCCAGTTCCGCGAGGTCCGCACGCTCTCCGGGGGCGAGCAGAAGCGCCTCGTCCTGGAATCGCTGCTGCGCGGCACCGACGAGGTCCTGCTCCTGGACGAGCCGGACAACTACCTCGACGTACCCGGCAAGCGCTGGCTGGAGGAGCGGCTCAAGGAGACCCGCAAGACCGTCCTGTTCGTCTCCCACGACCGGGAGCTGCTCGCCCGCGCCGCCGAGAAGATCGTCAGCGTCGAGCAGAGCCCCGGCGGCGCCGACGCCTGGGTGCACGGCGGCGGCTTCTCGACGTACCACGAGGCCCGCAAGGAGCGCTTCGCGCGCTTCGAGGAGCTGCGCCGCCGCTGGGACGAGAAGCACGAGCAGCTGAAGAAGCTGGTGCGCAATCTCCGCCAGGCCGCCGAGATCAGCCACGAGCTGGCATCGCGCTACCAGGCGGCGCAGACCAGGCTCCGCAAGTTCGAGGAGGCGGGGCCGCCGCCCGAGCCGCCGCGCGAGCAGGACATCACCATGCGCCTGCACGGCGGCCGTACCGGCGTACGGGCCGTGACCTGCGAGGCACTCGAACTCACCGGCCTGATGAAACCCTTCGACCTGGAGGTCTTCTACGGCGAGCGGGTCGCCGTCCTCGGCTCGAACGGCTCGGGCAAGTCGCACTTCCTGCGGCTGCTCGCCGGAGACACGGACAACCCGGTGGCGCACACCGGCCTCTGGAAGCTCGGCGCGCGCGTCGTCCCCGGCCACTTCGCGCAGACCCACGCCCACCCCGAGCTGATGGGCCGCCCGCTGCTCGACATCCTGTGGCGCGAGCACGCGCAGGACCGCGGCGCGGCCATGTCACGCCTGCGACGGTACGAGCTGACCGCCCAGGCCGAGCAGAACTTCGAGCGGCTCTCCGGCGGCCAGCAGGCCCGCTTCCAGATCCTGCTCCTGGAACTGGCGGGCTGCACGGCGCTGCTCCTGGACGAGCCGACCGACAACCTCGACCTGGAGTCGGCCGAGGCGCTGCAGGAGGGCCTCGAAGCGTTCCAGGGCACGGTCCTCGCCGTCACCCACGACCGCTGGTTCGCCCGCTCCTTCGACCGCTATCTGGTCTTCGGCAGCGACGGCCGGGTCCGCGAGACGCAGGGGCCGGTGTGGGACGAGCGGCGGGTGGAGCGCGCGCGGTAGCCCGCGGGCGCGCGGACCGTGCCCGGTGCATCCTGGGTAGGACGGGCCGAGTGGGGTACCCGGGGGCGGGGAGCGGCGCGACGGAGCGATCGGAGCGATGGATGAACGGAGTCGACCCGGGCCGGCTGGACGACCAGCAGCTCATCAAGGAGCTGGAGACGATCCACCGCACCCGCCACACGACCCTGCTGCACGGCTCGGACGGTGCCCTGCGGGCGCACGGCGACCGCATGGCACAACTGGAGGGCGAGTATCTGCGCCGCCATCCGCGCAGGTCCGTCGCCGCGGCACGGACCCGCGCGGGCGCGCGGGAGAGGGGACACGCGAGCCCATGACAGAGCAGGCGGACAGGCCGGACACCGAAGTACTGGACCGGCACGCGGCGGCGCTCGACCTCTTCACCGACCGGGTGCACGCCGTCCGCGCCGACCAGTGGGACGCCCCGACGCCCTGCACTCAGTGGAGTGTGCGGGACCTCGTCGGGCACCTCACCGCCGAACAGCTGTGGGTGCCCCCGCTCGTCCGCGACGGCGCGACCACCGCATCGGTGGGGGACGCCTTCGACGGCGATGTGCTCGGGCCCGACCCCGTCACCTCCTGGGACACCGCGGCCACCGCGTCGCGCGCCGCATTCCGCGAACCGGGCGCGCTCGACCGCACCGTCCACCTCTCCTTCGGACCCACCTCCGCCGCGTTCTACTGCGGGCAGATGACCACCGACCTGCTGGTGCACGCCTGGGACCTGTCCCGGGCGATCGGCGCCGACGAGACGCTGCCCGCGGAGCTCGTCGACTTCGCCGTGCGGGAAGTCACCCCGTACGCGGGGGAGTTGGCGAAGAGCGGGCTCTTCGCGGCGGCGGTCGAACCGCCGCCGGACGCCGACGCGCAGACGAGGCTGCTGGCCCTGCTCGGCCGCGACGTGCGTGCGTGAGACGACGGTTCACGAGGGCGCGGGCAGATAGACCGTCACCGCGCACGGCCGCTTGTCGACGACGAGCGTGCCGTCGCCGGGGCTGACCTCCCCGTCGCGGGAGTAGTCCTCGCCCGCGCCCATCCCCTCGATGCGCACCCGGGCCGCGGTGCGCGCCTCGTACACCCGGGACGTGGCGAGGGTCCCGGTGAGGAAGGCGGCGACGAGCCGGGTGCGGGCGAAGGGGTGGCCGCCGTCGACGGTACGGATGTCGAGCAGTCCGTCGTCGAGACTGCGGCGGTACGTGGGGGCGAAACCGGGCGGATCGTAACGGCTGTTGCCCGCGAAGAGCAGCCACAGCCGACGGCGCCGCCCGTCGACGGTCACCTCGGTGGGGGTGGCGCCGGTGAGCACCCGGACCAGGCCGACGCCGAGCGCGGGCCATTTGCCCAGGCGCGCCTCGCGGGCCTCGCGGGCCCGGACCAGTTCGGGGTAGACGCCGATGCTGAAGGTGTTCAGGAAGTACGTGACCGGGGTGCGCCCCGAGGTGCCGTCGGCGGTGACGCGGCCCAGGTCGATGGCGCCGCCGTGGCCCGCCTCGACCGCGGCCGCGGTGTCCTGCAGCGTGCGGAGCCCCAGGTCGGCGGCGAAGTGGTTGAGGGTGCCGCCGGGGAACACGGCGAGCGGGACGCCCACGTCGGCGGCGATCACCGCCGCGGTGTTCACCGTGCCGTCGCCGCCCACGGTGCCGAGCGCACCGCCGCCCGCGAGCGCGTCCCCCGCCGCGCGGCGCAGCACGGCGCGCAGGTCGTCGTCGCTGTCGCAGAGCCGCAGCTCCGCCTCGGGCAGCAGGTCGCGCAGCTCGGCGTCGGCGGGCGCGTCGCCGCCCGCGTCGCAGTTGACGACGGCGATGAGCCCCTTGCCCGCCCGCAGCGTGGGCACCGGGACGTTCGGCCGCGCGGTGTCGGCGGGCTCGTCCCTGCGCAGCGGCCACCAACGGCAGGTCACCGCCGCGAGCCCGATGCCCCCCACGGCCGCGGCGAGCGCGTCGCCGGGCGCCGTCCGTCCGGACCGCACCCGGCACACCAGAAGACCCCCGGCGGCCGGGGCGAGCACGGCGCCGAGCGGCGGCGACTCCAGCGCGGCGCCCGTCGCGAAGGCGGCCCAGGCGGCGCCGTCGACCGGCGGCACCCCCGCACCCGGCCGCAGCCCGCGCACCGCCGAACCGACGGCGCGGGCGGCCCCGGCGGCCAGCACCAGCGCCCCCGCACCCCGCAGAGCGGCACGACGGGCGCCGCGGACACGAAGCTCTCCCATGCCCGGCGATTACCCCGGCAGCCGGGGGTCACGCCCGCAGGGGAAGCGCCGTGGCCCGCACCGGGTCCGGCCCCCGCACCGGGCCCGGCCCCCTCTGCCGCTCCTGCCCGCAGGTCCCGTCATGTCCGGGCCGTGCCGGGCCAGTTGTCCGGATCGGCGCGGCTGATGTCGGCGAGTGCGGAGGTCGGGTCCTGGCTCAGGGCGAGATCGCCGAGGCTCACCATGCCGACCGGGTGGCCGTCCTCGACGACGGGAAGCCTGCGTACGGCGTGGTCGCGCATCAGGCCCACCGCGGAGGACACCGCGTCGTCGGGCGCCACGACCACGGGGTTGGGCGTGCAGACGGCCTGTGCGCTGACGGTCAGCGGGTCGGCGCCGTCGGCCACGGCCCGCAGCGTGATGTCCCGGTCCGTGAGCACACCGAGGACCTGACCGTCCGTGGCGACGAGCACGTCGCCGATGTCCTGGGCGCGCATGAGCTGTGCGGCTTCGACGAGCGAGGCGTCGGGGCGTACCACCACGACACCCGGCGTCATGACGTCCCTTACGAAATCAGCCATGGCTGGTGCCCTTTCTGCGTCCGTTCACGCGTCGGCGTGACCATGCCCGCAGTACCCCTGAGCCCCAGGGCTATTCCTCCTCGCGCGCCCGGTGCGGGCCCGGTACCGCCGGGCGTGGTTTGCGCCGCCCGGGCGGGGAGACCCGGGGTGCGACACCCCCCACGACGCATCCGGGAGGGATGAGGTCATGGCGGTTCTCGCTGTGTTGATCCCGGTGGTGATGCTGGGCGTGATCCTGGCACTGGGCCGGTACGAGGAGTTGGTGCTTCCGCCCGTGAACGATCCGGACGAGGCGGACGCCTTCCACCGTGCGGCATGACGCCGCGCACGACGCCGGGGCGTGAGCCGCGGCAGGCGCGCCCGGTCCGACCGGACGGACCGGGCGCTTCGCGTGCGCAGGGTGTGCCGGGTGCGCCGGGTGCGCCGGGTGCGCCGGGTGCGCCGGGCGGCGCCTCCTCAGCCGTCCTTGTGACCGTGCCCCACCCCGGGCAGGAACTCCTGCATCTTCGCCCTGATCCCCTGCCGCACCATCGCGCCCCGGTCGGCGTCCCCCTTGAGGACCGAGGCGGCCGTCGCCTCCATCTGCTCCCAGGTGGCGTGCGGCGGGATCGGCGGCACCGCGGGGTCGGTGAGGAACTCGACGACGGCGGGTCCGTCCGCGGCGAGCCCGGCGCGCCAGCCCGCCGCGACGTCCTCGGGACGCTCCACGCGCACCCCGGTCAGGCCGATCGAGCGCGCGAACTCCGCGTACGGCACATCGGGCAGGGCCTGCGAGGGCAGGAAGGACGGCGCGCCCTCCATGGCCCGCATCCCCCACGTCACCTGGTTCAGGTCGCGGTTGTTCCACACGCCGACGACCAGGCGCGGATCGTCCCACTGGTGCCGGTACTTGGCGGCCGTGACCAGCTCGGCCAGACCGTTCATCTGCATCGCGCCGTCGCCGACGAGCGCGACGACGGGCCGGTTCGGATGCGCGAACTTCGCCCCGATCGCGTACGGGACACCGCAGCCCATCGTGGCGAGGGTGCCCGACAGCGAGGCCCGCATGTCGCCGCGCACCGTGAGATGGCGCGCGAACCAGTTCGCCACCGAACCCGAGTCGGCCGTGACGATCACGTCGTCGGGCAGCAGCGGGTCGAGGGCCCGCGCCACGAACTCCGGGTTGACCGGATGGGCGGAGAGCGCGGCCCTGCGCTCCATCACGCCGTGCCACCGCGCGACCTGGGCGCGGATCTCGTCGTGCCACTCGCGGCCGACGTCGCGGCGCTCCTCGTCGATCAGCGGCAGCAGCTCGCGCAGCGTCGCCCGCGCGTCGCCGACGAGATTCACCTCGTACGGGAACCACATCCCGACCATGTGCGCGTCGATGTCGATCTGCACGCCCCTGGCGCTGCCGGGCTCCGGCAGGAACTGGGCGTAGGGGAAGCTGGAGCCGATGGTCAGGAGGGTGTCGCAGTCGCGCATCAGCTCGTACGAGGGCCGGGTGCCCAGGAGGCCGATCGCGCCGGTGACGTAGGGGAGTTCGTCGCTCAGCGCGTCCTTGCCGAGCAGCGCCTTCGCGACGCCCGCACCGAGCAGTTCGGCGATCTCCTGGACCTCGGCGCGGGCCCCCGCCGCGCCCTGGCCGATCAGGATCGCCGCCCGGTGACCGGAGTTGAGCACCTCGGCGGCCCGCCGCAGGGCGGTCGGCGAGGGCAGTGCCGTCCAGCCGCTGCGGTCCAGGCTGGCGGGGACCATCTTGAACGCGTGGGGCGGCGGGGAGTACGTGAGTTCCTGGACGTCGCCGGGGACGATCACCGCGGTCGGGCAGCGGCGCGCGTACGCGGTGCGGATGGCCCGGTCCAGGACGTTCGGCAGCTGCTCGGGCACCGTCACCGTCTCCACGAAATCGGACGCGACGTCCTTGAACAGCGTGTGCAGGTCCACCTCTTGCTGGTACGAGCCGCCCTTCCCCAAGCTCTTAAAGAGCAGGGGAGACCCCATTCACTGCGATGTGTCTGTCCGACGACGGCGAGGACCGGCACATGGTCGAGCTTCGCGTCGTACAGGCCGTTGAGCAGATGGATCGCGCCGGGACCCGACGTCGCCACGCATACGCCGATGCGCCTGCCGAACTTGGCGTACCCGACGGCCTCGAACGCGGACATCTCCTCGTGCCGCGACTGCACGAATCGGGGCCGGTCCTCGGCCCTGCCCCACGCGGCGAGCAGTCCGTTGATGCCGTCTCCCGGACAGCCGAACACCTGCTCAACGCCCCAGGCACGCAACCGCTCCAGGATGTGGTCGGCGACCTTCACGCTCATGACGGAGTCCTCCGCACGGATCGGGAAAGGGCGGTCCCGTCCGGGTGTCCGGCCGGGGCGGGGGAAAACCTCCCGGTGTTTGGCGCCGGGGCGCGGGGGCAGGCGAAAGGGAGTGCTTCGGACCGGAGGCACGTCCGTGGGAGTGACCACGTCACTCGCACCGGGTGTGCCCCGTCGTGACCGACGCCCGCGCACTCCCACGGTGACCGTCCACCCCCAAGGCACCACCACAAGGGAGTTGCGACGCACCATGCGATCCCACAGCACCGCTCCAGCGACCAAGCGCCACCCCCACGACGACGCCCCCGACACCTCGGCGGACTTCGCCCGGCTCGTCGCGCTGCCGCGCGGGCCCGAACGGGACGCCCTGCGGCAGGAGATCGTCGGGGCCTGGCTCCCGATGGCCGACCGCCTCGCGGGCCGGTTCCGCAACCGCGGAGAGTCCCTCGACGACCTGCGCCAGGTCGCGGCCCTCGGTCTGGTCAAGGCCGTGGACCGGTACGACCCGCGGCGCGGCACCGCCTTCGAGAGTTACGCCGTGCCGACCGTCACCGGCGAGATCAAACGCCACTTCCGCGACCACATGTGGACCCTGCACGTGCCGCGCCGCGTCCAGGACCTGCGCAACCGGGTACGGTTCGCGCGCCAGGACCTCGCACAGACGATCTCGGGGCGCGCCCCGACCACCGCCGAGATCGCCGAGCACGCGCAGATGAGCGAGGAGGACGCGGCGGCCGGCCTGGAGGCGCTCGACAGCTTCACCGCGCTCTCGCTCGACGCCGAACTCCCCGGCAGCGAGGACGGCTACGCGCTGCGCGACGCGCTGGGCGGCCCCGACCCGGCGCTCGACGTCGTCATCGACCGCGAGGCCGTCAAGCCGCGCATCGCCCAACTGCCCGAGCGGGAAAGGACGATCCTGTACATGCGGTTCTTCGGCGACATGACGCAGAGCCGCATCGCCGAGCAGCTGGGCATCTCGCAGATGCACGTCTCACGTCTGATCAGCCGCTGCTGCGACCGGCTGCGCGACCAGGTGATGCGGGACGCCGCGTGACACCCGCCGCGGCGCCCCCGGCCTCAGCGGGCGCCGCCGCGCCGCATCGCGAGTGCGATGTGCCGTGACATCACGTCGACCGCCCGCGCCTCGGCCATCGAGAAGGCGAGCCGCGCCCCGCACCGGAAGAGCGTGAGCACGCCGTCCACCGGGCCGTGCGCGTGGCGGGACAGAGGCACGCACAGCAGGGACGTGACCTCCGCGCGGACCAGGACGTGCGCGCCGGAGGCGTCCCTGCCGAAGCCGTCCGGGTCCTCCGGGCGCACCTGCAGCGCGGCCGCCCCGCCGCGGGCCGCCTCGACCACGAGGGGGCACGCGGCGGGTTCCTGCGCGAGGACGTCGGCGACGGGCGCCCCGGCGGGCCCGAGCACCTTCGTGCGCCGGGGCCGCGCGGCCCCCTCGTCGGCGATCACCCAGTCCGCGAACCGCCCGTGCAGCACCTCCGCCGCCCGGTCGAGCACGGCCGTGCGGTCCCCGGCGGGGGCCTTGAGGAGCGCCGACGTCATGGCGTCCGCGAGGTCGAGCTGGGCCGCGTGCCGGGTCGCCTCGCCGAGGTCGGGCGCGGGGCCCGCGAGCCCGGCGGGCTGCTGCCCGGACCGCTGCGAGGGCTGCAGGACGACCAGGACCGCCGTGCGCGGCTCGGCACCGGTGCGCAGCGCCGTGAGCGTCGCGCGGACCGGCACCGCCGGACTGTGCTGGAGGTGGACGGTCAGGCTCCGGTCGCCCTCGCCGCGGGCGACCGCCGCGGTCTGCGAACGGAACGCGACCCGGTCCGCGTGCAGCAGGAACCCGGTCAGGGGCCGCCCCGTCGCATAGCCCGCGCGGACCCCGGTGAACCCGGTGGCCGCGAAGTTCATCCGCCGCACCACCGCCTCCCTGTCGACCAGCGCGACCGGCAGCGGCATCCGCTGGAAGATGGCCCGCAGCAGCCGCTGCTCGTCCTTGTCGCGGTCCCTGTTCGGGTCCCTCTCCTTCTCCTGGGTGGCGGCGCCGGGGCGGGCGTCGCCGGTCAGCCTGGCGTATTCGGGCCACAACTGGTCGGCCACATGGTCGAGTTCGAAGATCGCCGCGTCGAGGACGGTGCCGAGGTCGTCCGAAGGGACGGATCGGGCGTGCTTCAACTCGGCCACGCGGCGCACGAAGTCGGCGAGATCCTCACCGAACTCCCCGGTCTGTGTCATGCCTTGAACGTATCCGCTGGGACAGTTTTCCGAAGGGCCCGCAGGGAAGTCGAAGAGGAGAGGAGGAACTTCCCATGGCTGCCTTGCCGGACCCGGAACTGCTTCGACCGGAATCGGCCCTGCCGGGACGAAGGCTCTCGGAACTCGCCGAACAGGCCGTGCGCTGCACCACCGCGTGCTGCGGTGCGAGCACCACGGTCTCCGACGACGGGGAAGGACAGTCCACCGCCGTCACCCACCCCGATCTGGCCGGACTGGTCTCCGTACAGCTGCGCTCGGGCGAAGGACCGATCCCCGCGGCCGAGGAGGAGGGCGCACCGGTCGACGCGGAGGACCTGCTGCGCGACGACCGCTGGCCGGAGTACCGCGCGATGGCCCTCGACTCGGGCGTCCGCTCCAGCGTGACGCTGCCCTTCCGGCGCGCGGGACTCACGGTCACGCTGAGCCTGTTCAGCTTCCATCCCGGCGCGCTCGACGACGCACCGCACGGCCCCGCCCAGGCGCTCGGCGACCTCGCCACGGCGAGCCTGGTCCGCGACCGGCACTACCGCGCGGCCCTGACCGAACTGGACCAGCTGGGCGCCGCCATGCGCACCCGGCCCGTGGTGGACCAGGCGTGCGGGATCGTCATGCACGTCCTGGCCTGCGACGCGGAGGCGGCGTTCGGGGTGCTGCGGCGGATATCCCAGACGACGAACCGGAAACTGGCGGACGTCGCGGCCGCGCTGGTCGAGACGAAGGGGCGCGGCCTGGAACGCGAACTGGTGTCGCTGGCCCGCTGACCGCGAGGCCGTGTCCGCCCGGCACCCGGCACGAGCCGGTCAGCTCTCGGCGACGGCCTTCTGCGTCTCCTGCGGCGCGGGGGCCTCCTGCTGCGGCGCGCGACGGTGCCGCAGCCAGCGGACGCCCTCGTGAAGCAGCGTGATCGAGAAGGCGATGCCGAGGCCGAGTGCGACACCGAGCAGCGGGTTGTCCTCGAAGGCGGCGCCGCCGACATAGCCGAGGCAGGCCGAGTAGATCGCCCAGGACGACGCGGCGATCGCGTCGAAGAAGGTGAAGGAGCGACGCGGGAAGCCGGTGGCGCCGGTGGTCAGCGTCGCCGCGGTGCGGCCCCCGGGGATGTACCGGGCGACGACCAGGACGAGGCCCCCGCGCTCCGCCAGCATCTTGCCCACCCGGTCGTACGCCTTGCGGCTCCGGCTGTCGGGCTTGAGTTTGGCGAAGATCTTGTTCCCGGACGCGCGCCCGATCCAATAGGAGATGTGGTCACCGGTGAAGGCGCCGATGGCGGCCACGACGATCACGAGCACGAGCTGGGGATCGCCGGTCGAGGCGGCGAACACTCCCAGGGTGATCACCAGCGTCTCGCTGGGCACCACCGGGAAGAAGCCGTCCAGTGCGGCGATGCCGAAGAGCACCGCGTACACCCACGGAGAGGTGACGAAGCCTTCGACTGCATGGATGATCGCGTCGTTCATGACGACCAGCGTAGGAATCGGGACCGGCCCGGCGCTGCGCACGATCGGCACGACTTACCCCTGACTTTCGTCAAGTCCCCGAAGGCCCGTGACACCCCCTGGGGAGGAGCCGGGGCTCACCCGGGCGGGGGGCAAGCGCGCGCGGGAGGGTCCGGGGCGCGCTCTGATGGGCTCATACGGCCAGGTCCTGGGTACGCACTGTCGCGACGGGACAGCACAGTCACGTGAGCGCACGGAGGTACCCATGCGGCGGACGGACTCCGAGGGCCGTGGACCCGTCCGGTACGGGCCGCCCCCACCGGAGCCGGGCCTTCCGGTCCTGCCCGAGCTGTCCGCCGCTGCCGCCGCGGCAGCGGGCAGATCCCACGGCGAACCCCCGGGCGGCAGCCCCGCACTCCTCGACGCCGCCTGCGGCTACTGGGCCAGACGCGGCCTCGCCACCGAACGCGGCCATGTCGTCGCCGCCCCCGGCGCCCCCACCCTGCTGCTCGCCCTGACCGCGGCCCTCGGCGGCGACGTCCTGCTGCCCCGCCCCTGCCCGGCCTGGTGGGCGCCGCAGGCACGGCTCATCGGCCGCGCGGTCTACCACGTGCCGACGCCCGCCGAATGCGGCGGAGTCCCCGACCCGTACGCCCTCCTGGAGACCGTCCGCCGGGTCCGCGCCGAAGGCGGCAGGCCCCGCGTGCTCGTGCTCTCCGTCGCCGACGACCCGACCGCCACCGTGCCGCCACCGGAAGTGCTGCACGCGGCCGTCGAGGCGGCCGCCGACGAGGGCCTGCACGTGATCGGCGACGAGACCTGGCGCGACACCCTGCACCAGCCGCGCGACACCGTCCTGATCGGCCCCGCGGAGATGGACCACGCGCGCGTGACGGTCCTCGCCGACCTCTCCGGGGCCTTCCTGCCCCCGGCGCTGCCCGTCGCCGTGGCCCGCTTCCCGGCCACCACCGCGGGCGGCGCGCTGCGGGCCCGCACCCTGGACGTCCTCACCGCGCTCGGCGCGGCGCCCGCGGCCCCGGCCGCGGCAGCGGCGGCGTACGCGCTCGGGGAACCGGACGAGATCACCGAGCGCCTCACCGCGGCCGTCCGCCTGCACGCGCGCGTGGCCGCCGCCGCGCAGCGCGCCGTGCTCGCCGGGGGCGCCCTCGCCAGGCCCCCGCAGGCGGGCCGTCACCTCTACGCGGACCTGGGCCCGCTGCGCGGCGCGCTCGCCGCCCGCGGCGTCGGCGACGCGCAGGACCTGGAGGACTTCCTCGGCGAACGGCTCGGCATGCCCGCCCCGGGCGGCCACCGCTTCGGCGACGACATCGACGCCCTGCGCGTACGCCTGTCCACCGGGCCCTTCCTCGGCTCGACCCGGGAAGAACGCATGGCGTCCCTCACCGCACCGGACCCACTGGAATTGCCGCATGTGGAACGGGCGTTGAGCATGTTCGGATCGGCCTTCGACGATCTCCGCGCAGAAGCCCAGCGAATGGAGCCTCCTCGGTGACCCAGCAGGCGCAACAGACGCACAAGGCGCAGCAGACGCAGCAGCAGCCGTACACCGACCCGTACGCCGACCGCGTCGAGGACCGGCAGGCCGGACAGCAGGCCGCCCCCGGAGCGCTCGCGCCGCCGCGCGCACCCGGCGGGCCGGACGGGACGGGCGGGCCGCGCCGGTGGCCGAAGTCGTTCGCCGACCGGCTGACCGCGCCGCTGCCCGGACTGCGCGCCTTCGCGCGCTTCGCCCGCGAGGGCGCCCTGCGGCCGCGCCCCGACGGGCTCGCCGACATCCAGCGGCTGCCCTTCGAACCGGGCCCGCTGCCGCGCGTCGACGCGCGCACCGTCGCCGTCACCTGGGCGGGACACGCCAGTTGGGTCGTCCGCATCGGCGGCCTCACCGTCCTCACCGACCCCGTCTGGTCCCGCAAGATCCTCGGCACCCCGGCCCGCGTCACCCCCGTCGGCGTCGCCTGGAGCGCCCTGCCGCGCGTCGACGCGGTCGTCATCAGCCACAACCACTACGACCACCTCGACGCCCCGACCCTGCGCAGGCTCCCCAGGGACACCCCCGTCTTCGTGCCCGCGGGACTCGGCCGCTGGTTCACCCGGCGCCGCTTCAGCCGGGTCACCGAACTCGACTGGTGGGAGGGCGCCGAACTGGGCGGAGTGCGCTTCGACTTCGTGCCCGCGCACCACTGGTCCAAGCGGAGCCTCATCGACACCTGCCGTACGTTGTGGGGCGGCTGGGTGCTCACGGACGCGCACGGACAGCGGGTCTACTTCGCGGGCGACACCGGATACGGCCACTGGTTCGAACGGATCGGCGCCCGCTACCCCGGCATCGACCTGGCGCTCCTGCCGATCGGCGCGTACGACCCGCGCTGGTGGCTCAGCGACGTGCACTGCGACCCGGAAGAAGCGGTCAGGGCCGCCGCCGATCTCGGGGCGCGGCGGATGGCGCCCATGCACTGGGGCACCTTCCTGCTCTCCGCCGAACCGGTCCTCGAACCCCTCACCAGGGTGCGGACGGCGTGGGAGAAGGAGGGCAGGCCCCGCGAGGACCTGTGGGACCTGCCGGTGGGGGCGTCGCGGGTGCTCGCGGCCCGAGGGGCGGGCGCCCGTCCTAGGAGGCCGTCCGCCTGACCCTGCGCCACACCGCCGGTGCCACGCTGATCAGCACGGTCAGGCCCACCGCCACCGCCACGCCCTGCCACGGCTCCTTGAACAGGGAGCCGCCCAGGATGCCGATCAGCTGGTACGTCACCGCCCACGCCAGGCACGCGGGCGCGTTGCCGCGGGCGAAGCGGCGCAGCGGCATCTTCGCCATCAGGCACGCCAGCATCACCGGGATCCGGCCCGCGGGGACGAGCCGGGACAGCACGAGGACCATCACGCCGTGGTCCTCCAGCTTGTCCTGCGCCTGCGCCAGACGCTCCTCCGGCGCCCGGTCCCGGATCGCCGCGAGCCAGCGCGAACCGTTCTTCGACCGCATGCCGCGCTGTCCGAGCCAGTACAGGCCCATGTCACCGATGAACGCCGCGAGCGCCGCGACACCGAAGACGATCAGCAGCGAGAACGGCGCCGTCTGATGGAAGGCGACCACCGCGGCCGAACTCACCAGGGCTCCCGTCGGCACCACCGGCACCAGCGCACCGAAGACCACGAGCAGGAACAGCGAGGGATAGCCCACCGCCTGCTGCGTGCTCTCCGGCGGCACCTGGGTCGCCGCGGCCCACATCACTTGGCGACCTCCGGCCGCACGCTCTCGCCGTGCGCGAGCCGGTGCACCGCCACCTCCGGCGCGCGACGGGCCGCCTGGCGCACGAACTCCTGGCCCGGCGCGTGGAATTCATGGGGGCGCACCGCGTCCATCCCGATCGGCCAGTACGTCCCGTAGTGCACCGGGACCGCACTGCGCGGCGCGATGCGCGCGAGCGCCTCCGCCGCGCGGGACGGATTCAGATGGCCGTGCCCCAGATAGGGTCCCCAGCCGCCGACCGGCAGCAGCGCCACGTCGACCTCGCCCACCTCGGCGGCCATCCCGTCGAAGAGCCCCGTGTCCCCCGCGAAGTACGTACGGGCCTCACCGCTCACCACGAAACCCAGGGCCGGGGACAGCTGCGGGCCCACCGGGAGGCGCCGCCCGTCGTGCAGCGCCGAGACCACGCGTACGACCAGCTCACCGACCCGCACCTCGTCGCCCGGCACGACCTCCGTGAACCGGAGCTGGGGGAGCCTGCGGGCCAGGCCCGGCACCGAACGCGCCGCCCCGCGCGGGACCAGCGCACGCGTGCCCGGCGTGAGCCGGGCGAGCGACGGGACATGCAGATGGTCGGCGTGCAGATGCGAAAGGAGCACGACGTCGGCCACGGCGGCACCCGGCGGCGGCGGTGCGCCCCTGCGGCGCCGCAGATGCGCCAGGCGGCGGGCGAACAGGGGGTCGGTCAGTACGCGGACGCCCGAGTCCTCGACCGTACAAGTGGCGTGGCCCCACCATGTGACCTCGACGGGCACCCGGTTCCTCCTTCGTGCGACTGTCTCCGAGCCTACGGCCAGGAGTAGTGTCCATGGCTGACGCAGAGGTGAGCAGAGGTGAGGGGGACACCATGGACGACGCGATCGGCACCGGCACGGGGGTCGGCACCGGCATCGGTACCGGTACCGGCGTCGCCGTGGTGCGGGTCGCGGCGATCGCCAGCCTCACCCCCCTCGAAGAACTCGAGGCCGACCCCTTCCTCGTCGACTCCCGCAGCCAGCACGCGATGTGCGCGCGGTGGGCCGCCGACCGGGGGTACGTCGTCACGCGCGAACTCGTCGTACGAGGACTGCGCGCCGACCACGTCGTGCTCTGGGGAGACGTCGAGGCGGGCCTCGTGGACCTCTTCGTCGTGCCGAGCCGACGCGTCCTGGAACGGGCGCTCCGCTCCGCCGACGAGTTCACCGCGGAATGCGCGCGGCGCGGCGTACGGGTCGAGACGGCGGGGCTCGCGGAGCCCGCGTACGACTCCGAGATGAAGGCCCATGTGCATCGGCGGCTCTCCATGCCCACCGCGGGGTACGACGGACGCTGATCCCTGCCGCCTTCCCCTGCCCGCCTGTGGCTGACACCCCGCCGGGAAGATCCAACGCGCGGTGGGGAGTTGTCGGGGACAGGAAATGCCGAGACCGGGGCACGGCGGCGCGTGTGGGAGGCTGGTGTCCGGTTCGGGTGGAAACGTGAGGTGGGCGAGGCGTGGGGCGAGGGCGATGGCGGAAAGTCGGCAGCGCGCTGTGGCGCGTGGTGGCCGTGTGGGCCGTCAGCACGCTGACGATGCTCGTGCTCGCCGGCATCCTGCCGGACTTCAAGCTCCAGTCGGACGACGGGGACAGCGCCACCCGTATCGCGGTCACCGCGGCCCTGGGCGCGGGCGCCTTCGGTCTGCTGTCGGCGGTCGTGTGGCCGCTGCTGGTGCGCGCCCTGCTCCTCGTACCCGCCCTCGTGCTCGGGCTGCTCGCCTTCTTCCTGAACGGGTCGCTGCTCCTCATCGCCCTGAGCCTGATCCCCGAGGGGCGCGGCGAGGTCGGCGCGGAGACCGCCGTCGTGGTCGCCGCGGTGATGTCCGCCGTCGCGTCGGCGACCGGCGGTGCGCTCGCCGTCCGTGACGACGACGCCTACCGGCGGCGGCTCTACCGGCTCGCCGACCGCAGGCGCAGGCGGCGCGGCCGCGCCGACGAGACGGCCGCCGGACCCGTCACGCCCGGCACCGTCTTCATCCAGCTCGACGGCGTCGGCCACGACGTCCTGCGCGACGCGGTCGGCAAGGGCATCATGCCCACGGTCGCCCACTGGCTGGGGGAGGGGAAGGCAGATGGGGCGGCCGGGGCGGCCGGGGCCACCCACCGGCTCACCCCCTGGCGTACCGACTGGTCCAGTCAGACCGGCGCCAGTCAGCTCGGCATCCTGCACGGGTCCAACCACGACGTGCCCGCCTTCCGGTGGTACGAGAAGGACACCGGCGAGGTCATGGTCAGCAATCGGCCCGCGTCGGCGGTCGAGTTGCAGCGCCGTGCCATCGAGCGCACCGGCGACGGGGGGCTGCTCACCGTGGACGGGGCGAGCCGGGGGAATCTGTTCAGCGGGGGTGCCGAGCAGCTGGCGCTCGTGCTGTCCATGGCGGCGAGGAGGGGGAAGGAGAACCGCTCCCGGGCCGGGTACTTCGCGTACTTCTCCGACCCCGCCAACGCCGTCCGCACCGCCCTGTCCTTCGTCGCCGAGGTCTTCCGGGAGATCGGCGAATCCACCCGCGCCCGGATCAGGCGGCGCAGGCCACGGGTGGGCCGCGGGGGGCTCTATCCGTTCATCCGCGCCTTCGCGACCGTCGTCGAGCGCGACGTGGTGGTCGCCGCCGTCATAGGGGACATGCTCGCCGGGCGCAGCGCGGTCTACGCCGATCTGGTCGCGTACGACGAGGTGGCCCACCACTCCGGTCCCTCGGGGCCCGACGTGGCGAAGGTCCTCGCCCGCCTCGACCGGTCGCTCGCGCTGCTCGCGCAGGTCGCCGAGCACGCGCCGCGCGCGTACCGGATCGTGCTGCTCTCGGACCACGGGCAGAGCCCGGGGGAGACGTTCCGGGCGCGGTACGGGCTGACCCTCGGCGATCTGGTGCGGGCGGGCTGCGGGCTGCCGGTGCCGCGCAGGGCGCAGCACACGCACAGCGGTGCCGAGGCGCGTGCGACGGTGCGGGCCGCGCTGCGCCGCCCGGTCGAGGAGGGCGCCGACGAGCGGCGTCCGGCGCGCCGGGCCGAGCCGATCGTGCTGGCATCGGGCAATCTCGGCCTGGTCTCGTTCCCCGATGTGCCGCACCGCATGACCCGTGAGGAGATCGACCGCAGACATCCGGCGCTGCTGCCCACGCTCGCCAACCATCCGGGCATCGGTTTCCTGCTCGTACGCAGTGCGGAGCGCGGCCCGCTCGTGCTCGGGGCGCGCGGCGCCGAGGTGTATCTCGACGAGGACCCGGACGACCTGGGACCGCTCGGCGACTTCGGGCCCGGTGCGCTGGAGGCCGTGCGGCGGACCGACGGCTTTCCGCACACCGCCGACATCATGGTCAACTCCTGGTACGACCCGGAGGAGGGCGAAGTCCTCGCCTTCGAGGAGCAGATCGGCTCGCACGGCGGGCTCGGCGGGGCGCAGGCCCGGCCGTTCCTGCTGTCGCCGCTCGCGCTCTCCGCGCCGGTGCCGGAGGGCGCGGAACTGGTCGGCGCCGAGCAGGTCCATCACGTGCTGCGGTGCTGGCTGGGGGAGGACCTGGGGCCGGAGGTGCCGGTGACCGCCACGGCGGAGGCGCCCCTCACGGAGGCCACGATTCCGGTGAACGATTCCCCGCCGGAAGCCCCTGATGGCACAGCATTTGCGGCCGCCGATGCCGCCGTGCAGGACAAAACACACTGATTTGGCGGAGCGTCCGCCGTGCCCGACCATGGCTTCCGCTCGGCGATCCCGGGCACCGGGCACGACGAGAGGCGCACCACCCCATGCACGACACCGGAACCGCAGTACCGTCGGCTCCGGCCCCTGACCAGGGAGAAGGCCAGGAAGCGCAGAGCAGGCACGCCCGGCGCTTCGGGCTTCCGATCGCCACCTGCCTCGTCATGGGCAACATCATCGGCGGCGGCATCTTCCTGCTCCCGGCCTCCGTCGCCCCGTTCGGCACCATCAGCCTGGTCGCCTTCGCCGTCCTGACCGCGGGGGCCATCGCGCTCGCGCTGGTCTTCGGACGGCTCGCCGAGCGCGACCCGCGCACCGGCGGACCGTATGTGTACGCACGGGAGGCCTTCGGCGACTTCGCGGGGTTCCTCGCGGCCTGGTCGTACTGGATCACCACCTGGGTGTCGAACGCCGCGCTCGCCGTCGCCGCCGTCGGCTACCTGGACGTGCTGATCCCCGTCAACGAGCACAAGTGGACCGCCTGCCTGGCCGCGCTCGTCCTGCAACTCCTGCCCGCGCTCGCCAACTTCGCGGGCACGCGGTACGTCGGCGCGGTCCAGCTCGTCGCGACCGTCCTGAAGTTCCTGCCGCTGCTGCTCGTCGCGATCGGCGGTCTCTTCTTCTTCGACAGCGCCAACCTCGGGCCCTTCCAGGCGAGCAACGACAGCCCGATCGGGGCCGTTTCGGCGTCCGCCGCGATCCTGCTCTTCTCCTACCTGGGCGTCGAGTCGGCCGCCGTCAGCGCGGGCGAGGTGCGCGACCCGCGCCGCAACGTCGGGCGCGCCACCATCCTCGGCACGCTGGGCGCCGCCCTGGTCTATCTGCTCGGCACCCTCGCCGTGTTCGGGACCGTCGCCCACGACAAGCTGGTGACGTCCACCGCGCCCTTCTCGGACGCCGTCGACGTCATGTTCGGCGGCTCCTGGGGCGGCACCGCGGTGGCGCTCGCCGCACTGGTGTCGATGGTCGGCGCCCTCAACGGCTGGACCCTGCTCAGCGCCCAGACGCCCTACGCGGCCGCCAAGGACGGGCTCTTCCCGAGCGCGTTCGGCAAGAAGAAGCGCGGCGTGCCGACCGTCGGCGTCCTCGTCACCGTCGTCCTCGCCTCGCTGCTCACCGTGTACAACTACACGGCGGGCTCGGCGGGCGTCTTCGAGTCGCTCGTCCTGATCACCACGTTCACGGCGACCGTGCCCTATCTGCTCGCCACCGCGGCGCAGATCTACTTCCTCGTCTCCGGGCAGCGCGAGCGCGTCAACCGCTCCCGTCTGGTGCGCGACGCGGTCCTCGCCGGTGTCGCCTTCGCGTTCTCGATGTGGCTCGTCGCCGGGTCCGGCTACGCGGCCGTCTACCAGGGAGTGCTCTTCCTCTTCGTCGGCGTGCTCGTCTACGCGTGGCTGGCGGCCCGCAAGCAGCGGACCGCCACCCCTGCGCAGGACTGACCCGGCAGGACCGAACGGGCCGCCCGCACCGCCCCCACCGGTGCGGGCGGCCCGTGGCCGCGCCTACCTCGCCAGCGGCGCGACGACCCAGCGCCGCGTACGGAACATGCTGTCCCGCGCGCCGATCTCGATCAGCTTGCGGGCCGCCGGATAGGCCTCGTTGCCCGCCAGCTCGTAGCCGACCTCGAACGTGCCCGGCACGTCCCTGACCTCGGGCTGGCGCTGCTGCGCCGCACCCTGGCCGGTCTCGTCCGCGGTGACGGCGGCCAGCTCGGCGAGCAGCTTCTTCTGGGCCGCGTCGAGCGCCTTGCGCGGATCGCGCTCCAGCGGGGCCGGGGCCGCCGTGCCGCCCTTGGGCGGCGGCGGTGAGATCTCGGTGCTCGGCTCGCGCGTGACACCGGTGGCCTTGCGGGTCGAGATCTGCGACTGGACGACGGTGCCGTCGTTGTCCAGGCCCACCCGGATCAGACCGCGTCCCGGCGTGATGACCGGTACGCCGTCGAAGACCTGCCGGAACGTCACATGCGTCTGCAGGGACACCGGGCGCCCGACCTCGGAGCCGTCCTTGGTGCCGGAGTTCTGCATCAGGTCGTGCACGCTGTCGACGACGAGCTCGGCGCCGTCGGCGTACTGCTCGGCGAAGGCGCGCGCCGCCTCGACCGCGCGGTCGGTGGGCAGCTGCTGGGTGTTGCGGTGGTTGGGCTCGGCGAGCTTGACCCAGCGGATGCCCTGCGGGGCGGTGGAGACGACGCGGTCGCCGGAGGTCGCGTTGATGACGCCCTGGCGCTCGACCTGCACCTCCTGCAGCGCGGCCGTCGGGAAGCCGGCCTGCCGGCCGAGCGAGGTGAGTTCGGCGCTCGGGTCGCGGGGCGCGAGCTGCACGATCTGCTGCTGGCCGGAGAGCTGTGTGAGCGGTTCCCTGACGCCTTCGCGCGCGTAGTACCAGCGCCACGCGTACCAGGTGTCCGGCACGTGCTCGCGGAAGAAGTTCCGCTCGGTGTTGAGCCGGTTGACGGCCTCGGCCTGCGTGGTGCCGACCGCGGCGACCGAGGGCGCCTGCCCGTGGTAGATGTCCCAGCTCGCGTTCAGCCAGGCGTCGCAGAACGTCTGCCCGGCCCGCCACTTCTCCCAGAACTTCTTGCCGTAGTCCGGGCTGTCGATGCTGGTCGTCTCGAAGCCGAAGATCATCCGGAAGCCGATGTTGGGTCCGGCCCAGGTGCGGATCGGGGAGTGGCCGCCGGTGACCTTGAGCGAGTCGCAGGTCGACCAGAAGATGTAGTTGGCCTTCTCGTTGCCGAGCGCCATCCGGTTGGAGACGGCGTCGCTGCGGCCGTCCCAGACGGCGCCGAGCGGCGCGAAGAAGACGCCGTTGCCGTCCATGCCGCCGTGCCCGGAGTGGTACACGGCGCACACCGCGTCCATCCCGTACCGGTCCTGCCAGTTGTCGTACGTCTCCTCGTACGCCCACACCTGCGCGCCGCCGTCGGCGAACCAGAAGTTGCGGTCGTAGAACTGCTGGAGGTACGCCAGCCAGCCGGTGGCGTCGGCGTGGGTGTGGGAGAGCGGGTTCTGGTTGACGAACTTCTGGATGCTGAAGGCGCCCCACCAGCCGAACGTCGAATCCCGGTCACCCGCGGCTCCGGGCTTCTCCGGTTCGAGTGGCGACGGACCGCGGTCCGCGTAGTTCATGCGCATGGCCATACCCCCTGAGTGAGCTCCTCGTTCCGTGCGCGAGGGGGCCTCAAAGTGTCACCGCCGACGCGCCTTGCCCAGGTGCCATTTCGGCCATACGGCCCCTGCCACGGGGCTGTTCTGGCACCTCAGCGGCATCTGTGGCGCGACGGCACGCACAACGTGTTCGTATCGGACGATCCGCACCTGCGCTCCCCGCTCGAACACCTCCGTGGCCCCGCGGCGACCCGTGCGGCCCGTTTTCATCCGGAGTGTGATCGGATGGTCCCCACGGAACTTCCGATCACGGAACCGCACTGAAGGGAACTGCATCGTGGCAACCACGCGCTCCGCGCACACGGTCTGGGAAGGCTCGCTGACGGAGGGTTCGGGCACCGTCACCTTCGACTCCTCCGGCATCGGGGAGCAGGCGGTGTCCTGGCCGTCGCGCGCCGAGCAGGCCAACGGCAAGACCAGCCCGGAGGAGCTGATTGCGGCCGCGCACTCCAGCTGCTTCTCGATGGCGCTGTCGCACGGCCTGACCGGCGCGGGCACCCCGCCCACCCGGCTCACCACCTCCGCCGACGTGACCTTCCAGCCGGGCACCGGCATCACCGGCATCCACCTCACCGTCGAGGGCACCGTGCCGGGCCTCGACGAGGCGGCCTTCGTCTCGGCCGCCGAGGACGCCAAGGCCAACTGCCCGGTGAGCCAGGCGCTGACGGGCACCACCATCACGCTTTCGGCCAAGCTGGCCTGACCCGAGGCCCGTTGACGATGCCGCCGTCCCTTTTGGGGCGGCGGCATTGTCATGCCCGGGGATTGACAAGAGCCCGCTCAAGTTTTGTGATGGAGGGTGGAGTAGACCTGGATACGGGGGACTTGGGCTCGCGGCGGAAGGGACTGGACCATGGCACGTGCGGTGGGGATCGATCTCGGGACGACGAACTCGGTGGTGGCCGTGCTGGAGGGCGGTGAGCCCACCGTGGTCGCCAACGCGGAGGGCGCGCGCACCACCCCGTCGGTGGTCGCCTTCGCGAAGAGCGGCGACGTCCTGGTGGGCGAGGTCGCCAAGCGGCAGGCGGTCACGAACGTGGAGCGGACGGCCCGCTCCGTCAAACGCCATATGGGCGACAGCGGTTGGCGCTTCCCGGAGAGCGGCTCCGTGGACGGCACCCGCTACACCGCGCAGGAACTCTCCGCGCGCGTCCTGCAGAAGCTCAAGCGCGACGCCGAGTCCTATCTGGGTGAGGACGTCACCGACGCGGTGGTCACCGTGCCCGCGTACTTCGACGACACCCAGCGCCAGGCCACCAAGGAGGCCGGCGAGATCGCGGGCCTCAACGTGCTGCGGATCATCAACGAGCCGACGGCGGCGGCCCTCGCGTACGGCCTGGACAAGGGCGACGACCAGACCGTGCTCGTTTTCGACCTCGGCGGCGGCACCTTCGACGTGTCCCTCCTGGAGATGGGCGAGGGCGTCATCGAGGTCAAGGCCACCAACGGCGACACACAGCTCGGCGGCGACGACTGGGACCAGCGGATCGTCGAGTACCTGGTGCGGCAGTTCAAGAACGGCCACGGCGTGGACCTCGCCAAGGACAAGATGGCGCTCCAGCGTCTGCGCGAGGGCGCCGAGAAGGCGAAGATCGAGCTGTCCTCGTCCAGCGAGACGGACATCAACCTGCCCTACATCACCGCGTCGGCCGAGGGCCCGCTGCACCTCGCCGAGAAGCTGACGCGCGCCCAGTTCCAGGAACTCACGTCGGACCTGCTCGACCGCTGCAAGCAGCCCTTCCACCAGGCGGTCAAGGACGCGGGCGTCAAGCTGTCCGCCGTCGACCACGTGATCCTGGTGGGCGGCTCCACGCGGATGCCCGCCGTCACCGAACTGGTCAGGGAACTCACCGGCAAGGACCCGCACAAGGGCGTCAACCCGGACGAGGTGGTCGCCCTCGGCGCGACCCTGCAGGCCGGGGTGATCCGCGGCGACGTGAAGGACGTCCTCCTCCTCGACGTGACCCCGCTCTCCCTCGGCATCGAGACCAAGGGCGGCATCATGACCAAACTCATCGAACGCAACACCACGATCCCCACGAAGCGTTCGGAGACGTTCTCGACCGCCGAGGACAACCAGCCGTCGGTCGGCATCCAGGTCTTCCAGGGCGAACGCGAGATCGCCGCGTACAACAAGAAGCTCGGCGTCTTCGACCTCACGGGACTGCCGCCCGCCCCGCGCGGCGTCCCCAAGATCGAGGTCACCTTCGACATCGACGCCAACGGCATCATGCACGTCTCGGCGAAGGACGAAGCCACCGGGCGCGAGCAGCGCATGACGGTGACCGGCGGCTCCGCGCTCCCCAAGGACGACATCAACCGCATGGTCCGCGAGGCCGAGGAACACGCCGAGGAGGACCGCAAGCGCCGCGAGGCCGCAGAGACCCGCAACCAGGCCGAGCAGCTCGTCTACCAGACGGAGCGGTTCCTGCGCGACAACGCCGAGAACGCGGCGCGGATCCCCGCCGACACCAGGAGCGAAGTGGAGGCGGCCGCCGCGGAGTTGAAGGACCTCCTCAAGAACAGGGCGGACGACACGGCCGCCCTGCGCACCGGCGCGGAGAAGCTCGCCACCGTCAGCCAGAAGATGGGCCAGGCGATGTACGCGCATTCTGGCGGGGGCGCCTCACAGGAACAGACGGCCTCGGACTCCGCGGCCGAGGAGGGGGTGGTGGACGCGGAGATCGTGGACGAGGAGGACAAGGGAGGCAAGGGCGCCCCGTAGGCAGCGCCCCGTAAGCAGCGCCCCGCGGGCGGCGTCAGGAATCCGCCCGCTCCCACCCCCGCCGTTCCGGGCGGGGGCCCAGCTGTTTCGGGTCCCGGCTCCGATACACCACGTACGGCCGGAACACGTACTGAACCGGCGCGCTGAACATATGGATGAGCCGGGTGAACGGCAGCAACGCGAACAGCAGCAGACCGATGACGGCGTGGATCTGGAAGGTGAGCGGAACGCCCACCATCAGGTCCACGTCCGGTTGCAGAGTGAACAGGCTGCGCGCCCAAGGCGCGATCGTCTCACGGTAGTTGTAGCCCTCGTCGAGCCCGGAGTTGGTGAGCTTGGCCCACATGCCCATGATGATCGCGGAGAGCAGGACGACGTACATCACCTTGTCGTTGGCGGTCGTCGCGCGGAAGACGGGCGCCTTGGTGCGGCGGCGGTAGAGCAGCATGAGGATGCCGAGCACGGCGAGCGCGCCCGCCGCCGTGCCGCCCCACAGCGACAGCTTGTGGTACGCGCTCTCGGTGAGGCCGACCTTGTCCGTCCAGGACTCCGGTACGAACAGGCCCATGAGGTGGCCGACGAGCACGAAGAGAATGCCGTAGTGGAACATCGGCGACGCGATGTTGAGGAGCTTCGACTCGTAGACCTGCGAGGAGCGGGTCGTCCAGCCGAACTTGTCGTAGCGGTAGCGCCAGATGATGCCCGCGACGAGCAGGACGAAGGCGACGTAGGGGAGCACGCCCCACAGCAGGGTGCTCATGGGCGCTCCCCGATCAGTGCGAACGGTTCGAGGCCGACGTCCTCGCGCGGCGGCCCCGAGCGGGCAAGGGCCAGGGCCTCGGCGCGGTCCCTGGGCGAGGGTCCGGGCAGCGTCGCGCACACCGCGTCGAGCACGGCGGCGTACGGCGTGCCGAAGTCGGTCAGGGCCAGGCGCAGCAGTTCGAGGCCGCTGCGGTGCTCCGTCAGCAGCACGGGACCCGCGTGCGCGGAGAACTCAAGGACGGCGGGCAGGAAGTCGGGCAGCTCCTCGCCGCTGAACTCCAGGCCGTGCTCGCGGTAGACCTCCTTGAAGCGCACCAGGGCCATGCCGCGCCGCCGGGTGTCGCCGTCCCGCCACCAGCTCAGGTACAGGCTGTGCCGGTTCTTGAAGTCGAAGACCTGGACGTAGTGGGCCTGGAGTGCGCGCGGGTCGGTGGCGGCCGCGTGCGCCAGGAAGCCGTCGAGGGCCGCGGGCGCGGCGGCCGTGAGGAGCGGCAGCCGGGCACGGAACTCCTCGTCCGGGTAGCCGAGGCACAGCGCGGCGGCCTGGTAGAGCACGGCGTTCTCGCTCGGGGAAGTCAACTCTCGTCCTCCTTGTCGGCGGTCTGCCGTCTGCGCAGCGCGTGGAAGTTCTCGATGGTGACCAGCGGCAGCTGCTTGCGTCCCGAGTCCTGGCCGAAGGGGCCCTCGCCGCCCATGCCGGGACCGTCCTCGTAGTCGAGGCTGCAGGAGTCGGACAGCCCGGGAATCGCCGATTCCTCGAGGCGCCGCGCGTCGCCGACCGCCGCGGTGGGGATGACGTACCGGTCCTCGTACTTGGCGATGGCGAGCAGCCGGTACATCTCCTCGATCTCCCGGCCCGACATGCCCACGGACCCGGCGACCGAACTGTCGGGCCGCTCCCCGAGGTTGATGGCCCGCATGTGCGCCCGCATCGCCGCGAGCTTCTCCAGCGAGGACCGCACCGGGCCGACGTCGCCGGCCGTGAAGATCTCCGCGAGGTATTCGAGGGGGATGCGCAGCGTGTCGATCGCGCCGAAGAGGTTCGCGGCGTCCTCGCCGTCGTGGCCCGTCTCGGTGAGCGCGTCGACCACCGGGGACAGCGGCGGGATGTACCAGACCATCGGCATGGTGCGGTACTCCGGGTGCAGCGGGAGCGCCACCTTGTACGTGCTGATCAGCGCGTGCACGGGGGAGCGGCGTGCCGCTTCGATCCAGTCGTACGAGATCCCGGAGCGCTCGGCGTCGCGGCGCACCTCCGGGTCGTCGGGGTCGAGGAAGACGCCCAACTGCGCCTCGTACAGCTTGTGTTCATCGGGCTCGGAGGCCGCGGCCGTCACCTTGTCGGGGTCGTAGAGGATCACGCCGAGATAGCGCAGGCGGCCCACGCAGGTCTCCGAGCAGACGGTGGGCAGGCCGACCTCGACGCGCGGGTAGCACATGGTGCACTTCTCGGCCTTGCCGGTGCGGTGGTTGAAGTAGACCTTCTTGTACGGGCAGCCCGTCACGCACTTGCGCCAGCCCTTGCACTGGTCCTGGTCGACGAGGACGATGCCGTCCTCCTCGCGCTTGTACATCGCGCCCGAGGGACAGGACGCCACGCACGCCGGGTTCAGGCAGTGCTCGCAGATGCGCGGCAGATAGAACATGAAGGTCTGCTCGAAGGCGAACTTCACCTTGTCGGCGGCCTGTTGACGGGTCTTGGCGACCATCGGGTCGAGGTCGCCGTACTGCGTGGCGCCGCCGAGGTTGTCGTCCCAGTTCGACGACCACTCGATCTTCATGGGCTTGCCGGAGATCAGGGAGCGCGGCTCGGCCACCGGGTAGTCGTCGCCGAGCGGGGCGTCGGTGAGGTTCTTGTACTCGTACGTCCAGGGCTCGTAGTAGTCCTTGATCTCCGGCAGCTTGGGGTTGGAGAAGATCTCGAGGAGGGACTTGATCCGCCCGCCGTTCTTCAGCTTGAGGGCGCCGCGCTTGTTCAGCTCCCAGCCGCCGCGCCACTTCTCCTGGTCCTCGTAGCGGCGCGGATAGCCCTGTCCCGGGCGGGTCTCGACGTTGTTGAACCAGACGTACTCCATGCCGTCGCGGTTGGTCCACGTCTGCTTGCAGGTGACCGAACAGGTGTGACACCCGATGCACTTGTCGAGGTTCATCACCATCGCGATCTGAGCCATCACGCGTCGTTGGGTGGCTTCGCCACGGGGCATCAGTACTGCACCTCCTGGCTGCGGCGACGGATGACCGTCACCTCGTCGCGCTGGTTGCCCGTCGGGCCCAGGTAGTTGAACGCCCAGGACAACTGGGCGTAGCCGCCGATGAGATGGGACGGCTTGAGGATGAGCCGGGTCAGGGAGTTGTGGATGCCGCCGCGCTTTCCGGTGGCCTCCGCCTTGGGGACGTTCACCGTGCGTTCCTGCGCGTGGTGCATGTAGACCGTGCCCGCGGGCATCCGGTGCGAGACGACCGCCCGCGCCACCACCACGCCGTTCCGGTTGACCGCCTCGATCCAGTCGTTGTCCTTGACGCCGATCGCGTCGGCGTCCTGCGGCGCCATCCAGATGCACTGGCCGCCGCGCGAGAGGGACAGCATGAAGAGGTTGTCCTGGTACTCGGAGTGGATCGACCACTTGTTGTGCGGCGTGAGGTAGCGGACCGTCACCTCCTTCTCGCCGTCCGGGCCGAGGCGCGGCTCGCCGAAGAGCCGGTTCATGTCGAGCGGCGGCCGGTAGACGGGCATCGCCTCGCCCAGCTCGTGCATCCAGTCGTGGTCGATGAAGAAGTGCTGGCGTCCGGTGAGGGTGTGCCAGGGCTTGAGGTGCTCGGTGTTGAGCGTGAAGGCGGTGTAGCGGCGGCCGCCGGACTCGCTGCCGCTCCACTCCGGCGAGGTGATCACCGGGACGGGCGCGGCCTGTGTGTCGGCGTACGTGATGCGCTTGCCCTCGTGCTCGGCGGCCAGATGTGCCATCTCCTGGCCCGTGCGCGCCTCCAGCGTGTGGAAACCCTGGGTGGCCAGGCGCCCGTTCGTCGTGCCGGACAGGGCGAGGATGGTGTTGGCGGCCTTCACCGCGGTGTCCAGGGCGGGCCGTCCGTCGGCGGGTCCGCCGCGCACGACGCCGTTGCGCTCCTTGAGATCCTCGACCTCCTGGTCGGGGCGGAAGGCGATGCCCTTCACCGGCAGGCCCAGCTGCTCGACCAGCGGGCCCAGCGAGGCGAACTTCGCGCCGATCGCGGTGTAGTCGCGCTCGACGACCGCGAGGTTCGGCATGGTCCTGCCGGGGATCGCCTCGCACTCGCCCTTGCGCCAGTCCAGGACGACCCCGCCGGGCTGCGCGGTCTCCCCGGGGGTGTCGTGCTGGAGCGCGGTCGCGACGACGTCCTTGCGTACGCCGAGGTGGTCGACGGACAGCTCGCTGAGGCGGTCCGCGATCGCGTGGAAGGTGTCGAAGTCGGTGCGGGCCTGCCAGGGCGGGTCGACGGCCGGGGTGAAGGAGTGCACGTAGGGGTGCATGTCCGTGGTCGACAGATCGTGCTTCTCGTACCAGGTGGCCGCGGGAAGCACGACATCGGAGAGGAGGGTCGACGAGGTCTGGCGGAAGTCGAGCGAGACCAGCAGGTCGAGCTTGCCCTCGGGGGCCTGATCACGCCAAGTGACCGTCGAGGGCCGCTCATGGGGGGCGGCCTCCTCGGCGCGCAGTGAGGAGTGCGTGCCAAGGAGGTGCTTGGTGAAGTACTCGGCGCCCTTCGCGGACGAGCCGAGCAGGTTGGCGCGCCACAGGGTCAGGACGCGCGGCCAGTTCTCCGGGGCGTCCGGGTCCTCGCAGGCGAACTTGAGGGTGCCCGCCTTGAGTTCGTCGACGACATTGGCCACCGGGTCGCCCGTGGTGTCGCCCAGCTCCAGGGAACTGCGGTCGAAGGTCGGATACGACGGCATCCACCCGGTACGCGCCGACAGCGCAAGGCAGTCGGCGCCCGTCATCCCCGCGAACCGGCCCTCGCCCAGCGGGGAGGCGAGGACGTCGGCGGCGAACCTGTCGTAGCGCCACTGGTCGGTGTTGAGGAACCAGTACGCGGCGCCGATCATCTGCCGCGGCGGCCTGCTCCAGTCGTTGGCGCTGGCCAGCGTCGCCCAGCCGGTGGAAGGGCGGCACTTCTCCTGACCGACGTAGTGCGCCCAGCCGCCGCCGTTGCGGCCCTGGCAGCCGGTCAGCTGGAGCAGCGCGAGGAAGGCGCGGTAGATCGTCTCGGAGTGGAACCAGTGGTTGGTGCCCGCGCCCATCAGGATCATGCAGCGGCCGCGCGACTGCTCCGCGGTCCTCGCGAACTCCCGGGCGATCTTCACGCACTTGGCGGCGGGTACGGACGTGTGCGCCTCCTGCCAGGCGGGCGTGCCGGGCGCGGCGGCATCCTCGTACGAAGCGGGCCACTCGCCCGGCAGTCCCTCGCGCGCCACGCCGTACTGCGCGAGCAGCAGGTCGAAGACCGTCGTGACCAGCGGCCCTTCCTGGCCGCCGAGCCGCGTCGCGGGCACGCCCCTGCGCACCACGTCGCCGCGGCCCTGGCCGTGCGTGCCGCCCTCGGTGTCGAAGCGGGGAAGCAGCACCTCGACGCCCGCCGCGACGTCGGAGCCGTGGAAGCTCAGGAGCGGTCTGATGTTGCCGAGCTCAAGATTCCACTTGCCCTTGCCCGACTCGGTCCAGCGGAAGCCGAGCGAGCCGTTGGGGACGGCGGGGTGCCCGGTGTTCTCGTCAAGGACGGCCGTCTTCCACTCGCCGCCCTCGCCGTCCTGGCCGAGGTCGGTGGCGCGCAGGAACTTCGCGGGGACGTACGCGCCGTCGCGCTCGGTGAGCGTCACGAGGAACGGCAGATCGGTGAACCGGCGCACGTAGTCCGTGAAGAAGTCCGTCCGCCGGTCGACGAAGAACTCCTTGAGGATCACATGCCCCATCGCGATGGCGAGCGCCCCGTCCGTGCCCGGGTGCGGATGCAGCCACTCGTCGGCGAACTTGGCGTTGTCGGCGTAGTCGGGCGCGACGACCACGACCTTCTGCCCGCGGTAGCGCGCCTCGGCCATCCAGTGCGCGTCCGGCGTCCGCGTCACCGGGACGTTCGAGCCCCACATCATCAGATACGCGGCGTCCCACCAGTCGCCCGACTCCGGGACGTCGGTCTGGTCGCCGAACACCTGCGGCGAGGCCACCGGCAGGTCCGCGTACCAGTCGTAGAACGACAGCATGGGCGCGCCGATGAGCCCCATGAAGCGGGCGCCCGCCGCATGCGACACCATCGACATGGCGGGGATGGGGGAGAAGCCCGCGACCCGGTCCGGGCCGTACGTCTTGATGGTGTGGACATGCGCGGCCGCGACGATCTCGACCGCCTCGTCCCATGTCGCCCGCACCAACCCGCCCTTGCCGCGCGCCTGTTGATAGGTGCGGCGGCGCTCCGGGTCCCCCTGGATGTCCGCCCAGGCGAGCACCGGGTCCTTCAGACGGGACTTCGCGTCGCGGTACATCTCCAGGAGCACACCGCGCAGATACGGGTAGCGGACGCGGGTGGGGGAGTACGTGTACCAGGAGAACGCGGCGCCGCGGGGGCAGCCGCGCGGCTCGTACTCGGGGCGGTCGGGGCCCACGCTCGGATAGTCCGTCTGCTGGGTCTCCCAGGTGATGATGCCGTCCTTGACGTACACCTTCCAGCGGCAGGATCCGGTGCAGTTCACGCCGTGCGTCGAGTTCACGACCTTGTCGTGGCTCCAGCGGTCCCGGTAGAAGGCGTCCGCGTCCCGGCCGCCGGTCAGCCGGACACTGTGCAGGTCGGGGGCGGCGGTGCCGCGCCGGAAGAACTTGCCCGCGCGCAACAGGGCGGCGGCGGGCTCGGTCGTCTCTGTCACCGTGGCGCTCCCTAGGTCTGCCTTCCCTCGAACCTAGGGGCGGGGGGCGCGGGACACCTGTCGGCCGCCGCCGTACGGGTTGCCGCGGGAGGCCGCCAGGACCGCCATTACCTGGCGCGTAATCGACCCGTCGGCGCCGCCCCGACACAGTGGTGTCACCGGATCCGGTCCGGCGCACTCCGGCCCGGATCCGGCTTCCCGAACCGCTCTTCGCCCTGCTTGGAGGCTGATCCCGCATGTCCGCGTTCCAGCTCACCGCCCTGGCCCGCACGACCGACCCGCAGCTGATGCTGCGCCGCTTCCTCGCCCTGGACGCGGTCGTGACCACCGGCAACGGACTCGCGTACGCCGCCGCGTCGGGCCCCCTCGGACGCTTCCTCGGCGTCGACTCCGGCCTGCTGCTCGTCCTCGGCGTCTTCCTGGCCCTCTACGGCGCGGGCGTCGGGTACCTCGCGTCCCGCAAGAGCCCGCCGACGCTGCCCGTCCGCGCGGTGATCGAGCTGAACGCCGCCTGGGCGCTGCTCAGCATCGTCGCACTCGTCGCCTGGCTCTCGCCCGGCACCGCGGGCGCCGTGTGGATCCCGCTGCAGGCCCTGACGGTGGGCGGCTTCGCGGCGCTGCAGTACGCGGCGCTGCGGGGGATCGCGGACGGTCGCTAGGCCATCAGCGACTGCAGGTACTTGGACGTCGCCGGGTCGGCCGGGAGGAGTGTCTCGATGGCCAGCTCGGCGACCGTCACGTCCATGGGCGTGTTGAACGTGGAGATGGACGAGATGAAGGACAGGACGTGCCCTTCGTGCTCGACGCGCAGGGGCAGCGCGAAGTACGGGACGTCCGTGCCGGCGTCGAAGGCGTCGACCCCGGGATCCGCCACCGGGTAGGCGGCCACCTCGTCGTACACGGCGCGCAGCGCGGCGGAGCGCTGCAGGGCGATCTGCCGCTCCATCTGGTGCAGCAGATGCCCGCGCCACTCCCGCAGATTGCGGATCCGCGGGGCGAGGCCCTCGGGGTGGAGGGTGAGGCGCATCGCGTTCAGCGGGGCCTGCGCCAGCAGGTGCTCGGGGATGCCGTCGAGCAGCACGGCGAGGCTGCGGTTCGCCGCGATCACGTCGTACGCCGCGTCGACGACCAGCGCCGGATACGGCTCGTAGCCGCTCAGGAGCCGGTCCAGGCTCTCGCGCAGCGCGCCCATCGACGGGTCGTCGAGCGGCGTCTCACGGAAGCGCGGCGCGTAACCGGCCGCGAGCAGCAGGGAGTTGCGCTCCCGCACCGGCACGTCGAGGTGGTCGGCGAGGCGCAGCAGGAACTCCTCGCTCGGCCGCGACCTGCCGTTCTCGACGAAGCTGATGTGCCGCGCCGATGAATCCGCGCGCAGGGCCAGTTCCAGCTGGCTGACGCGGCGGCGCTCGCGCCAGCCGCGCAGCAGGGGGCCCACCCCGGTGGTGTTCCCCTGGGCGTTCCCTCGGGCATTCCCCTTGTGGGGCGCGGCGGTTGTCATACGTAGACGGTAATCGAAAGGGAGTGTGGCAAGGTGAGCCGGAGACGGACTCCGTGCCGCGCCGGACACGGGACGCGCCCCGTGCCCGACCCGGACGACCTGGAAGGAAGCGTGGCCCATGACCCCCGAACCGCTTTCCCTGAAGGAGATCGAGGACCGCCTGGCCGAGCTGCCCGGCTGGTCGCTCGACGGTGACCGGATCACCCGTTCGTACCGGCTCGGCTCGCACTTCGCGGCGGCCGCCCTGGTCCTGCACATCGCCCAGACGCAGGAGGAACTCGGTCACCACTCCGACCTGAGGCTCGGCTACAACACCGTCACCCTCTCCGTGAACACGCACAGCGCGGGCGGCGCGCTCACCGACCTCGACTTCGAACTCGCCCGCAGGGTCGAGGCGTTCGCGCCCGGCCACGGCGCGGAATGACGTCGATGCTCGACTACAGCAAGGAAGCCGACCGCTACGACGCCTCACGCGGCGGCGAGCCGCGCGCGGCGGCCGCGGCGGACGCCGTGCTCGGACTGCTGCCCCCGGACACCGCCAGCCTCCTCGACGTGGCCTGCGGCACCGGCCTCGTCACCCGGCGGCTCGCCGCACGGCAGGGCCTGCGGGTGACCGGGGTCGACGCGGCGTACCGCATGGCCCGGATGGCCGCGGACCGCGTTCCGGGGGCCGTGGTGCTCGGCGACAGCCGCCGACTGCCGTTCCCGGACGGCGCGTTCGACGCCGTCAGCACGGTGTGGCTGCTGCATCTGCTGTCCGGCGAGGAGGAGACGTCGTCCGTCGTCGCCGAGTGCGCGCGCGTGCTGCGGCCCGGCGGAACCCTCGTCACCACCGTCGACAAGGCCGCGTCGCACGACGTGGGCAGCGACATCGACGCCGTGCTCGCGCCGCGTCCGATACGTCCCGCGGTCGACCGCGCGGAATCGGTCGGTGCGATCGCGGCGGCGCACGGCCTCGTGCCCGCGGGCCAGGCCAGGTTCCGCGGCCACGGGCAGGGCCGCTCGCCCCGCTCCACGGTGGACGACCTGCACCGGGGCTGGTTCACGCGGATCGCCCCCGACGGGCCGCTCGCCGCGCGGCTCGCCGCGGGGCTCGCGGAACTCCCCGACCAGGAAGTCCCGCGCCCCGACCCGTGGTTCACGCTGCGGTCGTTCCGCAAGCGCGGCTGACGGGCGCTCAGACGGAGCGGTCGGCCGGGGCCCCGGCGCCGCCGGAGGAACCCGTGCCGCCGAACGCGCCCGACGCGCCGAACGCCCGCTCGGCGAAGCGTTCCCCGATGCGGCGGTGCGCGGCAGCGTCCGGGTGCAGATCGTCGGGCAGGGGCAGCTCCGCGAAGTCGGCCTCTCCGTAGAGGTGGCGGCCGTCGAGGTAGTGCAGGTTCGGGTCGTCGGCCGCCCGCTCCCGCACGATCCGCGCCAGCTCGGCGCGGATGACGGAGAGCGTCAGCTTCCCGCTCGCGGTCTCCGCCGGGTCGCCCGTGGCCCGGAAGCGCAGCCGACCCTCGCCGAGAGCGGAGAGGTCGAAGGCGCAGGGGCCCGGGGTGTCCTCGTGGATCGGGCACAGGATGGGCGAGACGACGAGCAGCGGCGCCGTGGGGTGTCCTTCGCGCACGGTGTCGAGGAAGCCGTGCACGGCGGGGCCGAAGGCGCGCAGGCGCATCAGATCCGCGTTCACCACGTTGATGCCGATCTTGAGGCTGATCAGGTCGGCCGGGGTGTCCCGTATCGCGCGGGCGGTGAACGGGTCGAGCAGCGCGCTGCCGCCCAGACCCAGATTGATCAGCTCCGCGCCGCCCAGGGATGCGGCGAGCGCGGGCCACGTGGTGGTGGGGCTCGCGGCGTCGGAGCCGTGACTGATCGAACTGCCGTGGTGCAGCCACACTGTGCGGCCCCGGTCCGGCACGGGCTCGACGGGCGCGTCGGTGCGCAGTGCGACGAGCTCGGTGGTCTCGTTGTGCGGCAGCCAGATCTCGACGTCCTTCTCGCCCGCGGCGAGCCCGTCGAAACGGACGGTGCCGACCGGTCCTGGCCGGTGCTCGGCGGTGCCGGTGCTCAGGTCGATGGTCAGCGTGTTGCCGCCGCCGACGCTTGCCCGGCCGGCCGGGCGCCCGTCGACGAGCAGGTCGTACACGCCGTCGGGGCGGGGCGGGGCGCCCGGGTAGACGCGCTTGGTGGCCAGCGTGTCGAGCTCCACGGCGGTGGCGCGGGTCCGGAAGACCAGGCGTACGCCGGAGGGCTGGGACTCCACCATGGCGAGCTGCCCGTCGGCGCACTGGGCACGGGCCCTGGCGGGCAGCCGGTGCGGCAGGACGCCGTGGGCGGTGCGCTCCAGGTCGAGCGCGCCGCGCAGGAGGTCGGCGGTGAGGGGGGTGCTGATGGGAGTGGCGGTGGACGGGGCGGTGGACGTGGCGGTGGTGTGCTCGGTGTTCATTGCCTCAGCCTGTTGATTCAGGGGGTTCGGGGTTCGGGGTTCGTTCGGGGTACGGGATGGTGCGTCGCGCGTCGCCCGGCCGGTGCGGCCGGTGCTCAGGCCGTCGTGGTCCAGCCGCGCAGCAGGGCGTCGAGGCGGTCCAGGGTCCACTCCCAGGACTCCTGCGAGTCCGGGGCGCTGTGGCTGAAGCCGCCGGCCAGTTCGAGGCTGACGTAGCCGTGGAAGACGCTGCCGAGGAGCCGCACCGCGTGGGTCTGGTCCGGTTCGGCCAGGTCGTAGCCGCGCAGGATCGCCCGCATCATCTGTGCGTGCCTGGCCCCTGCGCTCGCCGCGGCCGCCTCCGGGTCGAGCCGGAACTGGGCCGCCGCGTAGCGGCCGGGGTGCTCCCGCGCGTAGTCGCGGTAGACGTTCGCGAAGGCGGCCAGGGCGTCCCTGCCCGCGCGCCCGGCGAGCGCGGCGGAGCCCCGGTCGGCGAGTTCCGCGAGGGCGAGCAGGGCGATCCGGGTCTTCAGGTCGTGGGAGTTCTTCAGGTGCGAGTACAGGCTCGCGACCTTGACGTCGAACTGCCGGGCGAGCGCGGACACGGTCACCTGCGCGAAGCCGACCTCGTCGGCCAGCTCGGCTCCCGCCGTGACGAGTCGTTCCGTGGTCAGTCCTGCGCGTGCGGCCATGAGGTCCTCTCCTTCCGTTCCTGCCGTGCCTTCCGTGTTCCTAAAGCAATAGTGCACCTGCCTAAAAGCTTTAGGCAAATTGGATACTGCTTCAGGCTGGTGGGGCATCGGCGCGCACACTTGCCGGAACAGCAAGGCGGGTAGGCGGAAACGGGAAATGGGGAGCAGGCTGGCACCGTTCCCCCGCGAGGGCGGGCAGCGACTGCCCCGCCGCGGAGGGCGGGCAGAGAAGGAACAGGAAGGCGGCGGACAACGATGGCGCACGGACAGACACCCGGCCACCACCACGACCACGATCACGACCCCGGCCAGGGCCGGACGGAGACCCACACCCACACCCACTCGCATGGACACGGTCACGGTCACGGCGACGTCGACTGGGCTGCCATGGGCACCTACCTGGAGCGGTACGCGAAGATCGCCGCGCCGATGTACCGGGAGGCGGCCGCGTGGGTGCGGCAGTGGACCCCGAAGCCCGGCGTCGTGGCCGACGTCGGCAGCGGCCCCGGCGGCGTGGCGTTCCTGCTGGCCGAGGCGTTCCCCGGCGCGCAGGTCATCGCCGCCGACCCGGAGGAGCCGCTCCTGGAGCGGGCCCGCGACCGCGCGGAGCGGGAGGGCGTCGCCGACCGGTTCAGCACGGTCCGCGTGGAACTCCCGGACAGCATCGGCCAGTTGCCGCCCGCCGACCTCCTGTGGCTCGGCAAGTCCCTGCACCACGTCGGCGACCAGGGCGCGGCGCTCGCCGCCCTCGCGGAACGGCTCGCCCCCGGCGGCGCGCTCGCCCTTCTGGAGGGCGGCCTGAGCGCCCGCAGCCTGCCCCGCGACATCGGCTTCGGTACACCGGGTCTGCAGGCCCGCATGGAGGCGTACGACGAGGAGTGGTTCGCCGGGATGCGCGCGAGCCTCCCGGGCGCGAAGCGCGAGACGGAGGACTGGCCCGCGCTCCTCGGTGCGGCGGGCCTGCGCCACGTGGCGAGCCGCAGCTTCCTGCTCGACCTGCCCGCCCCCCTCTCGGCGGACGCCCGCGCCCACCTGGTCGACGAACTCACCCGCCGCCGCGAGATGCGCGCCGAGAGCCTCGCCGCCGACGACGACCTCGCCACCATCGACCGCCTCATCGACCCGGCCGACCCGGCGGGCCTGATGCGGCGCCCCGATGTGTTCCTGCTGGCCGTGCAGACGGTGCATGTGGCGGTGAAGGACGACGGCGCGACGTCCTGACCGGAGCCGCCGCCCCGGCCGGGCTCAACAGCGGCCGGGGCGCGCGTACAACGTGACGCGGAACTCCTGGCCGTGCCAGGTGCGGCACGGTTCGAAGCGCTCCCTGAGGATGTCGCGCTTCATGCTCTCCGCCTCGCCCGTGCCGCCCGGGTCCCCCGACGGGTCGGTGACGAAGACGACCCGGGGCCGGGTCAGCAGACGGGCCCGGATGACGTCGGCGGGGACCTCGGTGCCGTACAAGGTGTGCGAGGCGGCCGGGCTCCGGTCGAGGGCGAGGTCGCGCAGGCCCGCGAAGGCGCCGGGGTCGGGCAGCGACCACACCCTGCGCCGCAACGGCATGTACAGCACGGCATCGCCCCGGGCCGAGGCGTCGGCGATGGCCCGCGCGGCCGCCGTCGCGTTGTCCAGGCGGCTCTGCGGGGTCCGCAGATGGGCGCTGACGGGCACGAGCGTGGTCACGGCGACGGCGATGACGACGAGTGCCGTGGCGCGCTGCCGCCCGGTGACCGCACCCGCCGTGCCGAGCACGGTGCCGAGCAGCGGGCCGATGAGCAGGGCGAGACCGGCGTACCCGTAGAGGACGTAACGGTCCACGTACAGAGGCGTGATGGGGGTGAGTGCCAGGAGCGTGGCGGTGGGGGCGACGAGCAGCGACAGGGCGAGCCGCGGCAGTTCGACGGGGCGGTGCGGGAAGGCGCCCGGCGTCCACTTCCTGAGCAGCGCGGCGCAGCCGGCCCCGACCACGCACACGCCGACGGCTGCCGCGTACCAGCCCACGTTGACGTGCAGCCAGGCCACTTGGGCCTTCTGCCGCTCGCTCACGACCACGAGCGGGGCGAGCCCCACGACCACGGCACCGGCCGCCGCGGCCCAGCGCCCGCGGACCGCGCGGGGCACCGCGAGGGCGTGCGCGGCCAGCGCGAACACCGCGAACTCGTGCAGCAGGCAGGCCACCAGCAGCACGGCGCCGTACGCACACCACAGCCGCCGCGCCCGCCGCCCCTCCGCTGAGCCGGGGACGGGCACGGACGCGGCGATCGCGCGCACCAGCAGATACGTCGCCCAGACGACCAGCGCGCACACCATCGCGTACGAACGCCCCTCCTGGGCGAACCGCTGGACCGGCGGCAGCACCGCGAAGACCACCCCGGAGAGCAGCCCCGCCCGCCGCCCCGCGAGCCGCCCGCCGAGCACGGCCACACCGGCGGCGGCCGCGGCCATGGCAAGGACGGACGGGACGCGCAGGACCAGCAGCGGGTCCGCGCCGCCGGTGAGCCGGAACAGGCCGTGCATCAGCAGGTAGTAGAGCCCGTGGACGGCGTCGGCGTTCCCGAGCGTCTGCCAGAGGCCGGAAACGCCGCGGCGCGCGACGTCGTACGTCACCACCTCGTCGCGCCACATGGTGCCCTCGCGGCGCACGCCCCACAGGCCGAGGGCGAGGGTGAGGAGCGTGCCCGGCAGGACGAGGACCGAGCGCCGTGCGAGGGAGCGGGCCCGGGTGCCGAACGGGTCCTTCTTGGCGGGTTCTCGGGTCTGTTCCGCGAGATCGGAGCGGAGGGTGGTGGCGATGACGTACTCCCCGTGCGCAGACGTCGGCTTTCCCTGGTCAGGGCCCAAGTGCAGGGCCGTGGAGCCGAGTTCAGCGGCGCGGGAATTGATGGGCAGCCCTGTTTCCGCCGTCCGATCAATTGCTAGCGTGGGACCGGATCTTGACCGGAGGGGCCGGGCGGTATCCGGGGGAGGCGGTCGGCATGGGGCGTCGCGAGAAGCCTCTGGAGCCGACGGCCGGGCCCGTCCAGCGCCTCGCGCACGAGCTGCGCAAGCTCCGCGTGGACGCGGGCGGCCCCACCTACCGCGAGATGGCCCGGCGTGTCCCGTACGCCGCACCCACGCTCTCCGCCGCGGCCGCCGGGGAGCGGCTGCCGACGCTGCCCGTGCTGCTCGCCTACGTCCGCGCGTGCGACGGGGATCCACAGGAGTGGGAGCGGCGCTGGTACGAGACGGTCGCCGAGGACGCCGACCGCGACCGCGCGGACGACGGCGCATCGCCCTATCCGGGGCTCGCCCGGTTCGGCCCCGACGACCGGGACCGCTTCCACGGCCGCGACGACCTCGTCGGCGACCTGCTGCGCCTGACCGCGCGGCGGCGCGTCGCCGTGGTGCTCGGTGCCTCGGGCAGCGGCAAGTCGTCCCTGCTCAGGGCCGGGCTGATACCGGCCCTTCGGGAGTCGGCGGGACCACCGGAGCTGGCCGCGATCCGTCTCCTGACCCCGGGCGACCGGCCCGCCCGCAGCCACGCGGACCTGTTCACCCCCGCGGCGGGCGACGGCGACACGCTGCTCGTGGTCGACCAGTTCGAGGAGGTCTTCTCGCTCTGCCACGACCCGGCGGAACGGGCCGCCTTCCTGGACCGGCTGCTCGCGGCCCGCGACCCCGCGAGCAGGCTGCGCGTCCTGCTCGCCGTGCGCGC
This sequence comes from Streptomyces sp. NPDC059002, assembly GCF_042740435.1. Lineage (NCBI taxonomy): Bacteria > Bacillati > Actinomycetota > Actinomycetes > Kitasatosporales > Streptomycetaceae > Streptomyces > Streptomyces sp. NPDC059002. Next base: position 392,110 of record NZ_JBHYJI010000001.1, on the reverse strand, counting down.
CGACTTCTACGGCAGATGCGCCGAACACGGCGGGCTCGCCGCTGCCCTCGGCGACGCGGGCCTCCTCGTCGGTCCCATGTCGCCAAGTCGCCTCAGAGAAGCCGTCGTCAGGCCCGCGGCGGCCGAACGGCTCGTCGTGGAACGCTCCTTGACGGCCCGGATCGTCGCCGACGTGGCGGACGAGCCGGGCGGTCTGCCGCTCATGGCGCACGCGCTGCGCGAAGTCTGGCGGCGGCGCAACGGCAAGACCCTGACGGTGGCGGCGTACGAGGCGATCGGCGGGGTCAGGGGAGCCGTCGCGCACACCGCCGAGGACGTCTACGGGCGTCTTTCCGGGCGCGAGGCCGCCATGGCGCGCTCGCTGCTCCTGCGGATGGTGGCGCCGGGCGACGGCACGCAGGACACCCGGCGCCCCGTCGACCGGGCCGAACTGCCGGCGGGCTGCGCCGATGTGCTGGAACGCCTCGTCTGTGCCCGCCTGTTGACCGTCGACGGCACCACGGTCGAACTCGCCCATGAGGCGCTGCTCAGCGCGTGGCCGCGGCTGCGGGGGTGGATCGAGGAGGACAGGGAGCGGCTGCGGCTGCACCGGTCGCTCACGGAAGCCGCAAGCGCCTGGGCCGAGTTGGCGCGCGATCCGGGCGCGGTGTACCGGGGGACGCGTCTCGCGGCGGCGCGCGAGGCGTTCGGGGCGGTCCCGGACGGTGACGCGCTGGAACTGACGCCGCTGGAAAGGGAGTTCCTCGACGCCGGGATCGAGGCCCACGACCACGCCCTGCGCGCCCGCAGCCGCGCCGCGCGGCGTACTCGCGCCCTCCTGGGCGCCCTCGCCGTCGTGCTCTGCCTGGCCGCCGTGGCGGGCGCGATCGCCTGGCAGCAGAACCGGAACGGGCGGCGCCAGGACGCCGAGGCCGAGGCGCGGCGCGTCGTCGGCGTCGCGGCGACCCTGCGCACGTCCGACCCGGTCGCCGCCATGCGCCTGAGCGTGGCGGCCTGGCGGATCGCGGATCTGCCCGAGACGCGGGAGGCGGTACGGACGGCGGGCGCGCAGCGGGAGGTGGCGGCGTTCTCCGGCGGCGGCGGCGCGGAGACCGCCACGACGGCGCGGTACCTCAGCGCCGACGGCCGCGTCCTGACGGTGGCCGACAAGGGGAAGGCGACGCGATGGGACCTGCGCGGGCCGCGCAGGATCGGCGTCTTCGACCCGCCGGGAGCCGCCGGCGACGACCTGGACGTCAGCGCGGACGGACGGCTGATCGCGCTGGCCACCGGACGCGGCGTGCAGGTGTGGGACCTGCGGCGGGAGCGTCCCGTGGGCCCGCCGCTGGGGGCCGCCGATGCGCGGCACTGGGACGGGCGGTTCGGACCCGGCGGGCGGACGTTCCTCCTCCAGCACGAGGAGCGCGGCGAGGTCCAGGTGTGGGACGTACGCCGCCACCGCCTGCTGGCCGAGGTGACCGGCGTGGCCACCAGCAGCGCGCCGTTCTCCGCCATGAGCCCCGACGACCGGCTCCTCGCCACCTGCTCGGCCGAGGGCAGGCTCGCCGTCCGGGACGTCGTCGCGGGACGGGCGCTGCCCAGGACGTGGCCGCGCGCACTGGACCGGCACGCCTGCGGGGCGCAGGAGGTGCTGTTCACGCCGGACAGCAGGGCGCTCGCCGTTCCGCTGACGGGTGGCATCCGCACCTGGGACGTACGGTCCGGGCGGGAACGCCCCGGCATCGAACTGCCCGGCGCGGCCGAGCCGTCGGTGGACTTCAGCGCGGACGGCGCCACGGCGGTCGCCCTCGCGGACGGGGAGGTCGTCCTGTGGCGTACGGCGGACCCGGACACTCCGCTGCTCCGCCACGCGTACGACGAGAACACGGTCCAGGACGTGCGGCTCGACACGGCGGACGGCGTGGTCCGGCTGCGGGTGAGCGCCACGGAGGTCCGCACGCTCGACGTCCGCGACGCACTGGCGCGCGAACCGCTGAAGCACCCGCTGACGAAGGCCCGGTTCAGTCCCGACGGCCGCACGCTCGCCGTGGTGGAGCGGCGGGGCGATGAACGGAAGGTGCTGCTCCGCGACGCACGGGACGCGCAGCCGTCGTCCGTGCCGCCCGTGCTCCCCGGCCGCTGGTGCGAGGACTGCGCGGACCCGCTCCTCGCGTTCTCGCCGGGCGGCGGCACGTTCGCGTACACCGAGGACGCCGCGCGCGGGACGACGGTGCGGCAGTGGGACGTACGTCGTGGTGGTGTCGCCTCCCGTACGACCGTGGCCACGCGGGCGGACGGCCTCGTGCAGCCCACGGAGGGCGGGCGGGTCCTCACGGCGGGCGCGCCGCCCGGCACGCAGGACCACGACGATCCCCGCGCCGTCGTGTGGCGGATCGACGGGCGCGCCAGCACCCGGCTGCTGCACCGCAGGCTCCCCGGCGACCTCGTCCTCACGCCCGACGGCCGTCGACTGCTCACCCTGAACGGCGAGTTGACCGACCTGGACACGGGGCGCACGGCACGCGTGCTGCGCGGGGAGGACGAGCTGATCGCCGCGGCCTTCAGTCCCGAAGGGCGTCAGCTGGCGGTGGCCGACAGGAACGGCAGGATCGCGCTGTGGAACGGCGCCGGTACGCGCCCGCTCGGCGTCCTCGCGTCGGCCCTGCGGACCCGGGGCGACGACCTGGCGGCCGCGCCCGTCATCGCCTTCTCCGCCGACGGCCGGCTGCTCGCCGTGAGCGCCGCCGACGGCTCCGTCCGCGTCTGGGAGACCGGCACGCCGCGGCTCTCGGGAGCCGTGTACCCGGCGACCGGAGGACCCGTCATCGCCCTCGGCTTCGCGGGGGACGAGCTGCGGGTGGCGACGGCGCACCGCACGCCCCGCGCCGTGCCCGTGGCGGCGGGCCGTGCCGCGGCGGCGGTCTGCGAGCGCGCGGGCGGCGGCCTCACCCGGCAGGAATGGCGCACCTATCTGCCCAACTCCAGGTACATGGACACCTGTTGACGTACAGTCGGGCGGACTCTGCAGTCCGGGGAGGGGCGCGGCGGCGTGAGCGAACTGATGCGGTGGGAGTCGGACGGGGGCCCCGTCGTGGTCGAAGTGGACTCCAGGGACCCGGGGTTCAGGTCGGTGGCGCGGCGCGGTGACGGCGACGAGATCCATGATGTCGACGCCCGCTTCGAGTCCGCGCTCGGCAATGTGCGGGGCGCCGCGCTGTCCGCGCTGCGGACCTTCCGGGACCGGACCCTCGATCCGGACGGGATCGAGCTGGAGTTCGGGGTCAAGCTCAGCGCCGTCGCGGGTGCCGTCATCGCGAAGACCGCGGCCGAGGGGCATCTGACGGTCAAGCTCACCTGGTCGAAGGCGTCGAAGCCGTCGCAGGAGCCGCGGACCGACGGGCCAGGGAGCGACCGCCCCGGGACCGAAGGGTCCGGACCCGAAGGATCCGGGCAGGGTGTTCGGCAGGACGGCGGCGGTCAGGGCGTGCAAGGCGAATAATGGCGGGCATGCACTGGCGTGCCCGGATCGGCACGGTCGACGGCGTCCCCAGAGGGGCGGGCGTGCTGGTCGACGGCACCCGGCTGATCACCTGCGCCCATGTCGTCGAGGGGCTCGACGAGGTCTCCGTGACGCTGCCCGGGTGCGCCGAAGCGCTGCACGGGGCCGTGGCCTGGGTCGGGGACTGGCGGCGCGTCGGGGACCGCGGCGACGTGGCCGTGGTCGCACTCGACCGGGCGGCCCGCGTGCCGCCGTGCGGGTTCGCGCCGCTCGACGTCCTGCGGCCGCGCGCGGGACACGTCGTACGCGAACTGCGCGCGCTCGGCTTCCCGTTCGGCCACGAGAAGGAGGGCACGCACGTCACGCTGCGCACCAGCGCCGACCGGCTGCTCGGCCAGGAGTGGCTGGAGATCGACGTCGAGCAGGCCCATCTGCAGCGCCTGGGCGAGGGATTCAGCGGCGCCGCCGTCTACGACCCGGAGACCGGCCTCGTCGTCGGCATCGTCACCGACGCCGTGCTCGACGGGGAACAGGAAGGCTACATCGGGCGGATGCTGCCCCTCGACACCCTGCGCGGCCACTGGGAGGAGCTGGACGACCTCCTGCCGCTCGACTGGCTGCCGACGCTGCCGCGCCGCGAACTGCGCGCCCTGTTCGACGGCGTGCGGATCGACCCGGCGAGCCTGGAACTGATCGTCCGGCGGGCCTTCCCCACCTTCCGCCGCCCCCTGCCCGCCTTCCGGTCCGTCTGGCACGCCGTCCGGTACGTCGCCGAGGAACTGACCGGCGAGGACCGCCTGGTGCGGCTGCTGGACTCCCTGCGCGCGGCCGGGCCGCCCGGAGTGGACGTCGGACGGTGGCTGCGCCGGTGGATGCCCGGGCAGTGGGAGGAGGCCGAGGCCCGCGACGTGGTCGCGCCCACCGGCTCCGTGATGTTCCGGGCCGAGTCGATGACCCGCGGTGCCGGGCTCGACCTCTCCGTGTGCACGGTGGTCGACGGCGTGCCGGTCGGCAGGTCGGGGCCCGTACGGATCCGGCCCCGCCAGCTGCGTACGAAGGTCGAGGCGCTGCTCGCCGAACAGGTCGGCAAGGTCCACGAGTTCGACTGGATGCTGGAGTTCGTGGTGCCGGAGCGGCTGATGAGCGAGCCGTTCGAGGAGTGGCAGATCCATGAACCGGGCGCCGCCCGCCCCCGGCCGATGCGCACCGTGCCCGTCGTGGTCCGGCACATGGACCGCCTCAAGCCGCTCACCGTCTCGCGGCTCACCCGCAGACGCTGGGAGACGGTGCGGGCCCGCGGCGAGACCAGACCGCTGCGCGTGGAGTGCGGACTGCCGTACGGGTACGACGAGTTCCACGACTGGCTGGACGCCGACGACGACGTGTGCGCCCTCGCGTACGCGGCGACACCCGCGGGCGACTGGCTCGCCGCCGCCCTCGACACCGGTGTCCCGATCATGCTGTGGCGGCGCCACGACTGCGGCGCCGACGGCCACGCCCACTGCGCGCCCGACAAGTTCCTGGACCGGCTCACGGACGCGGTGGCCGCCCTCGACCCCGACCGGCTGCCCTGCGAGGTGATGCGGCTGCGCAAGGAGGCCCGCTCCCCGGACAAGGGCGACGCCGAGCACTGCGGACACCGCCTGACCCTGTTCTGGGACGACCCGGAACGCAAACCGGATCCACCGCTGGCGATGGGGACGAGGGGAGAACCGTGAGTGGGCAGGACACCCGAGGCGCGGGAGTGGGGAGCGGATCCGACATGACCGCCGCGCGGCCCGACTGGCAGATCTACCAAGGGAGCCGGATCCCGCACGAGGGCATCGACCGGCTCCCCGAACCGCCCCCGTGGCGCACGTTCACCGGCGGCCCGCCCCTGCCCACCCCGCCCGGCGACTCCGGCAACCCGCACGCGGCCGTCAGCTACCGGCCCGGCGAGGACGCGGTCCGCCAGGTCAACGCCGCGCTCTATCTGCGCAGGCCGCTCCTGGTGACCGGCGCCCCCGGCACCGGCAAGTCCTCCCTCGCGTACGCGGTCACGCACGAACTCGGCCTCGGCAAGGTCCTGCACTGGCCGATCACCAGCCGCGTCACCCTGCGCGACGGCCTCTACGCCTACGACCCGCTCACCCGGCTGTACGCCGCCGAACGCGCCCGCGGCGAACGGGACATGGGGTCCGGCGGCGGCGATGACATCGGCGACTATCTGCGCCTCGGCCCGCTCGGCACGGCCCTGCTCCCCTACGAGCGGCCCCGCGTGCTGCTCGTCGACGAGATCGACAAGAGTGACATCGATCTGCCCAACGACCTCCTCACCATCTTCGAGAAGGGCTCGTACGAGATCGTCGAGCTGGCCCGCCGCGCCGCGCCCACCGCGGAGGTGATGACGGCCGACAGCACCACCGACCGCGTGGAGATCCGCGACGGCACCGTCACCTGCCGCGCCTTCCCCCTCGTCATCATGACGAGCAACGGCGAGCGCGAGTTCCCGCCCGCGTTCCTGCGGCGCTGTGTGACCGTGGACCTGAAGCAGCCCGCGGGCGTGGCGGAGCTGACCGCCATCGTCCGCGAGCACCTCGGCCCGGTGGTCGGCGGCGAGGGCGGCGAACTCCCGCCGGGCGCCCGGGAGATCATCGACCGCTTCTTCGAGCGGCGCAGCGCCGGACTGCTCGCCAACGACCAGCTCCTGAACGCCATCTACATGTGCCATCACGCCGCGTTCAGCGAGGAGCCCGAGAACGTACGGAAGCTGGCGGACCAGGTGATGCCGTTCCTGAGCGGTGAGGCGACGCGGCACGATGACGCTTGACCGGCTCAGGAACGCCCTCGACGCGCTCGGCCCGCCGGTCACCCCGCTGGAACTGGCGGAGATGCTGTGGCTGGCGGAGCGGTTGCCCGCGGGGCCGGGGGACGCCGGACCCCCGGCGTCGCGCCGGTACACCGGCGACCACGTGGACTTCACCGGCGCGACGTTCAACGCTCCCATGGCGGGCGAGGCCATCCTCGGGGAACGAGGGGATGCCGCGGCCGCGGCGGGCGGCGGGGCGGGCGCCGGGCCCCGCGGCCCGGCGCAGCAGGACGGCGATGCCGAGCCGCCCCCCGGCCCCGGCGGACGGCGCAGCACCCTGCACATTCCGCGCGGCACCCCGGGGCCCGGCACCGACGCCGAGGACGTCCTCGTCCCCGCCCCGCAGGCCCTGTGCCGCGAACTGGCGATCCAGCGCGCCCTGCGCCCGCTCAAGCGCCGCGTCCCCGACCCGCGCCGCCGCACCCTGGACGAGGAGGCCACCGCCGCACGCGCCGCCCGCCACCCGGGCCTGCGCCCCTGGGCGCCCGTCATGGCACCGGTCACCGACCGGCTCCTCAGCCTGGTCCTGGTCGTCGACACGGGCCCGGCGATGACGGTGTGGCGCCCGCTCGCCCGTGAGCTGCGCGAGGCGATGCAGCGCACCGGCGCGTTCCGCGACGTACGCGTGAGGCACCTGGCCGACCTGGGCCCGCGGGTCGGCGTCCGCAGCTCGGCCACGGGGCCCGCGCTCGACCCGGCGGCCCTCGTCGACCCGACGGGCCGTCAGGTCGTCCTGGTGCTCAGCGACTGCTCGGGGCCGCACTGGTGGGGCGGCCGCGCGGCCCCCGCCCTGCACCTGTGGGCGGGGCGCGGCCCCACGGCGATCCTCCAGCCACTGCCCGAACGCCTCTGGCGCAGGACCGCGGCCCCCGCCGTGCCGGGACGCGCGATCGCCTCCCGCGCGGGCGCCCCCAACACCGCGCTGCGCTTCACCCCGCACGACGGCCGCGCGGGGCCTCCCGCGCCGGACGCGATCCCCGTGCCGGTCCTCGAACTGGCCCCCGAGTGGCTCGCCGACTGGGCGGGCCTGGTGACCGCGTCGGGCGACCTGCACAGGGACACGGCCGTGACGTACCTGAGTGCGACACCCCCGCCGCACGGCCAACCCGACGTGACCGAAGGGGACTTGACGCTCACCGAACGCATCATCCGCTTCCAGGCGGCGGCCTCGCCCACGGCCGCCGACCTGGCCGCGCACGTCGCGCTCTCGGTGCCCGCGCTGCCGGTCATGCGCCTGATCCAGCAGCGGATCACTCCGGGCTCCCGCCCCAGCGACCTCGCCGAGGTGCTGTTGAGCGGACTGCTCGAACCCGTCGACCCGGAGCGCGGCCTGTACGACTTCGTGCCGGGCGCGCGGGGCGCCCTCCTGGAAACCCTGCCCCGCCCCGAGTCGTTGGCGGTCGCCGACCTCCTGGGGCGGCTCGGCGCGGAGATCGAGGCGCGGGCGGGCTCGGCGACCCGGGCCTTCCGCGCGGTCGTGCCGGTGACCGAAGGGACGGGGAGCCGGGGGCTCGGGGCAGCGGGGGAGCCGTTCGCGCTGGTGAGCGAGGAGGCGTTGGGGCTGTTGCGGGGGCGGGCGATCCGGGTGGTGGAGCGGCCGGGGACGGTGGTCACGGGGGCGGAGGCGCGGGTCCCCGGGGCAGGGAGTGAGGCCGCCTCGTCGTCGGCGGCGGGAGGGGAACCGCCCGGGTCGGTGACGGCTCCGGCGGGTCTCTCCAACGTCACGGTCGCGGACCCGTTCATCGGCCGGGCGCATGAACTCGACGGCCTGGAAAGGACATTCACCGACCTTCACGGGGTCGAGCGGGTCCTCCTGCACGGCAGGGAGGGCGTGGGCAAGACCATGATGGCGATGGCGTGGGCGCGCCGGTGGGGCGGCCGCGACCAGGAGGCCCCTGCGTGGTGGGTCGATGCGGGCTCGCCCGCGTCGCTCGTCGGAGGGCTCTGCGAACTGGCCGGTGCGCTGCAGCCGTCGGCGACGGATTCCGGTACGGCGGGCGAGCGCTGGGAATGGGCCCTTGAGTGGCTGAGCTCCCACACCGGCTGGGCGCTCGTCCTCGACGGCGTCGAGGACCCCGACCACGTGCACGCCCTGCTGTCCCGCCTGGGCCGCGGTGGTGCCGTCCTGATCACCAGCCGGGTGACGGACGGCTGGCCGGACGACGTCTTCCGGCTCGGGCTCGACGTGCCCGCGCTGTCGGAAGTGGTCCAGATGTTCAAGGGCCGCGCGGGCCGGGAGGTCGAAGGCGCCGCGCGTCTGTGTGAAGAGCTGGGCCGCGTGCCGGGCGCCGTGGTGCGGGCGGCCGAGACCGTCGCCGCGACGGGCATGACGGTGGACGAGTACCTCTCCGCGCTGATGGGGGAGGCGTTCGAGTCCCTGGCGGAGGGCCCGGTGCCGACCGAGGCGGCCGAGGGCGCGATCAGGGACGCGCTGCGCTCCCTCGCCGACCTGCAGGCCGTGCAACTGCTGCAGATCCTCGCCTGGTTGGGTTCCGGACCCATTCCCCGTGAGGTGCTCCTGCGCGGCCTGACCCCGGCGTACGACGTGCCCCGCTGTCTGCATGCCCTGTCGGACGCCGGCCTGGTCGGGCTGGATCCGGCGACGGCCACGGTCATGCTTCCCGAGCGGGTCGGAGCCGTCGCCCGCACGCCCGACCACCCCTTCCGGCTGTTCTGGGGGCGCAGTGACATCAACGATGCCCGCTACCGGGCCGTCGTCTGCCTCCTCTCGAGGTCTCCGGAGCCCGCCGACGACCCGGCGAACTGGCCCCGCCACCGACAACTCCTGCCGCTCGTCCAGGGCTTGTGTGCGCGGGCCAGGCCCGATGACGACGGCGCGCCCATGGCCGAGCTGCTGACCTCGACGGCACAATTCCTCCTTACCCAGCGGGAGTTCGACCGGGCCATCGACATGCTGGACAGGGTGCTGTCGTGCCGACGGCGACTCTCGGGCGCGCACTCACCGGCGGCGGCGCATGCCATGGCGGAGCTGGCGCGGGCCCATCTGGCGGCGGGAGGCGCGGAGGCCGCGATCGAACTCCTCAAGGACGCCCAGGCGGCCCTTGCCGACGGCGGCACGGGCTTCGACGAACCGGACATGCTGGCGCTGCGCGCCTCACTCGCGGACGCCTACGCGCAGTCGGGCGAACCCAGGCGGGCCGTGCGGGTCATGGGGGAGGCCCATGCGGCGGCGGCCAGGACGCTGGGAGCCGAGCACCCGAGCACCCTGCGGCTGCAGTCGCGCCTCGCGGCCGCGTACGCGGCGGCGGGGCAATGGGGCGAGGCCGTGAACGCGTACGAGGACGTGTTGGCCGTGCACGGCAGGGTGCTGGGAGCGGACGCCCCCGAAACGCTGGAGGCGCGCCGCGACCTGGCCTTCGCGCACGCGGGGGCGGGGGACGTGCATCTGGCGGTGGCCGAGCAGGATCTGGTGGTGGCGGCCCTGCGCCGGGTCCTCGACGAGGAACACCCGCGCGTGATCCGGGCGCTTGCGGAACTGGCGGGTCTCTATCGGAGGGGCGGCATGAAGCGGCGTGCCGAGCACACGTACGAGCGCGCGCTCCTCGACAGCCTCACCGCGCTGGGCGATGAACATCCGCAGACCCTGGACATCCGTGAGCTGCTGGCCGGGACCTATCTCGCCGACGGGGTCGCGGAACGGGCCGTAGGGCTGCTCGAATCCGTGCTGTCGGGCAGGGGCGGACTCTTCGGCGAGAACGACCCGGACACCCTCCGTGCCGCGGACTCCCTCGCGGTGGCCTACGGGGCCGTGGGGCGCGGGGACGAGCAGATCGCCCTGTACGAAAGGACGTTGGCGGCCCGGCGGGCGCTGTTCGGGGACGACGACCTCGCCACACTGGAGTCGTACGACCGGCTCGCCATGGTCGTCCAGGACGAAGCCGGCGTGATCGACATGCATGCGCGCGCCCACGCGGGGCGGGTGCGGACGCTGGGCGAGGACCATCCCGACACGCTGTGCGCCCTCGAACGACTGGCGCTCGCCCGGATCAGAGCCGGAGAGGCGACGAGGGGCTTCGCCGAGCTGCGGCAGGCGCTGACCCTGTGGCGCGACACCCAGGGGCCCGCCCACACCGACACCCTTCGGGTGCTCGCCACGCTCGCGGACACCTACCTGGGCAGGCATGACGACGAGCAGGCCGTCGCGGTGTACAGGACGGCCCACGAGGAAGCGGGCGACGCCGAGGACTCCGTCGTCGTGCTGCGGCACGCGGTCGCGCACCTCAAGTCGGCGCTGGGCCCCGCCCATCCGGGCGTCCGGCTGATGAGCGAGCGGTTGGCCCGCTCGTACTGACACCCCGAAGGGCCGTCAGTACGAGCGGGCCGCACGCATGTCTTGCCGGGCTGCCGGGCGGTTCGCCGGGCTCAGACCACGTCGAACGTGGCCGGGTCGGGACCGATCCGCCGGTCCTCGTTGAGCGCGGAGATCGCGGCCATGTCCTCGGGGTCGAGCTCGAACCCGAAGACGTCGATGTTCTCCTTGATCCGCGACGGCGTCACGGACTTGGGAATGACCACGTTGCCCAGCTGGATGTGCCAGCGCAGGACGATCTGCGCGGGCGAGCGCCCGTGCTTCTGGGCGATCGCGACGATCGCGGGGACCTCCAGGAGCCCCTTGCCCTGGCCGAGCGGCGACCAGGCCTCGGTGGCGATGCCCTGCTCCGCGTGGAACTCGCGGGAGGCGCGCTGCTGGAGGTGCGGGTGCAGCTCGATCTGGTTGACGGCGGGCACGATCGACGTCTCGCCGAGCAGCCGCTCCAGGTGTCCCGGCAGGAAGTTCGAGACGCCGATGGACGTGGCGCGGCCGTCGGCGTGGATCTTCTCGAACGCCTTGTACGTGTCGACGTACAGGTCCTTGGAAGGCAGCGGCCAGTGGATCAGGTACAGGTCCACGTGGTCGAGGCCGAGCTTCTCCAGCGACGTGTCGAAGGCGCGGAGCGTGGCGTCGTAGCCCTGCTCGCTGTTCCAGAGCTTCGTCGTGACGAAGAGCTCCTCGCGGGCGACGCCGGACGCGGCGATGGCCTTGCCCGTGCCCTCCTCGTTGCCGTAGATGGCCGCGGTGTCGATGCTGCGGTACCCGGCCTCCAGGGCCGTCGCGACGGCCTTCTCGGCCTCGTCGTCCGGCACCTGCCAGACGCCGAATCCGAGCTGGGGCATCTCGACGCCGTTGTTCAGGATGATCGGGGGGACCTTGCTCACGAGCTCTCGATCCTTACATTCGTCGGGTGGTGCTTCCATGGTCAACGATCAGCGGCGCCGCTGCATTCCTGTCCGTGGTCACGGCCGTTTTTCCGGCCCTGGAACGACGGGTGCGGAATGGCCGGATATCTAGGCGGCGCCCGGATCGGATCGGTCCGGACCATTGACGGTGTCCCGTCATGCCGCGACCCTATTGCACGCCACTGAACGCGGGACACTCATGTGAACGCATCCGTCGCCTGTGCCGCCCCGCGCCTCCGTGGCGCGCTCCTGAAACCCCACCTCTTCAGGAAAGGCCGCGACATGCCCACGCCCACACACTCCCTCCCGGCACCCACGACCGGCCGCGAGCACCCGGCCACGCCCCCCGCACGGCCCGCCGCGGACGACGCCGGCTGGCAGACCCCCGGCTACGCGGTCGTCGACACCGCCCTCGAAGTCACCGCCTACCTCCTCGCCGACCGGTAGCACCGCCGCCATGCTGCTGCAGGTGCTCGGCACCGCGGCGGGCGGCGGGCTGCCCCAGTGGAACTGCGCGTGCCCCGGGTGCACCGGGGCACGCACCCACCCGGAGCGCCGCCGCCGGCACGCCGCACTCGCCGTCCACGCGGGGGAGGGGCGCTGGTACCTCGTCAACGCCACCCCCGACATCGCCGACCAGATCGAGTCGGTCCACGCGCTGCTCCCCGGCGCGGGCGCCGACGCACGGCGCACCCCCGTCGCCGGAGTCGTCCTCACCGACGCGGAACTCGACCACACCCTCGGCCTCGCCCGGCTGCGCGAGGCGCGCGACGGCATCGAGGTCATCGCCACGGCGCCCGTACGCGACGCGGTGCGCGACGGGCTGCGGCTCGACGCGCTCCTGGAGCCCTACACGCGGGTGCGCTGGCGGGAACTGACCGCCGAAGCGAGCCTGCATCTGCCGGGCGGCGCCGGAATCCAGGTCCGTGCCGTACCTGTTTCGGCCAAGCGTCCGCGGTACGCCGCGGGCACGGGGCCCGACGCGGGCACCTGGTCCATCGCCCTGCGCCTCCACGAGCCCGCCACCGGCAGGACCGTGCTCTACGCCCCGGCCCTCGCCGTCTGGAGCACGGCGTTCGACCGGGCCGCCAAGGACGCCGACTGCGTCATCGTCGACGGCACGTTCTGGGACGACGACGAGCCCGTACGCTCCGGCTTCACCGCCCGCACCGCCACGGCCATGGGGCACCGCCCGATCTCCGGACCCACCGGCACGGCCCACCGCCTCGCCCGGCTGCCGGGCCGCTGCCTCTACACCCACCTCAACAACACCAACCCCTTGGGGGACCCGCATGCCGAGCAGTACAAGCTGCTCGCCGAGTGGGGCATCGAAGTGGCCGCCGAGGGGATGGTGATCGAGCCGTGACGACGGCGACCCGCACCCGGGAGCAGGAACCCTGGACCCCGGACGAGCTCACGGACCGGCTGCGCGCCGTCTCCGCCGAGCGCTACCACGACCGGCACCCCTTCAACGTACGCATGCACGCGGGCGAACTGACCCGCGAGGAGCTGCGCCGCTGGATCGCCAACCGCTTCCACTACCAGCGGCACATCCCCGTCAAGGACGCCCTGATCCTCGCCAAGTTCGACGACCCCGCGCTGCGCAGGGGCTGGCTGCGCAGGATCAGGGACCACGACGGGGAGCGGGACGGCGAGGGCGGCATCGAGCGCTGGCTGCGGCTCGGCGAGGCCGCCGGGCTCGACAGGGAGCAACTCCTCGACGCCTCACAGGTGTTGCCCGGGGTGCGGCTCGCCGTCGACGGGTACGTCAACTTCTGCCGCCTCGGCACCGCCCTGGACGCCGTCGCCGCCTCGCTCACCGAACTGTCCGCGCCCGATCTGATGGTGACCAGGATCGCCGCGTTCGAGCGGCACTATCCGTGGATCGACGGGGACGGACTCGCCTACTTCCGCACCCGCGTCGGACAGGGCGGCCGCGACGGGCAGGAGGCGCTCGCCCTGGTCCGCGCCTGGGCCCGCACCCGCGAGGAGCAGGAACGGGCCGTCGCCGCGCTCGCGTTCAAGTGCGACGTGCTGTGGTCGCTGCTCGACGCCGTCGACCGGGGGACCGGAGGTGCTCCGTGACCGCCCGCGACGCCCTGCGCGCTGCCGCGCGCGACGCGTGGCGCCCCGAGCTGGCCCGCTCGGTGCTGCTCCGCCACGACCGGGTGCGCGGCGTCGACCTCCTGGTGCTGCCCGAGCGCGTGGTCGTCCTGCGGGGCGCCGCGGGCAGCATCGTCGGCCTGTGCGACGGGCGGCGTGATGTCGCGGGGATCGTGGCGGAGCTGGCGCGGCGGCATCCGGACGCGCCCGTTGCCGCCGAAGTGCCGGTGTTCCTTGAGCAGTTGAGGGACGAGGGGTGGCTGCGGTGACGGCTGCCCCCGAGCAGGACGCGAGAGGGGGAAGAGGCGCCCCGGAACCCGACCCGCCCTGGGCCCTCCTCGCCGAGCTCACCCACGGCTGCCCCCTGCGCTGCGCCTACTGCTCGAACCCCGTCGAACTGGCCGGTCGGTCAGGCGAGTTGACGGCCGCCGAGTGGGCCGACGTCTTCCGGCAGGCCGCCGAACTCGGCGTCGTGCAGAGCCACTTGTCCGGCGGCGAACCCCTGCTGCGGCGCGACCTCACGGAGATCGTCGCGGGCGCCGTCGCCGCGGAGATCCATACGCAGCTCGTGACCAGCGGCGTCGGACTGCACGGCAAACGGCTCGCCGCGCTCGTCGGTGCCGGGCTGCACAGCGTCCAGCTGTCCGTGCAGCACGCCGACCCCCGGGCCGCGCTGCGCATCGCGGGCGTACGGGCGTTCGCGGCGAAGGAGCGGGCCGCGCGCCTCATCAGGGCGGCCGGGCTGCCGCTCGGGCTCAACGCCGTCCTGCACCGCGCCAACCTCGACGCGCTCGACGCCCTCGTGGAACTCGGCATCTCCTGGGGCGCCGACCGGATCGAACTGGCCAACACGCAGTTCTACGGCTGGGCGCTGCGCAACCGCGACGCGCTGCTCCCGGACCGGGCCCAGGTGGCGCGGGCCCGCGAGCGCGTGGAGCGGTGGCGGCGGCGACTGGAGGGACGCATGGAACTCGTGTGGGTGGCGCCCGACTACGTCGACGGCATCGCGAAACCCTGCATGGGCGGCTGGGGCGCCCGCTCGCTGACCGTCACGCCGGACGGCACGGTGCTGCCCTGCCCGGCGGCCGCGGATCTCGTCGGACCCGCGGCACCCAACGTCAGAAGGCATCAACTGGCCTGGATCTGGCGGGAGTCGGACGCCTTCACCCGCTACCGCGGCGACGCGTGGATGAGCGACACCTGCCGCGGCTGCGCGCTGCGGACGGTCGACTTCGGCGGCTGCCGCTGCCAGGCGTACGCCCTGACCGGCGACGCCGCCCGCACGGACCCCGCCTGCCACCGCTCGCCGGACCACGCCATGGTCCGCGCCCTGGTCGACGGGGCGGACGCCACCGCGCAGGCGCCGCCCGACTACGTCTACCGCGCGCACACCACCGGACCGGCGCCCAGGTAGCCAGGTAGCTGGGTAGCTGAGTAGCTGAGTAGTCCGGCAACTCCCCACGGCCCCAAGGGTCTTGGGCCCCGTACGTCCCCCGACTGTCAGGAAACCTTCCTGACATTGCCGCAGAAAGGGAAGCCCCACGTGACACTCCACACTCCCCGCTCACGCTCCCGTACTCGCTCCCGTGCCCGTTCCCGTTCCCGCAGAACGACCGCCGCCCTGGCTGCCGTCGCCGCGCTGTCCGGCGCGGCGGCGCTGACCCTGGCGGGCGAGCCCACCACCGCAGAGGCGTCCCCCGCGCCCGCCGCACGGGCGTCCGGCACCATCCACGCCGCGCCCTACGAGTACCTCGGCTGGGGAAATCCGCAGAAGCCCACCGATGTGATGGCCGCGACCGGCGTCAAGTGGTTCACGCTCGCGTTCATCCTGTCCGACGGCGGCTGCAACCCGGCCTGGGACGGCAGCCGACCGCTCAAGGGCGGCTCCGACGAGGCGGCCATCAAGTCCATCCGCGGCGCGGGCGGCGACATCGTCGTGTCCGTCGGCGGCTGGAGCGGTGCCAAGCTCGGCGAGAAGTGCAGCAGCGCCACCGCGCTCGCCGGTGCTTACCAAAAGGTCATCGACGCCTACAAGTTGAAGGCGTTCGACATCGACATCGAGGACACCGAGTTCTCCAACGCCACCGTGCGGCAGCGCGTCGTGGACGCCCTGAAGATCGTCGAGGCGAAGAACCCCGGGATCGTCACCTATGTGACCATGGGCACCACCCCGAACGGCCCCGACGCCACCGGCAAGGACCTCATCAAACGCGGCGCAGCGGCCGGACTCGCCCATGACGCCTGGGTGATCATGCCGTTCGACTTCGGCGGGCACAGCGGCACCATGGGCCAGGCCTCCGTCAGCGCCCTGGAGGGCCTGAAGAGCGCGGTCAAGAGCGCCTACGGCTACAGCGACGCCGACGCCTACCAGCACATAGGCGTGTCCTCCATGAACGGCAAGACCGACGTGGCGGGCGAGACCGTCACCACGGCCGACTTCAGGACGATCCTCGCGTACGCACAGGAGCACCACATCGCGCGGTACGCCTTCTGGTCCGTGAACCGCGACCGCGCCTGCGGTTCCGGCGGTGACGCCGACGCCTGCAGCGGCGTCGCGCAGTCGCCGTACGACTTCACCAAAATCGTCGCGCAGTACGGAGGTTGAGATGGGCAGCGCACGCATGGGACGCAAGAAGAGAGCGGTCCTGCTCGCGACCGCCGTCGCGCTGGCGGCCGGTGCCGTGACCGCCGCGACGGCCGGTGCGGCACCGGCACCGGCATCCGCACCGGCACCCGCACCGGACCGTACGGCCTCCGCCGCCGGTGAGCCGGGCGCCCCCGTCACCCTCTCCACCGGCTGGACCATCCCCTGGGGCACGTCCTGGCTGCCCGACGGATCCGGCGCACTGGTCACCGAGCGCGACGACTTCCGGGTGTGGTGGATCGCGAAGGACGGCAAGGAGAAGAAGGATCTCGGCAAGGTCCCCGAGTCGCAGACCACCGGGGGCGAGGGCGGTCTGATGGGGCTCGCCGTCGATCCGGACTGGGCGACGAACCACTACATCTACGTCATGCACACCTCGTCCGAGGGCAACCGCATCGCCCGCATGACGTACGACGGGACGTCCGTCGGCGGCTACAAGGTGCTGCTCAAGGGCATCAAGAAGAACAAGTACCACAACGGCGGCCGCCTCGCCTTCGGCCCCGACGGGTATCTGTACGCCACCACGGGCGACGCCCAGGACAAGCCGCTCGCCCAGGACAAGAACTCCCTCAACGGCAAGATCCTGCGCCTGACGAAGGACGGGAAGCCCGCCCCCGGCAACCCCTTCGGCACCTACGTGTACAGCCTCGGCCACCGCAACCCGCAGGGCATCGCCTTCGACCCCCAAGGCCGCCTGTGGGAGGCCGAGTTGGGCGACGCCACCAGGGACGAACTCAACCTCATCAAGTCCGGCAAGAACTACGGCTGGCCCACCTGCGAAGGCACCTGCGACGTCGCAGGCATGACCAACCCCAAGCGGACCTGGGGCGTCGCCGAGGCCTCGCCGAGCGGCGTCGCGATCGTCGACGGCGCCGTCTACATGGCGGCCCTGAAGGGCAAACGCCTGTGGCGCATCCCGATCAACGCCGACAACGAGGACACCGGCACCCCGAAGGCGTACTACATCAGTGAGTACGGTCGCCTGCGCTCCGTGACCACGGTGCCCGGCGCCTCCGAACTGTGGCTGTCCACCACCAACGCCGACAACAACGGCGGACAGCCCGACGGCTCGGACAAGATCTTCCGCGTGCCCATCGGACAGGGCTGAGCTAGGCGGCGGTCCCGAGGTAGGCGTCGCGGACCTTCGGGTCGGCGCGTACCTCGGCCGCCGTGCCCTGTGCGAGGACGCGGCCCAGGTCGAGGACGACGACACGGGCGCACAGTTCCATCACGAAGGCGACGTTGTGCTCGACGAGCAGCACCGCGCAGCTCTCCTCGTCCGCCAAGTGCCGGATGACGGCGGCCAGATGGCGTCTCTCGGACTCCGTCATCCCGGAGGCGGGTTCGTCCAGGAGCAGCACCCTGGGCGGATCCGCCACCGCACGTGCCAGCTCCACCATGCGGGCCAGGCCGACCGGCAGCGCGCCCGCGTAGTCACCGGCGAGCGCGTCGAGTCCGCAGGCGCGCAGGACGGCGGCGGCCCGTTCGCGCCGCCTCCTCTCGTGCGTACGACGGGTGGGCGCCGCCACGAGATCCGCGGCGAACCCGCCTCCGCCGCCCCGCCACTCCTGCGCGACGACGAGATTGTCGGCGACGGTGAGCTGCCCGAAGAGCTGCTGCCGCTGGAAGGTGCGGCGCATCCCGTGCCGGGCGCGCCACACGGGGGAGCGGCGCGTGACATCGGTGCCGTCGAGGACGACGCGGCCGCCGTCGGGGCGGCGGATGCCGGAGAGGACGTCGAACAGGGTCGTCTTTCCCGCCCCGTTGGGCCCGATCAGCCCGCACACCTCGCCCGCGCGGACGGCCAGTTCGACGCCGGTGAGGGCATGGATGCCGCCGAATCTGACGCCGACCCCGGTGGCCTGAAGGACGTGCTCCGCCGCCCGCCGCCCGCTCCTGCTCTCCTGCACGACTGCCCCACTCCCTCGGCGGCCGTGCCGCCCGCCGCCATGCCCAGATACGCCTCGGTGAGCCGGTCCGCCCGCACCTCGGAGCGCGGACCGCACCAGGAGACGCGGCCCTGGGCGAGATACGCCACCGTGTCCGCGACGCCCAGGATCTCGGCCGCCTTCTCCTCGACGAGCAGCAACGCCGTTCCGTGGTCCCGGAGTTCGACGAGCAGCCGGAACACCTCATCGACGACGCGCGGCGCGAGACCGAGCGACGGCTCGTCCGCGATCAGCACCTTCGGCGGGCGCTGGAGCAGCGGCGCGAGCGCAAGCAGCTGCTGCTCCCCGCCGGACAGCGAGCCCGCCACGACCCCTCGGCGGTCCGCGAGGCCCGTGAACCGTTCGTAGACGGCGTCGCGTTGGTCCTTCTCCTTGAGGTGCAGGGCGAGATTCTCCTCGATGGTGAGCGAGGGGAAGATCCCCCGGCCCTCGGGGGCAAGGACCACCCCTGCGCAGGAACGCTGGACGGCGCCCTCGCGGGTGGCGTCGCGGCCCGCCCCACGTACACCCGCCCCTCGGCTGGCCGGACGAGGCCTGCCGTGACCCGGCATGTGGTGGACTTTCCGGCCCCGTTGGGCCCGAGCAGGGCGACGATCTCGCCGGGGTGCACGGTGAGATTCACTCCGTGGAGGACGGGGGCGCCGTCGTATCCGGCGTGGAGTCCGTCGAGGACGAGGGCGGGGGCTGCGCCGTGGGCCCCGACGTCGTCCGGGTTGCTGGGGCTCCGCCCCGGACCCCGCTCCTCGAACGCCGGAGGGGCTGAAACTGTCCGGCCCGGGGGAGCACTCATCCGTCTGCGATGCATCCGCACGGACACCGCCGCGCAGTACCCGTCCGGGTCATTGGCCAACGCAAGCCCCGCGAGCCCGAACAGAATCACCGGCAAGTGCACCGACTCCGTCACATGGTCCGCCACGAGATGCGGCACGATCGCGAAGACCAGGCCCGCCACCACCGCGAACTGCGCCCGCCGCACGCCCGCCGCGACCGCCACCGGCATCCCCTCCCCGCCGGGCGAGAAGGTTTACGGCCGGGGCCGATGGTTCACGCATCCGACTCCCGGTCGCCCGGTGCCTTGCCGCCGGAGCGACTGCGCGTGCGTTCGCCGCGTACCCCGCGGCAGAGGCCCTCGTGCGGGACGGCGAGCCGAGAACGGCAGTAGGGCAGCAGGGGGCGATTCGCTGCACGGCGACCGCAACTGCACGATCAGGCGCGGAAATTGAACAGTGCGCGCTGCGTCGTGCGCGGCTACCAACGCCTCATGACCGGTACAGCGCCTCGACCTCGGCCAGATACGCCTGCTCGATCGCCTTCCGCTTCAGCTTCAGGGAGGGGGTCAGGAGCCCGTGCTCCTCGGAGAACTGGTGCGCCAGTATCCGGAACGTACGGATCGACTCGGCCTGCGAGACAAGGGTGTTGGCGGCCACCACCGCGCGCCGCACCTCGGTCTCCAGGTCCGGGTCGCGCACCAGGTCGCCGGGCGGCATCAGCGGCTTGCGGCGCATGGTCAGCCAGTGCTCGACGGCCTCCGAGTCCAGCGTGACGAGCGCCGCGATGTAGGGGCGGTCGTTGCCGACGACGATGCACTGCGCGACCAGCGGGTGGTCGCGCACCCGCTCCTCCAGCTGGGCCGGCGACACGCTCTTGCCGCCGGACGTCACCAGGATCTCCTTCTTGCGGCCGGTGATCGTGAGGTAGCCGTCCTCGTCGAGCGCGCCGAGGTCGCCGGTGGCGAGCCAGCCGTCGTGCAGGGTCGCGTCGGTGGCCTTGCGGTCGTTGAGGTAGCCCTGGAAGACATTGCCCCCGTGCAGCCAGACCTCGCCGTCCTCCGCGATGTGCACGGTGGTGCCGGGGATGGCGAGGCCCACCGTGCCGTAGCGGGTGCGCTCGGGCGGGTTGGCGGTCGCGGCGGCCGTCGACTCGGTCAGGCCGTACCCCTCGTAGATCGTGACGCCCGCGCCCGCGAAGAACAGGCCGAGCCGCCGGTCCATCCCGGAACCGCCGGACATCGCGTGCCGCACCCGGCCGCCCATCGCCTCGCGCACCTTGGAGTAGACGAGCTTCTCGAAGAGCTGGTGCTGCATGCGCAGGGACGCCGAAGGGCCGGGTCCGGTGCCGAACGCCCTGGCCTCCATCGCCTCGGCGTACCGCACCGCGCACTCCACGGCCTTGTCGAAGGCGCCCGCCCTGCCGTCCTTCTCCGCCTTGCGCCGCGCCGCGTTGAAGACCTTCTCGAAGATGTACGGCACGGCCAGGATGAACGAGGGCCGGAACGCCGCCAGATCGGGCAGCAGCGCCGCCGCGTTGAGGTTCGGCTGGTGGCCCATCTTGACCCGGCCGCGCACCGCCGCGACCTGCACCATGCGGCCGAAGACGTGCGCGAGCGGCAGGAAGAGCAGCGTCGTCGCCTCGTCGCCGCGCTTGGAGTGGAAGACCGGCTCCCAGCGCGCGACCATCACATCGGCCTCGAACATGAAATTCGCGTGGGAGATCAGACAGCCCTTGGGGCGGCCGGTGGTGCCAGACGTGTAGATGATCGTCGCGATCGAGTCGGGCGTGACCGCGCGCCGGTGCCGGTGCACCACCTCGTCGTCGATGTCCCGGCCCGCGCCGTTCAGTTCACCGACGGCGTCGGCGTCCAGCTGCCAGAGCCTGCGCAGCTGCGGAAGGCGGTCTATCACCGAGCCGATCGTCATCGCGTGGTCCTCGTGCTCGACCATCGCGGCCGACACCTGCGCGTCGTGCAGCATCCAGAAGACCTGCTCGGCGGAGGACGTCGGATAGACCGGCACCACCTGGGCGCCGATGGTCCACAGGGCGAAGTCGAAGAGCGTCCACTCGTACCGGGTGCGGGACATGATGGCGACGCGGTCCCCGAACCGTACGCCCTGCGCGATGAGCCCTTTGGCCAGCGCGAGCACCTCGTCGCGGAACCCGGCGGAGGTGACGTCGTGCCACCGCCCGTCCGTCTTGCGGCCGAGCGCGATGCGATGCGGGTCCTCGGCGGCATGGTCGAACACGGCGTCGGCAAGGCCGCCCACCAGCGGCGCCGACGCCATCGGAGGATTCGTGAACTCGCGCAATGATGCTCCTTGTGGCGCTCCGCACAGCGCCGTGACCGTACCCCACGCCGCTCACGTTCGGGAGGGGGTCGCAACCCGGTCGGTCCGGACCATCGGCACAGGTCAGCCGGTGGAAATGCGGCCACATGGGGAAGGGCCGGACAACTTACTTACGCTGGAGTAAGTTTCGGTGGCGTAATCTCCACCGAATCTGTACGCGGTACACAGAGGGCGGTTGACGGATCCCCACGGGTGCGCGCCCCCGTGGGCGGACGTCACGTGAGGGACGTGTCGCCGAGGGCTTCGAGCACCTGGCGCAGGCCGTCGCCCGCCTTGTCGACCAACTCCGGGTCCACATCGGCGAGCAGCCGCCTGTAGTTCGCCAGATGGTCGGTGAAGGCGGCCAGGGTGACCTCGTGGCCGCGCTCGGTGAGACGGATCTTGACGGTGCGCCGGTCCCCTCCGTCGCGCACCCGTTCCACCAGGCCCTTGGCCTCCATCTTGTCGACGCGGTTGGTGATCGTGCCCGAGGACACCATGGACGCCTTGAGGAAGGTCCCCGCGGTGAGGGCGTAGGGCGGGCCCGAGCGCTGCAGCGTGGTGAGGACGTCGAACTCGCCGACGTCCAGGCCGTGTCGGGCCGCGACCTCCTTCACCGACTTGTCGACCATGAGGGCGAGCCGCTGGACGCGCCCGAAGAGCTGCACGGGCCAGAGGGTCTCCGCGGCGTCGGGGCGCTCCGTGACCCACTGGTCGATGATCGCGTCCACGGCATCGCTCATCGCCGTCACTCCTCTCGATGCGGACTATCTCGACAGGGACTCTATCAGTCATAAGTCTCTTAGATTCGAGATACTTGACTCTGGGAAAGTCGGATGCTTCTATCTCGTCATTGAGATTGCCGAGTCTGAACGACAGGAGCACCCGATGCCCGAGCTGTCCCTCCACCCCGCCGCCCAGGACCTCCTCTTCCGCGAGGCCCGCACCGCCAACACGTTCACCGCGGAGCCGGTGACCGACGAGCAGGTCCAGGCGGTCTACGACCTGGTCAAGTACGCGCCCACCGCGTACAACCAGTCGCCCCTGCGCGTGGTCCTCGTCCGGTCCGCCGAGGCCCGCGAGCGGCTCGTGGGCCTGATGGCCGAGGGCAACAGGCCGAAGACCGAGGCCGCCCCGCTGGTCGCGATACTCGCCGCCGACAACGAGTTCCACGAGGAACTCCCGGCGCTGCTCCCGCACTTCCCGCAGGCCAAGGACCTCTTCTTCGCCGACCGCACGGTCCGTGAGGAGTCCGCGCTGCTCAACGCGTCGCTCCAGGCGGCGTACTTCATCCTCGGCGTGCGCGCGGCGGGGCTCGCCGCGGGGCCGATGACCGGATGCGACTTCCCCGGCCTGCGGAAGGAGTTCCTCGACGACGACCACACCCCGCTGATGGTCGTGAACATCGGGCGCCCGGGCCCCGACGCCTGGTTCCCGCGCTCGCCGCGGCTCGCCTACGACGAGGTCGTCACCACGGTCTGATCCGCCCGCCGACCGCCCCACCTGCCGGAGCTGCCTGCCATGTCTCTGCTCACCCGAACCCGAACCCGAACGCGAACCGGCCCCGCCCCCGAGGCGGCGACACCGGAGGCCCGCCAAGTCCCCGCCGTCTGGCTGGCGTTGCTGGCCACCCCCGTCGCCGCGAGCGCCAACGGACCCGTCCTGATCCTGCCCGACATGGCCCAGTCGCTCGGTGTCCGCACGGCCACCGCGACCTGGCTCGTCACCGTCTTCGCCTGGGCCATGGCCGTCGGCACCCCGCTGATGGCGGGCCTGCTGCGCCGCAAGGGGCTCGGCGCCACGCTCAAGCTGAGCGCCGCCCTGATCGTGGCGGGCACCGCGGTCCTCGCCGTCGCGCCCTCGCTGCCCCTGGCGATGGCGGGCCGGGCGGCCCAGGCTGCGGGCGGCGCGGGGCTGATCACCGCGGCGATGAGCCTGGCGGGTTCCGTGCGCCGGATGGGCGTGATCACCGCGGGCTTCGGCACGCTGGGGGCGGTCGGCCCGCTGCTCGGTTCGGCGATCGCGGACGTAGCCTCCTGGCGGGTGTCCCTGGCCGTCGGCGCGGTCACCCTCATCGCCGTGCCCGCGGTGATGCGCCGCGCCGACCTGTCCGCACCGAAGCACAGCACCCCCTTCGACGGCCGGGGCGCCGCCCTGCTCGTCCTGACGGCGACGGCCCTGGTGCTCATCCCGCGCCACCCGCTCCCCGCGGTGGCCGCGTCACTGGCGGCGGCCGCGCTCCTCGCCCTGCACATCCGCTCCAGGCCCACCGGTTTCGTACCGGTGTCGCTGCTGCGCACCCGCGTGTTCGTGCTCTCCGCCCTGCTCGCCTGCGCCTTCGCCACCTCGTACTTCACCCTGCTCTTCACCGTTCCGCAGCTGCTGAGCGAGCGCACCGGGCTTTCGGCCTCCGCGATCGGCACCGGCCAGCTGGTCGCCCTCCTCGCGGGCTCGGCGCTCGCCATGGCGCTGGCCGCGGCCTCGGCCCGCATGACCCGCCCCCGGGTCCTGGCGATCCTGCTGACCGTCGGCGTGCTCGCCCCGTTCACCGCGGCGTTCGCCCCCTGGGCGCCGCTGCTCCTGCTGGCCGCGACCCTGGCCGTCCTGACCGCGAGCGGGGGACAGGCGACGCTCGCGGTGTACGCGACCGCGGCGGCCCCGGCCGCGCAACGCCCCACCGCGATCGGCCTGTTCAGTCTCTGCTACCAGCTCGGCGGCGCCTTCGGCCCGGCGATCGCGGCCGTCATCACGCTGGGCGGCTGAGCCGGGTCTGCGGGCGTACGCGGCGTTGTGTCACAGAACGTCAACAGCGCAACCGATCGGTGCTTTCCCCGCTCTTGGAGGGCGGACCGACAGCGCCCGTCCGCTGCCCGCACCAGCCGAGGAGACCCTTGCCGTGACCGAGACTTCCCCTTCCGCGCCCCGGCGTCCGCTCGGCCGTGTCACGGCACTCGCCGTGGCCAGCATGGCCCTGGCCCTCGCTGCGCCGGTCGCGGTGACGGCCACGGCGGGCGAGGCCCGTGCCGCCGCCGACCCGGTCTCCGTCCTGAAGTTCACGGCCAAGGAGCGCAAGGACGCCCTCGCCTACTGGACGCCCGCCCGCATCAAGGCCGTCGGGAAGTCCGTCGACCTCGGCCCGACGGGACCGAAGGCCAAGCCGTGGCGGGGCACCACCCTCAAGGCCGTGGGGCGGCTCTTCTTCGTCAACGCCAACGGCGCGGACACCTGGTGCACGGCCACCGCGGTGAAGAGCGCCAACCGCTCCGCCGTGATGACCGCGGCCCACTGCGTCCGCAGGGGCTCCTCGCCGTACAACACCAACATGTCGATGGTGTTCGTCCCCGCCTACGAGAAGGGCAGGATGCCGTACGGCGCGTTCGCGGTCCGCCAGGCCGTGACGCCGCGCGCCTGGGAGACGGACTCCACGAACGACATGTCCGCGCTGGTCGTCGACCCCGGCAAGAACGGCAAGAAGCTCACCGACGCCGTGGGCGCCCAGGCCGTCGCCTTCAACCGCCCCGTCGGCGGCACCGTCTCCGCCTTCGGCTACTCCGCGACCCGCCCGCAGCGCGGCGAATCCCTGCTGCGCTGCGTCGGCACGGCGAAGAAGGAGCACGGCACCCAGGCCATCCCCTGCGACATGAGCGGCGGCTCCAGCGGCGGCCCGTGGCTGGCCGACTTCAACGCCACCACCGGCAAGGGCGTGCTCGTCTCGGTCAACAGCGCCCTGGACAACCTGACGCCGACCAAGATGTACGGCGAGATCTGGAAGGGCACGGCCAAGAAGGTGTACGACCGGGCGCAGCACGCCTGAGGTCTCCCGGCGCCGGGCTCCCCGGTCCGCACCGCGTGAGTGCCCCTGCCCCGGTCGTCGGGGCAGGGGCACTTCCGGTCACCGCGCGGGTTCCTCGACCCGCCCCGGCCGCGCGGGAGTTGCCGCCGCCCGGACCGGCGCCGCGGCCGTCTCCGATTCCTTCCGCGGCGTACGCACCATCACAAGGACCAGGATCCCGGCCACCAGGCCCGTGACGCCCGCCGTCAGGGACGCGCCGTTCAGGCCCGAGGCGAAGGCCGAGCGCACCACGTCCGCGGAGACCGTGCCGTGCAGCGCCGATGCGCCGCCGCCCGCAGCCGTGTGCGCGGCGTCATGGCCGAGCGAGCCCTGCATGCGGGAGGTGAGGACCGTGCCGAACAGGGCGACCCCGACCGCGTATCCGAGCTGACGGAAGGTGTTGACCGCGCCGCCCGCCATCCCGGCGTTCGCGGGCGGCACCGAGGCGAGCGCGGCCCCCGCGAGGGCCGGTGCGACCAGGCCCGCGCCGATGCCGGTGACCGTCAGGCCGGGCGCGAGGGACGTCCAGGTCGACCCCGCGTCGAGCACCGCGGTGCAGAGCCCGCCCGCGCCGATCAGGAGCAGCCCGACGCCGATGACGAGCCGCGGCGCCACCCCGTGCAGCAGCCGCCCGCCGACCGCGGCCACCAGGAAGGACATCCCGGCGAGCGGAAGCAGCACCAGACTGCCGCGCACCGGGCTCATGCCGAGCACGGTCTGCAGCCAGATGGAGAGGTAGGGGATGACGCCGAACGCCGCCGCGTTGTAGCCGATCGCGCCGATCAGGACCCCGGTGAAGGCGGGCTTGCGCAGCAGCCGCAGGTCCAGGAGCGGCTGGGCGGTGCGCCGTTCGACCAGGACGAAGCAGAGCAGCGCGAGCGCCGAGACGGCGAAGGCCGTGCCGGTCACCGCCGACGCCCAGCCGTCCGTGCCGCCGCGCAGCACGCCGTACGTCCCCGCGCCCGCGAAGCACGCGAACGCCGCCGTGCCCGCCCAGTCGATCCGGCGCCCGGCAGGCCCCTTCGACTCCGGCACCACGCGCAGCGTCAGCCAGATCGACGCCACGCTCACCGGCAGGTTCACGAAGAAGATCCAGCGCCAGCCGGGCCCCTCGGTGAGCAGCCCGCCCACGATCGGGCCGAGCGCGGCCGCCGCCCCGCTCACCGCGCCCCACACGCCGAGCGCGACCGACCGGTCGCGGCCCTGGTAGGCGGCGCCGAGCAGCGGCAGCGTCGTGGCGAACATCGCGGCGGCGCCGAGTCCCTGCGCGGCGCGGGCGGCCACCAGCAGGTCGGCGTCGGAGGCGAGTCCGCAGCCGAGCGAGGCCAGCGCGAATAGCGCGGTGCCGACGATGTTGAGCCTGCGCCTGCCGAGCACGTCGGCGGCGGCGCCGACGCCCAGGAGCAGCGCGGCGAGTGCCAGCGCGTAGCCGTCGATGACCCATTGCAGATCGCTGAGCGAGGCGTCCAGCGCCCGCGCCATGTCGGGCAGCGCCACGACCACGATCGTCACGTCCAGCAACAGCATGAACGTCCCCAGCGACACCGCGGTCAGCGGCCCCCATGTACGCATCGTCCGTCTCCTCGTCCCACGTCGGGTGGATCTCCGTGCCCTCGTACGATGGGGTCACGGCGGACGATCCTGGTGCTGGCACATATCTGGGTGACGTAATTCGACATTGAAGGGTGGGCCGATGACGGAATCCGATGTGTTCGACGAGCTCGACCGCAAGCTGCTGCACGCCCTGGAGGTCGACGGCCGGGCCCCCTTCAGCCGTATCGCCCATGTCCTCGGCGTCTCCGACCAGACCGTCGCCCGCCGCTACCGCAGGCTGTGCGCGGGGGCGGGCCTGCGCGTCGTCGGCGTCCGCGACACCCAACGGCTCGGCAGGGACCAGTGGATGCTGCGGCTGCGCTGCTCGCCGGACGGCGCCGAGGCCATCGCGCAGGCCCTCGCCCGGCGCTCCGACACGGCCTGGGTCCACCTCACGTCGGCGGGCACCGAAGTGGTCTGCATGACGCTGCCCCGTACTCCGGGCGACCACGACGACCTGGTCTTCGGCAAGCTCCTGCGCACCCGGCAGATCGTCGAGAGCACCGCGCACCAGCTGCTGCACCGCTTCTACGGCGGCCGCACCGGCTGGATCGGCAAACAGGGCTTCCTCACCGCGGAACAGATCGCAGCCCTGCACCCAGGCACCTGCCAGGACCCGTCCCCGGCCACCGCGTCCGCACCCCGCGGCGACGTCCGCATCGGCCCCGAGGACGAGCCGCTCGTCGCCGCGCTGAAGACCGACGGGCGCGCCACCCACCCCGAACTCCAGCGGCTCACCGGCCGCTCGGAGTCCTCCGTGAAGCGCCGTCTCGCGGCGCTGCTCGCATCCGGCGCGCTCTACATCGACACCGAGTACGACACCTCGCGGTTCGGCTTCGCCACCGCCGCCATGCTCTGGATCACCGTCGAGCCCGGGGCGCTGGACGCGGTCGGCCGTGCGATGGCCGAGCACCCCGAGGTCGCCCATGTCTCCGCGGTCACCGGGTCCGCCAACCTCATGGCGAGCGTGCTGACCCGCGACACCGGCGAGCTGTACGCCTATCTGAGCGGCAGGCTCGGCGCGCTGGAGGGCGTGCGGCACATCGAGACGTCGCCCCTCCTGCGCCGCTTCAAGGAGCTCACCTACCCGCGCCCCCTGCGATAGCCCCGGCGCCTGCCGCCGTGCAGCCCGTCGCCGCCCGCGAGGATCGCCGCCGCAAGGGCGTCCGCCGCGTCCTGGGCGGAGGCGCGCCGCTCGGCGTGCAGCAGCACGAAGTCGACCCTGCCGAGTTCGGGCAGGCCCGCCCGGTCGGGGACGCGGACCAGGCCCGGCGGGATCAGGCCGCGCGAGTGCGCCATCACGCCGAGACCCGCGCGGGCCGCCGCCACCAGGCCGTTGAGGCTGCCGCTCGTGCACGCCACGCGCCAGGCGCGGCCGCTGCGTTCCAGGGCCTCGAAGGCGAGCGCGCGGGTGATGCCGGGCGGCGGGTAGACGATCAGCGGCACCGGCCGCTCGGGGTCGATGCGCAGCCGTTCGGCGCCGATCCAGACGAGGTCGTCCTGCCGGACCAGTTCGCCGCGCGGGTCCTCCGGGCGCCGCTTGGCGAGCACCAGGTCGAGCTTGCCCGCGTCCAACTGCTCGTGCAGCGTGCCGGACAGCTCGACCGTCAGTTCCAGATCGACGTCGGGGTGGTCGTGCCGGAACGACTCCAGGATGTCGGTGAGCTGAGTGAGGACGAAGTCCTCCGACGCCCCGAACCGCAGCCGCCCGCCGAGCCGCGTCCCCGTGAAGAACGCCGCCGCCTGCTCGTGCGCCGCCAGGATCCGGCGGGCGAAGCCGAGCATCGCCTCGCCGTCCTCGGTCAGCTCCACGGAGTGGGTGTCACGGGTGAAGAGCTGGCGCCCGGTGGCGTCCTCCAGGCGGCGCACGTGCTGGCTCACCGTCGACTGGCGCAGGCCGAGGCGGCGGGCGGCCTGGGTGAAGCTCAGGGTCTGGGCGACCGCGAGGAACGTACGGAGCTGCACGGGGTCGTACATGCGGGCCAGCCTAGCGCCGGTCATCGCGATGCATGATGACAGTCAGAGCGGTATACGGGATTCCCGATCGCGCGGATCGGGGGGATCATGAGGAGGGCACGTCCCCGTACCGAGAGCATGGAGCACCGTGAAACGCCTGAAGTGGCCGTCCTGGATGCCGGTCGACCCGTACATCGTGGCGTTGCTCGGCACCGTGGGGATCGCGGCGCTGCTCCCGGCCCGCGGCGGCGCCGCCGATGTCGCGTCCGGTGCCTCGACCGCCGCGGTCTCGCTGCTCTTCTTTCTCTACGGGGCGCGCCTGTCCACCCGTGAGGCGATGGACGGCCTGCGGCACTGGCGGCTGCACGTCACGGTCCTCGTCTGTACGTTCGTCGCCTTCCCGCTGCTCGGGCTCGCGGCCAAGGGCCTCGTGCCGTACGTCCTGACGCCCGCCCTCTACAGCGGATTCCTCTTCCTCACGCTGGTGCCTTCGACGATCCAGTCGTCCATCGCCTTCACCTCCATGGCGCGCGGCAACGTGCCCGCCGCGATCTGTGCGGGCTCCTTCTCCTCGCTCGCCGGCATCCTGCTCACCCCGCTGCTCGCGGCGGCGCTGCTCGGCAACAGCGGCGGCGGCTTCTCCGCCGACTCGCTCGTCAGAATCGTCCTTCAGCTGCTCGTGCCGTTCGTCGCGGGGCAGGTGCTGCGCCGCTGGGTCGGCAGTTTCCTCGCCCGGCACAAGAAGGTCCTCGGATATGTCGACCGCGGTTCGATCCTGCTCGTCGTCTACACCGCGTTCAGCCAGGGCATGGTGGAGGGCATCTGGCACCAGGTGACCCCGCTGCGGCTGCTCGCGCTGCTCGGCGTGGAGGCGCTGCTGCTCGCCGCGATGCTGGCGCTGACCTGGTACGGCGCGAAGCGGCTCGGCTTCCCGCGGGGCGACAGGATCGCGATCCAGTTCGCCGGGTCGAAGAAGTCCCTCGCCGCGGGACTGCCCATGGCGAGCGTCCTGTTCGGGGCGCAGGCCTCGCTGGCCGTGCTTCCGCTGATGCTCTTCCACCAGATGCAGCTGATGGTCTGCGCGGTGATCGCCAAGCGCCGCTCCCGGGACCTGGAGGACTTCGTCGCCGAGGACTCCGGTGACGTGAGAGCCGTCAGCGCGGCTCCGCGAGGCGCAGCGTCACGAACCGCGGCCGGTACAGCGACACGTTCCGGCTGATGTTCGCCTGTGCGCTCGCGGGCGTCGCGTCCAGCCAGTTGACGTCGTAGCTGAGCGTGACGCGCCCGTCCCCGCCGAGCGCCGTGTGGACCTGCGGGTTGTAGGCGGCCGTGTCCTGGCGTGCCGCGCCGTCCTGCGGCAGCGGTGCGTCGAACCCCTTGGCGGGACCGTGCCAGGGCCCGGTGGGGGAGCAGGCCCAGTAGGTGCTGACGGCGGTCAGGCCCTCGGTGCCCGCGGCCATGGTGAACAGGACGTACGTCCCGTCGTCGCGCACCACCGTGAACGCGCTGCCCACGCCCTTGCGCCGGCCGTCCCCGAGCACGGGCTCGTGCGTGTCCTGCCCGCCCCAGTCGTCCCCGTCCCAGTACTCCCACGCCCCGGCGTCGGCGAGCCTGCCGTGCGGGACGCGCGCGACATAGGCGTGCGAGGTGGGGCGCGCGGTCGCCTGGGCGTCCGTGCCGCCGAAGACGTACGTCCAGCCGTCGTCGTCGACCGTCGTCGTGCCGTACAGGACCCGCTTCTCCGGATCGCCCACGGACTGCTGGTCGGAGACCTTCACGATGCCCTCGACGCGCAGGTCGGGCAGCGAGAGCGTGGCGACCTCCGTGGCGACGGGCACGCCGTAGATCCAGGGGCCCCGGCTGGCCATGCGGTTCCACAGGAGGACGCGGACGACCTGCTCCGCGGAGCCGGGCGAGCGCGGCTCCACCCGGGCCGCGACCGGCCAGCGCCACTGCTGGGCCGCCGGGTCGGCGAACAGCGGGGCGGGCAGGGTGCGTTCCAGGGTGCCCGAACGGGACATCACCACCGCGGAGTTGCGGACCATCGGGGTGTTGGTGTCCCGCCAGGTGTGCGGCTGGCCCGCCGGGTTGGGCGGCGCGTGGACCTGGCCGAGGAAGGTGTCGGAGAACAGCCACAGGACCCGCCCGTCCGGCAGGCGCACCGAGTGGGTGCCGTCCCCGCCGGTCCAGTCGTCGGTGCGCGTCATGTCGTCGCCGTAGCGCGCGAACTCCCCGGTGACCTTGTCGTCGGCGGACCAGGAGGCCACGCCGCGGGGGCGGCAGGCCGCCGCGCCCTCCCGGTCCTCGTCCGGGAGGGCGATGAGCAGTACGGCGGCGCAGGCCAGGGCGAGCAGCAGGACGAGCCAGACCCTGCGCGGCCCCGCGGCGGGACGTTCTCGGGCGGACACGCCCGGGACGTTAGTTGCTGCCGCTCACCCGGTCCATGGGGAGCCGGACGACGGTGTCCCGTGTCACAGCGGTGCCGGTGGTGCCCAGGTCGCCGAGTTCGGCGTCGCTCAACGCCCGGTCATAGACCCGTACTTCGTCGATCGCGCCGGTGAAGTGGGCGCGGCTGTCCAGGCGTTGGCCGACGTGCACACCGAAGGGCGAATTGCGGCTGACCGAGCCGGGCACGTCGGCGGCGGAGCCGATCTGTGTGCCGTCGAGGAAGAGCGTCAGGGCGGTGCCCGTCCGGCGGCGCAGCGCGATGTGGTGCCACTGGCCGTCGTTGTACGCGCCGGTGGTGCGCACGGACGCGGATCTCGGGGGCGTGGCGCCGTCGCGGGTGGTGATCAGGCCGGTGACGCGGTTGCTCGCGGGCTCGCCGCGCAGCCACACCTGGGGCTGATTGGTGCCTATGCCGCCCATCCACAGCAGGGGTTGTTCGCCGGTGGTGGCGGAGTAGCGGAACCACAGGGACGCCGTGAAGTCCTTGGTGCCGAGCGGCAGTCGGCCGCTGTAGGGGAGGCGTACGGCGTCGTCCACGCCGTCGAAGGCGATCGCTCCGCCGAACCGGCCCTCGGTCTCGCGCGCCCCGCCGAGCACCGCGGCGCGGCGGGCGCCCGGCGCATCGTCGCGGGTCGTCGGGTCGGGTCCGCGGCGCGGCGCGAGCCAGTCCTCGGTGAACCGCGCGAAGCGGATCTCGTCGCGCGCGTCGACCGCGCCGCCCTCGTACATCAGGCCCACGTGCTCGTCGTCGGCCCGCACCATGTCGGAGTAGCCGGACCAGTCCGTGGTCACCGTCGTGCCCCGGTCGACGCTGTCCCAGGTGCGCCCGCCGTCGTAGGAGGAGCGGATCTGCATCGTGCGGCGGCGGTCGGGGTCGCCGGGGCAGGCGAGCAGCATGCGCCCGCCGAACTGGAGTGTGGAGCCCTGCACTTGGGGCGTGTAGAGGTCGGGGATCGCCCGGAAGGGGGCGGCGAAGGAGTCGCCGCCGTCGCGGCTGACGGTGTGCGTGCGGTGGCCGAGGTCGGTGCCGTCCTGCTCGCGGCCGCTGACGTAGACGGCCCCGTCGGGCCGTTCGGTGAGGGTCATCTCGGACGGCTTCTGGCGGAACGTGCCGTCGTCGGCGATCGGGTACGAGTCCGTCGCGCCGATCTCCCAGTCGTCGCCGCCGTCGTCGCTGACGATCAGCGCGGCGTGGTTGGCGGTGACCCGACTGCCGTTCCACGTCTCGGCGTTGACGGCGAGGACGAGCCGTCCGGCGTGCCGGCCGCGGGTCAGCTGGATGCCGTGCACGGGCCCGGTCGCGTACCAGGAGTTCCAGTCGTCGGGCAGGATCTCGTCGCTCAGGTCGCGCGGCTTCGACCAGCTGCGGCCTTCGTCGTCGCTGTACTGGAGGTGGGGCGTGCGGTCGCACGGCACGTCGCAGTTCTTGCCGTCCGTGCGGCCGGTGTTGTACGTCTCCGCGAGCAGGATGCGGCCGGTCCCGCGGTCCACGACGGGCGCCGGATTGCCGTGCGTGTCGCCCGCGCCCTCGTTGATCACCTGGAGCGGGCCCCAGGTGCGGCCGCCGTCGTGCGAGCGCTTGAGCACCAGGTCTATGTCGCCCGCGTCGCTGCAGTCGTTGACCCGGCCCTCGGCGAAGGCGAGGAGTGTGCCCTCGGTCGTGCGCACGACGGCAGGGATGCGGAAACAGGCGTACCCGGGATCCTGCGCCGCCTTGAACAGCACCTGCTGCTCGAACGGCGGCGTCGGCTCGTCGGGGGCGGCCTGCGCCGTCGGCGCGGGCAGCAGCGCGCCGACCGCGACGGCGGTCACGGCGGCCGCGGCGGTGCGCAGTGTTCTCAGGCGTGCACGGAGTCTCGATGGCATGGTGCGGCCCGCCCTTCATGGCGATGGCGACTCATGACGGTGACGCCGGACGGCGGGTGACCTGACATCCTGACATCCCACGTCCAACGCGCGTGCCACAGACGCTACTTGGGGGCTTCGGGGCCCCACAAGAAGCGTGCGTCAGGGGATCAGTACGACCTTGCCCCGATTGCTCCGCGCTTCGATCGCCTCGTGCGCCTTCGCCGCGTCCGTCAGGGCGAACTCCGCGTGCACGGCGGGCCGCAGCTCACCCGCCGCGAACAGCCGCCACAGTTCCCTCCGCCACCGTTCGTACACCTGTGGCCTGCCCCGTGCGATCAGCGCCATCTGGAAGCCGATGACCGACTTGGCGCCGACGAGCAGGTCGTACGCCGCCACGGTGCCGCCGCCCGAGCTGTAGGCGACGAGGCGGCCGTGCGGGGCGAGCGAGGCGACGGCGGGTGTGAGCAGCTCGCCGCCGACCGCGTCCAGGACGTAGTCGACGGGCTCGCCCCAGGTCTCCTCGTCGTATGTGACGACCTCGTCGGCGCCGAGTCCGCGGACGAAGTCCGCCTTGCCGGAATCCGACACGGCCGCGACGACGCGGGACGCGCCCCTCAATCGGGCCAGCTGGACGGCGAGGTGGCCGACGCCGCTCGCGGCCGCGGTGACGAGCGCGGACTCGCCGGGTTCGGGGCGCGCGGCATCCAGGGCGCCGTGGGCGACGAGCCCCGACCGGACCAGGGCGACCGCGTCGACGGCACTCGCGCCGTCCGGGACGGGGGAGGCCATCGCGGTGTGCAGCAGGGCGTGGTCGGCGTACCCGTGTCCGAAGACGAGCCCCGTGACGCGGTCGCCCGGCGCGTACCCGGTGACGCCGTCGCCGAGCGCGACCACCGCACCGGCGACCTCCCCGCCGAGCGGGATCGGCTCGCGGGGCTCGCGGACCTTCCGTACGACGGGCAGTGTCACGCCGACCGCCTCGACGCGCACGAGGAGCTCGCCGGGGCCGGGTTCGGGGACGGGGGCCTCCTCCAGGAACAGCACTTCGGGGCCGCCGCTGTGCTCGTACCGGACGCGACGCATCCGTACACCTCCATGAGTGGGAAGCCGGTCGGTGACCGGCCGAAAACCATTGGGAACTCCAACGATGCCCTCACGGTAGGGCGGATACCGTTGGGAAGTCCAATGATTCTTCGCTAGGCTTTCCCCATGCCCACGACGCCGCCCGCACCCAGCACCATCCGCACCCTGCCCAGCTGGCTCCTCGGCCGCGCGGCCGCCCGGGGCCGCGGCCTGGTCGCCGAGGCGCTGGCCCGCGAGGGCCTGAAGATGTGGCACCACGTGGTGCTCTCCGCCGTCGCCGACCTGGGCCCCGTCGCCCAGGCCGAGCTGGGCCGCAGCGTGTCCCTCGACCCCAAGGACATGGTCGGCGTCATCAACGACCTGCAGTCCGAAGGACTCGTCGAGCGGGCGCCCGACCCCAAGGACCGGCGCAAGAACGCCATCACGATCACGGACAAGGGGGAGCGGCTCGTGGCGCGCTGCGCGAAGGCGGCCGCGGGCGCCAACGACGCACTCCTTGCGGCGCTTTCGACGGCCGAGCGGGAACGGTTCCTGGAGATGCTGACCAGGATCTCGGGGGTCGGGGACGGGGACGGGGCCGACGCGGCGGAGTAGGGCAGTGGGCCCGGCCGGCGCAGGGGGCGCTCCCCGCCGGCCGGGACCCCGCCGCCGTGCGGCGGGCGGCCCGGGTCAGCCCTGGGCGGCCGCGGCCCGCAGGGCGACGCGGTGCTCGCCCGCGTACACGTTCATGGAGGAGCCGCGCAGGAAGCCGACCAGCGTGAGCCCGGTCTCGGCCGCGAGGTCGACGGCGAGCGAGGACGGCGCGGAGACCGCGGCGAGCACCGGGATGCCCGCCATCACCGCCTTCTGCGCGAGCTCGAACGAGGCGCGCCCGGAGACCAGGAGGACCGCGCGGGACAGCGGAAGCCGTCCGTCCTGGAGCGCGCGGCCGACCAGCTTGTCGACGGCGTTGTGCCGCCCCACGTCCTCGCGTATGTCGAGCAGTTCGCCCTCCTCGGAGAAGAGCGCCGCGGCGTGCAGGCCCCCGGTCCTGTCGAAGACGCGCTGGGACTCGCGCAGCCGGTCGGGGAGGCTCGCGAGCAGCTCGACGCCGAGCAGGACCGGGGGAGCGTCGGCGATCGGGAAGCGTGCCGTGGTGCGGACCGCGTCCAGGCTCGCCTTGCCGCACAGGCCGCAGGACGAGGTGGTGTAGACGTTGCGTTCCAGGGTGATGTCGGGGAGGACGACGCCGGGGGCGGTCTGCACGTCGACCACGTTGTACGTGTTCGAGCCGTCCGCCGTCGCCCCCGCGCAGTAGACGATCGACCGCAGCTCGTCCGCGGAGCCGAGCACCCCCTCGCTCACCAGGAAGCCCGCCGCGAGCGCGAAGTCGTCGCCCGGCGTGCGCATGGTGATGGCGAGCGGCTTGCCGTTCAGCCGGATCTCCAGGGGTTCCTCGGCGACGAGGGTGTCAGGACGCTCCGAGACGTGCCCGTCCCGGATCCGGAGCACCTTGCGTCGTTCCGTGACTCGTCCCATGTCTTGATCAGTCCCGGTTCTGTACGTGCTGGTAGCCGAAGCGGCCCTTGATGCAGAGGTTGCCGTGGGTCACCGGGTTGTCGTGCGGCGAGGTGACCTTGACGATGTCATTGTCCTGCACGTGCAGGGTCAGGTTGCAGCCGACTCCGCAGTACGCGCACACGGTCGTCGTCTCGGTCTGCGCCGACTCGTCCCACGTCCCCGCGGCCCGCATGTCGAACTCCGACTTGAAGCTGAGGGCGCCCGTCGGACAGACCTCGATGCAGTTTCCGCAGTACACGCACGCCGAGTCGGTCAGCGGGGCGTCGTGCTCGACGGCGATGCGGGCGTCGAAGCCGCGCCCGACGACCGAGATCGCGAAGGTGTTCTGCCACTGCTCGCCGCAGGCGTCCACGCACTTGTAGCAGAGGATGCACTTGTCGTAGTCGCGCACATACAGGTCGTTGTCGACCTTGGGCGCCTCGTCGAGACGGGCCGCGTCGGGGCCGAACCGCTCGGGCTCGGCCCCGTACTCCTCCAGCCAGCCCGCGACCTTCGGCGTCGTCGACAAGTCGACCGAAGAGGCGAGCAGTTCAAGGACGACCTTGCGGCTGTGCCGGGTGCGCTCGGTGTCCGTGCGCACGCTCATGCCCGGCTCGGCGCGGCGCGAGCAGGCGGGGGCGAGCGTGCGGGCGCCCGCCACCTCCACGACACACACCCGGCAGGCGTTCTTGGGCGTGAGGGTGTCGCCCTCGCACAGGGTCGGCACGTCCTTGCCCGCGGCGCGGCAGGCGTCGAGGACCGTGGCCCCCTCCGGAACCCTGGTCGCCGTCCCGTCCAGGGTGAACTCCACCAGGCGGCGCGGCGGTTGAAGCGGTATCGCGGTCATTCGTACGCCCCCAGGCGGTCGATGGCGGATTCCACGGCGTTCCACGCGGTCTGGCCGAGACCGCAGATCGAGGCGTCCCGCATGGCGCGGCCCACCTCGCGGAGCAGCGCGACGTCGGCGGCGGCGTCGGCCCCGGTCCGCCCGGCGATGCGGTGCAGGGCCTCCTCCTGGCGGACGGTGCCGACCCGGCAGGGCACGCACTGGCCGCAGGACTCGTCGCGGAAGAACTCCGCGATGCGCAGCAGGACGCGGGGGAGCGGCACGGAGTCGTCGAGGGCGAGCACCACGCCGGAACCGAGCGTCGTCCCCGCGGCCCTCGTCCCCTCGAAGGTGAGGGGGATGTCCAGCTCGTCGGGGCGCACGAAACCGCCCGCCGCGCCGCCGAGCAGGATCGCGCGCAGAGTGCGGGGCGTTCCGGCGAGGGCGAGCAGTTCGCCGAGCGTCGCGCCGAAGGGCAGCTCGTAGACGCCCGGCCGCTCCACGCTGCCCGACACGCAGAAGAGCTTGGGGCCGGTGGACTTCTCCGTGCCGATCGCGGCGTACGCCCGGGCGCCCATCGTGAGGATGGGCAGCACATTGACGAGGGTCTCCACGTTATTCTCGGCGGTGGGCTTGCCGAACAGGCCCTTCTCCACGGGGAAGGGAGGCTTCGAGCGCGGCTCTCCCCGGTATCCCTCGATGGAGTTGAAGAGGGCGGTCTCCTCACCGCAGATGTAGGCGCCCGCGCCGCGCCTGATCTCGATGTCGAAGGCGTATCCCTGGCCGAGGATGTCGGCGCCGAGGAGGCCGCGGGAGCGGGCCTGCGTGATGGCGTGCTCCAGGCTGTGCAGGGCGCGCGGGTACTCGCCGCGCAGGTAGAGGTAGCCCTGGTGGGCGCCGACCGCGTATCCCGCGACCGTCATCGCCTCGACCAGCGCGTACGGGTCGCCCTCCATGAGCACGCGGTCCTTGAACGTGCCCGGCTCCGACTCGTCGGCGTTGCAGACGAGGTAGTGGGGGTGGTCGGGCTGGGCCGCTGTGGCCTGCCACTTCCTTCCCGTGGGGAACGCGGCGCCGCCTCGGCCCACCAGTCCCGACTCGGTGACCTCCCTGATGACCTCGGCGGGGCCGATGGCGAAGGCGCGGCGGAGGGCGGTGTAGCCGCCGTGGGCGCGGTAGTCGTCGAGGGAGGCGGGGTCCACGGTGCCGATCCTGCTGAGCAGGATCAGTCCGTCCCGGCCCGCTTGGGGGACGGCGTGGGAGGCGGGGGGTTCGGCGGGGGAGGAGTCGGGGTCGGTGGCGGCGAGGGCGATCGTGTCGGGTGCGGCGGGGGCGATGGTCGCGGTGGTACGGGTCTTCTCCCCGCTCCCGCCCCTACCCGAATCCCGCGGCTCCGCCGCCACGGGGTTGCCGCCCCTGGGGCTCCGCCCCAGACCCCGCTCCTCAAACGCCGGAGGGGCTGAAATGTCCCGGACCGGCGAATCCTCAGCCCGTCCGGCGTTTGAGGACGCCGGAGGCCCCGCCCGCACCACCGCCGCCGCCGGCGCCCGCTCGCACAGCCCCAGGCAGGGGCTGGCCTCGACCGCGACCCCCGGCACGGCGGCGAGCCGTTCCGACGCCTCCCCGCACAACCCCGCACCCCCACACGCAAGATCCGTACAGACCCGCACCACCGTCCGAGGCCGCGGTCGCACCGAGAACATGGAGTAGAACGTGGCCACCCCATACCCCTCCGCGGGCGGAACGGTGAGCCGCCTGCACAGGTAGTCGAGGCCTCCTTCGCTGATCCACCCCACCCGGTCGTTCAAGGCGTGCAGCCCGGGCAACAGCAGGTCCCGCCGCTCACGGGCCGCACGGCCACCCCGTGCCCACCGCAGATCCGCGTCGCTGCGGTCGTCGGCGCCCTCCCACGCGGATCCGGGCGGCCCGAGCACCGCGTCGACGGCCGATCGCTCCTCGTCCGTCGG
Source organism: Streptomyces sp. NPDC059002 (assembly GCF_042740435.1). Classification (NCBI taxonomy): domain Bacteria; kingdom Bacillati; phylum Actinomycetota; class Actinomycetes; order Kitasatosporales; family Streptomycetaceae; genus Streptomyces; species Streptomyces sp. NPDC059002. The sequence goes on along the minus strand of NZ_JBHYJI010000001.1, from coordinate 353,657 downwards.
CTTGCTGTCACCGAAGCGCAGATCCACTTGACGTCACCTCACAGCCGCTGTCAGCTTGTCGATCCGGATCGCCGACGCCTTGAACTCCGCCGTCCCCGCGATGGGGCAATTCGCCTCGATCGTCAGCTGGTTGGTGTCGACCTCGTCGGGAAAGTGCATGGTCATGAAGGCGAGTCCGGGCCGCAGGCCGGGGTCGATCCAGACGGGGGCCGTCACCGTGCCGCGCCGCGAGGACACGCGGACCTCCTCGCCCACGACGACGCCGTAGCGCTCGGCGTCCTCCGGGCACAGTTCGACGTACTCGCCGCGCCGCAGCGGGGAGGCGAAACTGCCGCTCTGCACACCGGTGTTGTACGAATCGAGCCGCCGCCCGGTGGTCAGTCGGATCGGGTACGCCTCGTCGGTGAGGTCGACCGGCGGGTCGTGCTCGACGAGTCCGAAGGGGGCGAGGCGGCCGCGCAGTGCCGGGTCCTGCTCCCACAACCTGCCGTGCAGATACGTCGGTTCGAGCCGGTCCTCGTCGGGGCAGGGCCACTGGATGCCCTGCAGGGCTTCGAGCCGGTCGTACGTCATGCCGTGGTGGTCGGGCGACACCGACCGCAGCTCGTCCCAGACGGCCCGCGCGTCCGCGTACTTCCAGTCGTGGCCGAGGAGTCCCGCGAGCTCGCAGATGATGTCGATGTCCTCGCGGGCCTCGCCGGGCGGCCGCACGGCCTTGCGGACCCGCTGCACACGCCGCTCGCTGTTGGTGGTGGTGCCGTCGGTCTCGGCCCAGGCGGCGGTCGCGGGCAGCACCACGTCCGCCAGTTCGGCGGTCTTGGTGAGGAAGATGTCCTGGACGACCAGGAAGTCCAGGGAGCCGAGGCGCCGCATCGCCTGTTCGCTGTCGGCCTCCGACTGCGCGGGGTTCTCGCCGATGCAGTAGACCGCCTTGAGCGTGCCCTCCTCCATCGCCTCGAACATCTCCGTGAGGTTCAGGCCGTAGCGGGGCTGGATGACGGTGTCCCACGCCGACTCGAACTTCAGGCGGGACGCGGGGTCGAGGATGTCCTGGAAGCCGGGCAGCCGGTTCGGGATGGCGCCCATGTCGCCGCCGCCCTGCACGTTGTTCTGGCCGCGCAGCGGCTGCAGGCCCGAGCCGAAGCGGCCCACGTGCCCGGTGAGCAGCGACAGGTTGATGAGGGCGCGCACGTTGTCCGTGCCGTTGTGGTGCTCGGTGATGCCGAGCGTCCAGCACAGCTGCGCCCGCTCGGCCCGTGCGTAGGCGTGCGCCAACTCCCGTATGGCGGCGGCCGGTACGCCCGTCACCTGTTCGGCGAGCGACAGCGTCCACGGCTCGACCAGGGCCGCGTACTCCGCGAAGCCCGTCGTCGCCCGCTCGACGAACGCGCGGTTGACGAGGCCCGCGTGGATGATCTCGCGGCCGATCGCGTGCGCCATCGGGATGTCCGTGCCGACGTTCAGGCCGAGCCAGCTCTCCGCCCACTCGGCGGTCTTGGTGCGGCGCGGGTCGACCGCGTACATCCGCGCGCCGTTCCTGATGCCCTTCAGGACGTGCTGGAAGAAGATCGGGTGCGCGAAGCGGGCGTTGGAGCCCCACATCACGATGAGGTCCGTGTGCTCGACTTCTTCGTACGACGATGTCCCGCCGCCCGAACCGAAGGCGGCCGAGAGGCCCGCGACGCTCGGCGCGTGGCAGGTGCGGTTGCAGGAGTCGACGTTGTTGGTGCCCATCACCACGCGGGCGAACTTCTGCGCCACATAGTTCATCTCGTTGGTCGCGCGGGCGCAGGAGAACATCCCGAAGGCGCCGTGCGCCGCCCGGAATCCGGCCGCCGCCCTGGTCAGCGCCTCGTCCCAGGTCGCCCTGCGGAAGGGCTCGGCGCGGGAGTCGCGGACCAGGGGGTGGGTCAGTCGTGTGTAGGTCTTCGGGGTGCGGTCGCGTTCGTTCATGCGGCAGTCCTCGATGCGAGCAGGTCCGAGATGGCGTGCACGGTGCGCAGCGTCGGCACCGGGACGCCGGTGATGTCCGCGAGTTCCACGACGGCCGCGAGCAGCACGTCCAGTTCCAGCGGTTTGCCGCGCTCCAGGTCCTGGAGGGTGGAGGTGCGGTGGTCGCCGACGCGCTCGGCGCCCGCGATGCGCCGCTCGACGGAGATGTCGGGGCGGCAGCCGAGGGCGGCCGCGACGGCGAGGGTCTCGTTCATCATGATCTCGATGACGCGGCGCGTGCGGCCGTGCAGGCACATCTCGCGCATCGTGGCGCGGGACAGCGCGCTGATCGGGTTGAAGGAGATGTTGCCGAGCAGCTTGATCCAGATGTCGCCGCGCAGGTCGGGCTCGACCGGGCACTTGAGGCCGCCCGCCACCATGGCCTCGCTGAAGGCGACGCAGCGCGCGGAGCGGGAGCGGTCCGGCTCGCCGATGGAGAAGCGGGTGCCTTCCAAGTGGCGTACGACACCCGGGCGTTCGAGCTCGGTGGCCGCGTAGACGACGCAGCCGACGGCCCGTTCGGGCGCGAGCACCGCACTGACCGCGCCCCCTGGGTCGACGCTCTCGACACGGTGGCCGTCGTGCGGTCCGCCGTGCCGGTGGAAGTACCACCAGGGGATGCCGTTCTGCGCGGCGATCACCGCGGTCGACTCGTGGAGCAGCGGCTCGATCAGCGGCCCGCACGCCGCGTACGAGGTGGCCTTGAGGCCCAGGAAGACGACGTCGACGGGGCCGATGTCGGCCGGGACGTCGGTGGCGTGGGCCCGCGCGGTGAAGTCGCCGCGCGGGCTCAGGACACGGACGCCGTGCTGCCTCATGGCCGCCAGATGCGGTCCACGGGCGACGAGATGCACGTCGGCGCCCGCGCGGTGCAGGGCGGCTCCGACGTAGGCGCCGATCGCACCGGCGCCGAGGACTGCGACTTTCACGGTGGGGCGCTCCATTCGGTCGAGGGATCCGAGGAACGTGGGGAGTGGAACGGAACGTATGGAGAAGACGTCGACGGAATATTGTCTACAGTATGGAAGTTGGGGCAGCAAGGGGTCGCGCGGGAGATTGCATACCGTCGACGAATCGCGTGCGCCCTCTTCCCAACTCCGCCGCCGGTTCCTAACGTTCGGGATCATGAGGCCCCCCGTCGCACCCCCCGGCTGGAGCCGCTGGCTCGTGCCGCCCGCCGCCCTGTCGGTGCATCTCTCCATCGGCCAGGCCTACGCCTGGAGCGTGTTCAAACCGCCCCTGGAATCCGCGCTCGACCTCAGCGGCACCCAGAGCGCGCTGCCCTTCCAGCTAGGCATCGTCATGCTCGGGCTGTCCGCCGCGTTCGGCGGCACACTCGTCGAGCGCAACGGCCCGCGCTGGGCCATGGCCGTCGCCCTGAGCTGCTTCTCGTCCGGATTCCTGCTCGCCGCGCTGGGCGCCGCGACCGGCCAGTACTGGCTGATCGTGTTCGGCTACGGCTTCGTCGGCGGGATCGGCCTCGGCATCGGCTACATCTCCCCGGTCTCCACACTGATCAAGTGGTTCCCGGACCGCCCCGGCATGGCCACCGGCATCGCGATCATGGGCTTCGGCGGCGGCGCGCTCATCGCCTCGCCGTGGAGCGCGCAGATGCTGGAGTCCTTCGGCACGGACGCGGACGGCATCGCGCTCGCGTTCCTCGTGCACGGCCTCACGTACGCCGTCTTCATGTCGCTCGGCGTGCTCCTGGTACGCGTACCCCGTACGGAAGGTGCGCACAGGCCCGGCGGCCCCGGCGCGCTCGACGGACCCCAGGTGTCGGCGAAGCAGGCCATCCGCACCCCGCAGTTCTGGTGCCTGTGGGTGATCCTGTGCATGAACGTGACCGCGGGCATCGGCATCCTGGAGAAGGCCGCCCCGATGATCACGGACTTCTTCGCGGACACGGAGACGCCCGTGTCGGTCTCCGCGGCGGCGGGCTTCGTCGCCCTGCTCTCCGCGGCCAACATGGCTGGACGCATCGGCTGGTCATCGGCGTCCGACCTGATCGGCCGCAAGAACGTCTACCGCGTCTACCTCGGTGTCGGCGCGCTCATGTACCTCCTCATCGCCCGCTTCGGAGACACCTCCAAGCCGCTGTTCATCGTCTGCGCGCTGGTGATCCTCTCCTTCTACGGAGGCGGCTTCGCGACGATCCCCGCGTATCTGAAGGACCTCTTCGGGACCTACCAGGTCGGCGCCATCCACGGCAGGCTGCTCACCGCCTGGTCCACGGCGGGGGTCCTCGGCCCGCTGATCGTGAACCGCGTCGCCGACCACCAGGAGGAGGCGGGCAAACACGGCTCGGCGCTCTACGGCCTCTCCTTCACGATCATGATCGGGCTGCTCGTCGTGGGCTTCGTCGCCAACGAACTCGTCCGCCCCGTCCACCCCCGCCACCACGTCCCCGCACCGAAGGAGGCCGCCGATGGCCATGCCGCCGAGCACACCGCCCCGTAGCCGCCGCGCGCTGACGCTCTTCGCCTGGCTCTGGGTGGGACTGCCGCTCGCCTACGGCATCTACGAACTCGTACACAAGGCCACCCAGCTGTTCACCGGGTGACACGATGATGAGAAGCATCCAAACCCGGAGCCCCTTTCCTGTCGCTTTACGTACCCCGTTACTCGTGAGTCGCTGACCAGACTGGAGGGTCCCGCAGCTCCGGCAACACAAGGGGGACCCGTCCATGCACGGCTCGCGCATCGCCGCCGTCGGCCACTACCAGCCCGCCAAGGTGCTCACGAACGAGGACCTCGCGGGTGTGGTCGACACCAGCGACGAGTGGATCCGCTCCCGTGTGGGCATCCGCACCCGCCACATCGCGGGCCCCGAGGAGCCGGTCGACGAGCTGGCCGCGCACGCCGGAGGCAAGGCCCTGGCCGCCGCCGGCCTGGCCCCCGACGCCATCGATCTGGTCCTGGTGGCCACCTCCACGGCCATCGACAGGTCGCCGAACATGGCGGCCCGGGTGTCCGCGCGGCTCGGCATCCCCGCGCCGTCCGCCATGGACCTCAACGTCGTGTGCGCGGGCTTCACACACGCCCTCGCCACCGCCGACCACACCGTGCGGGCCGGGGCGGCGACCCGCGCCCTGGTCATCGGCGCGGACAAGATGTCCGAGGTGACCGACTGGACGGACCGCACCACCTGCGTGCTGACCGGCGACGGTGCGGGCGCCGCCGTCGTCGAGGCGTGCGGGCCCGGCGAGGAGCCCGGCATCGGCCCCGTGCTGTGGGGCTCGGTGCCGGAGATGGGCAACGCCGTCCGCATCGAGGGCACCCCGCCGCGCTTCGCCCAGGAGGGCCAGAGCGTCTACCGCTGGGCGACCACCCAGCTGCCGCCGCTCGCCCGCGCGGCCTGCGAGAAGGCCGGGCTCACCCCCGCCGACCTCGCAGGGGTGGTCCTGCACCAGGCGAACCTGCGCATCATCGAACCGCTCGCCGAGCGCATCGGCGCCGTGAACGCCGTCGTCGCGCGCGATGTCGTCGACTCCGGGAACACCTCGGCGGCGAGCGTCCCCATGGCGCTGTCCAAGCTGGTGGAGCGCGGGGAGATCCGCTCGGGCGATCCGGTCCTGCTCTTCGGCTTCGGCGGGAACCTGTCGTACGCGGGGCAGGTCGTGCGCTGCCCCTGAGACGGAGTGTGACCGGCTCAACTCCCCCTGGTGCTGGCCCCTGTAGCTCGTAGACTGTAGACAAAAGGCAATCGTCGAGGAGGGGACCGCGATGTTGTCCACAGGACTGCCGCAGGGGGCGGTGCCCAGGCTCGAACGCCCCGGGCCGCTCAGAGAGCGGGTCTACGAGGCGCTGCTCGAACTCATCACGACCCGCTCGCTGCAGCCCGGCCAGCACCTCGTCGAGAGCGAACTCGCCGGACACCTCGGCGTGTCCCGGCAGCCGGTCCGCGAGGCGCTGCAGCGGCTCAACACCGAGGGCTGGGTCGATCTGCGCCCCGCCCAGGGCGCCTTCGTGCACGAGCCGACCGAGGAGGAGGCGGACCAACTCCTCACGGTCCGTACGCTCCTGGAGGCCGAGGCCGCACGGCTCGCCGCCGCGAACACCGGCACCGCGGGGATCACCGCGCTCGACGAACTCTGCACCCGGGGCGAACAGGCCGTCGCGGACGGCGACGTGGACCAGGTCGTGACCCTGAACGCGGCCTTCCACGCCAAGGTGATGGAACTCGCGGGCAATGTGGTCCTCGCCGAACTCGCCGGACAGGTGGACCGCAGGGTGCGCTGGTACTACACGCCGGTCGCCCGGCAGCGCGGCAGCCAGTCCTGGATCGAGCACCGCGAACTGATCGCCGCGATCGCCGACCGCGACGAGCAGCGGGCCACGGACGTCATGCGCGCCCACACGGAACACACGCGCAAGACCTACCACGAGCGCGACCGGGGCTGAGTCCTCGGCGGCCGCCTCGCTCCGCGCACCGCACGGCTCCGCTACATCACGCCCATGCCGCGCTTGGCGAGGCGCTTGAAGAGGTTGGAGAGGTCGTTGACGAGCTCTCCGATGTCCCGGTGCAGGCGGCGCGACGCGTCGCGCGTCTCGTCGTCCAGGGAGGGCGCGCCGAGCGCCTGGTGCCTGCGCACCGCGCCGTCCACCCACGCGGCGTCACGGCGGACGATCACGGGTCTCTCGTAGAGGAGCTGGTGGTTGGGGGCCATGGAGCACCACCCCGGGGCGGTGCGCGGCAGCGTGGGGGCGAGCAGGCGCCACTCCTCGGGCGTCCGCCCGTCCCTGACCGGGTCCAACTGGATCCTGGCCTCCGCGTAGGGGCCGACGATCTTCGCGAACTCGGACTGGAAGGTGTCCAGTTGGGCGATGGTGGCGGCTCTGACACCGCCCAGGGAGGTGTAGCGCGCGGCCAGCAGGGTCGCCACAGCACCGGTCGCCACGCCGCCGAGTCCCACCAGCGCGACCTGTAACTCGGACTGTGCCACTGTGCCCCCTCCGGTCCCCGCCAAGCGGCCTGATCGATTGTGGCAGCGGGGCGCGGGCAAAGGAACGCGGCGGCGGGCTTGATCGTTGGGTGGACGGGCCGTGACCGTCGGCCGAGGACGTGGCGACACCCGGAGGAGAGAGAGCATGCAGCGCAATCCTGTGCGCCCCCTGATCACCGAAGACGTTCCGACCGCGGTGGGGACGCTCGCCCGGGCCTTCGCCGACTACGCCTTCACACGGCACGTGGTCGCGGCCGACGGCCACGAGGAGCGGGTCCGCCGCTTCCAGGAGCTCTTCCTCACCCGTATCGGGATGGTCTACGGACGCGTCTGGGTCGCCGGAGCCGGGCGGGCCGTCGCCGTCTGGACCACCCCTGACCGGGACCCGAGCCCCGGTTTCGCCGCCGTGGGCCCGCTGATCGGCGAGCTCGCGGGCGATCGCGCGGCCTGGTTCGAATCGGCCGACCAGGCGCTGCGCCCGCATCGCCCGCAGCGCCCCGCGTGGTTCCTCGCCACGGTCGGCGTGGACCCCGACGCCCAGGGGCAGGGCCTCGGCCGCGCGGTGATCAAGCCGGGCATCGAAGCGGCCGACCGTGCGGGACACCCGGCCTTCCTGGAGACGTCGACCGAGCGGAACGTGGCGTTCTACGAGCGGCTCGGCTTCGCCGTCACCGCGGAGGTCACCCTGCCGGGCAACGGCCCGCGCACGTGGTGCATGCTGCGCGAACCGGCGTAGGGCGGGACTCACCGGCGTGGGACGGGACTCACCGGCGTAGGACGGGACTCACCGGCGTTGGGCGGGACTCTCCGTACCCGCACGCACACCTTTGTCCTGTGACTGGAGAAAGTCATGGGTAATTCCCGCGCAACTTCTTCCCACTCCCGGCAGGCACTGCTACGTTCCCCTCGAAAGCCTGAAGGAGGCCCGAAGGCAACGGCGTTGCCCGAGGGCGTGGCACTGGCAGCCCGAAGAGGCGGGAGGGGCGCGTGAGACGTATGACGGCTCGACCCGCCAACGCGCACCAGGCGCGACTGTTGCGGCTGTTGCGCGACGGGGGGCCCAACTCCCGTGCCCAGCTGGGCGATCAGATCGACCTCTCGCGGTCCAAGCTCGCCGTCGAGGTCGACCGGCTCCTGGAGACCGGACTCGTGGTCGCCGACGGACTCGCCGCCTCGCGCGGCGGCCGCCGCTCCCACAACATCCGCCTGGCCCCCGCCCTCCGCTTCCTCGGCGTGGACATCGGCGCGACCTCGGTCGACGTCGCGGTGACCAACGCCGAGCTGGAGGTCCTCGGCCACATCAACCAGCCCATGGACGTACGCGAAGGACCGGTCGCCGTCTTCGAGCAAGTCCTCGCCATGGCCGCCAAGTTGAAGGCCACCGGGCTCGCGGAAGGGTTCGACGGCGCCGGGATCGGCGTCCCCGGGCCCGTCCGCTTCCCCGAGGGCGTGCCGGTCGCCCCGCCGATCATGCCGGGGTGGGACGGCTTCCCCGTCAGGGAGGCCCTCAGCCAGGACCTGGGCTGCCCCGTCATGGTCGACAACGACGTGAACCTCATGGCGATGGGGGAGCAGCACGCGGGCGTCGCACGCTCCGTGGGCGACTTCCTCTGCGTGAAGATCGGCACGGGCATCGGCTGCGGCATCGTCGTCGGCGGTGAGGTCTACCGCGGTACGACGGGCAGTGCGGGCGACATCGGCCACATCCAGGCCGAACCGGACGGACGCCCCTGCGCCTGCGGCAACAAGGGCTGCCTGGAGGCCTACTTCAGCGGCGCGGCGCTCGCCCGCGACGCCGAGGAGGCGGCCAGGGAAGGACGTTCGGCGGAACTCGCCACACGGCTCGCCGAGGCGGGGCGGCTCACCGCCGTCGACGTCGCGGCGGCCGCCGCCGCGGGTGACGCCACCGCCCTCGACCTCATCAGGGCCGGCGGCAACCGCACCGGCCAGGTCATCGCGGGCCTCGTCAGCTTCTTCAACCCCGGCCTCGTGGTGATCGGCGGCGGTGTGACCGGCCTCGGCCATACGCTGCTCGCCGCGATCCGCACCCAGGTCTACCGCCAGTCGCTGCCCCTGGCGACCGGCAACCTCCCCATCGTCCTGGGCGAGTTGGGGCCCACCGCCGGGGTCATCGGCGGCGCCCGGCTCATCAGCGACCACCTGTTCTCCCCGGCCTGACCGGTCGCCGACCGGCCTGACCGGGACGTAGCGACACCTCACCCAGCACAGCGCCTCGCTCTGCCCTGCCCTGCCCTGAAACCGGCACGCACACGCACCTGCCTGGGGGAACCGTCATGGCACCAGAACCACCGCTGCTCAGCATGTCCGGCATCACCAAGTCGTTCCCCGGAGTCCGCGCGCTCGACGGCGTCGACCTCCAGGTCCAGGCGGGCGAAGTGCACTGCCTCCTCGGCCAGAACGGCGCCGGGAAGTCCACCCTCATCAAGGTCCTCGCGGGCGCCCACCAACCCGACGGAGGCGAGATCAGCTGGCGCGGCGAACGCACCACCCTGCGGTCGCCCATCGCGGCCATGCGGCTCGGCATCGCCACCATCTACCAGGAACTCGACCTGGTGGAGGGCCTCTCGGTCGCCGAGAACGTCCACCTCGGGCACGAGCCGACCGCCGCCGGATTCGTCGTACGGGGACGGGAGGCGAGGGCGTCGACCGCCGCCCTGCTCAAGCGGCTCGGGCACACCGAGATCGATCCGGGGCGCCTCGTCGGCGACCTGTCCGCGGCCCAGCAGCAGATCGTCTCGATGGCCCGCGCGCTCTCCCACGAGGTGCGCCTCATCGTCATGGACGAACCGTCCGCCGCGCTCGACCCCGACGAGGTCGACAACCTCTTCCGCATCGTCGGCGACCTGACGGCGGACGGTGTCGCCGTGGTCTACATCTCGCACCGCCTGGAGGAGATCCGCCGCATCGGCGACCGCGTCACCGTCCTCAAGGACGGCCGCGCCGTGGCCGGTGGACTCCCCGCGAAGTCCACGCCGACCAGCGAGGTCGTGGCGCTGATGACGGGCCGCAACGTCGAGTACGTCTTCCCTGACCGCCCCACCGAACGGGCCCTGCCCGAACCGGTGCTGACCGTGCGCGGCCTGACGCGCCGCGACGAGTTCGAGCCCTTCGACCTCGACCTGCGCCCCGGCGAGATCGTCGGCCTCGCCGGACTCGTCGGCTCGGGACGCTCCGAGATCCTGGAGACGATCTACGGCGCACGCAAGGCCCACGCGGGTCAAGTGACCGTCGACGGGCGTACGTTGCGGCCCGGCAGCGTACGCGCCGCCGTCCGCGCCGGACTCGGCCTCGCCCCCGAGGAGCGCAAGGCGCAGGCCCTGCTGATGCTGGAATCCGTCACCCGCAACGTGTCCGTCTCCTCCATGTCCCGCTTCTCGCGCGGCGGTTGGCTGGACCGGAGGGGGGAACGCGAAGCGGCCCGCGCCGCGACCCGCGAACTGTCCCTGCGGCCCGACAACCCCTCCGCCCCGGTGCGCACCCTCTCCGGCGGCAACCAGCAGAAGGCCGTCCTGGCCCGGTGGCTGCTGCGCGGCTGCCGCGTCCTGCTGCTCGACGAACCGACCCGCGGCGTCGACGTCGGCGCCCGAGCCGAGCTGTACGCGGTGATCCGCCGGCTCGCCGACGACGGCCTCGCCGTCCTCCTCGTCTCCAGCGAGGTGCCCGAGGTGCTCGGCCTCGCCGACCGCGTCCTGGTGCTCCGCGAGGGCCGCGTCGTGCATGCCGCACCCGCCCGTGACCTCGACGAACACCGCGTACTCGACCTTGTCATCGAAGGGAGCCCGGCGGCATGACCCAGCCAGCCCCGGCGGCTGAGGCCGCCACCCGCAAGAGCGCCCCCGCCGACGGCAGAAGCCCGTGGCGGACCGTCATCGCCCGCGCCGACGTGCGCACGCTCTCGCTGCTCGGGGTGCTCGCCGCGCTGATCGTGATCGGCGGCATCACCCAGCCCGACTCGTTCCTGGACACCGACAACGTCCAACTGGTCCTCACCCAGGCCTCCGTCATCGGCGTCGTCACCGTCGGCATGACCTTCGTGATCATCTCCGGCGGCATCGACCTGTCGGTCGGCGCGATCGTCGCGCTCGCCTCGGTGTGGGCGACGACGGTCGCCACCCAGGAGTACGGCTTCGCGGGCATCCTGTTCACCGCGGTGCTCGTCGGCATGGCATGCGGCCTGGTCAACGGCCTGCTCATCGCGTACGGCGGAATGGTGCCGTTCATCGCGACCCTCGCCATGCTGGCCTCCGGGCGCGGGCTCGCCCTGCAGATCACCGACGGAAAGACCCAAATGGTCACCGTGGACGGGGTGTTGGACCTCGGCCTGCGCGACTCCTACATCCTCGGCATCCCGCCGCTCGTCCTCGTCTTCGCGGCCGTCACGGTCGTCGGCTGGCTGCTCCTGAACCGCACCACCTTCGGGCGGCGCTCCGTCGCGGTCGGCGGCAACGCGGAAGCGGCGCGCCTCGCAGGGATCGACGTACGAAGGCAGCGGCTCTACCTCTATCTGCTCTCCGGGCTCTGCTGCGGCATCGCGGCCTTCCTGCTGATCATCCTGTCCGGCTCGGGACAGAACACCAACGGCAATCTGTACGAGCTCGACGCCATCGCCGCGGCGATCATCGGCGGCACGCTGCTCAGCGGCGGCCGGGGCACCATCACCGGCTCCGTGCTCGGCGTGCTGATCTTCACCACGATCCAGAACATCTTCGCGCTCAACAACCTGGAGACCGCGACCCAGCAGATCGCCAAGGGCGCGATCATCGTCGCCGCGGTGCTCGTCCAACGACGTACGGCCCACACCACCTGAGTCGAGGGGTTCACCATGCCAACCAACACGAGCCGCAGAGGGCTCCTCTTCGGAGCCGCCGCCCTGTCCTCCGGAGCCCTCCTCGCGGGGTGCACCAGCAACGAGTCCAAGGACGAGGGCTCCGACGACAAGGAACAGCAGGTCGCCGACGACAAGCCCGGCAAGCAGGTCACCATCGGCTTCGCGGGCCCGCAGGCCGACCACGGCTGGCTCAACGCCATCAACGACAACGCCAAGGAGCGGGCCAAGAAGTACAAGGACGTCACCCTGGAGGCCACCGAGGGCTCGAACGACACCGCCGCGCAGATCGGCCAGGTCGAGACGCTGATCAACAAGAAGGTCGACGTCCTGGTGATCCTGCCCGCCGACGGCAAGGCGCTCACCCAGGTCGGCCTGAAGGCCATGAAGGCGGGCATCCCCGTCGTCAACCTCGACCGTGTCTTCGCCTCGCCGCAGGCCTACCGCTGCTGGATCGGCGGCGACAACTACGGCATGGGCCTCAACGCCGGGCACTACATCGGCGAGCAGCTCAAGGGCAAGAAGAACGCCCGCGTCGTGGAGCTGGCAGGGCTCGACAACCTGGAGCTGACCAAGCAGCGCACCAAGGGCTTCGACGACGCGCTGAAGAACTATCCGAACATCGAGAAGGTCGCCCGCCAGGCCGCCGACTTCACCGTCGAGTCCGGCCAGCAGAAGATGTCCCAACTCCTCCAGGCGCAGAAGAACTTCGACGCCCTGTGGAACCACGACGACGACCAGGGGGTCGGCGCCCTGCGCGCCATCAAGCAGGCGGGTCGCGACGACTTCCTGATGGTCGGCGGCGCGGGCGCGCTCTCCGCCTTCCAGGCCATCGACGCGGGCGACAGCGTCCTGAAGGCCACCGTCCTCTACCCGCCCACGATGGCCGCGTCCGCGATCGACCTCGCGCGCGCCCTCGGGCAGAGCAAGGGCATCAGCGGCATGGCCGAGTTCGAGATCCCGGCCTTCATCACCCTGTACTCGGCGGTGGTCGACAAGGACAACGTCGAGCAGTACATGCCCACCGGCTTCAAGTGATGTGCGCCTCAGTACCGCCCATCGAGCGTCGACGAGGAGGAGTACCGCATGCGTGAGACGGAACCCGAGGCGGGGAAGCGGCCGTTGGGGGTGGGCATGGTGGGATACGCGTTCATGGGCGCGGCCCACTCCCAGGGCTGGCGCACCGTCGGGCGCGTCTTCGACCTGCCGGTCAGGCCGGTGCTCTCGGCCGTCTGCGGACGCGACGGCGGTGCCGTGCGCGCCGCGGCCGACCGGCTCGGCTGGGCCGCGGCCGAGACCGACTGGCGCGCCCTGATCGCCCGGGACGACGTCGACCTCGTCGACATCTGCACCCCCGGCGACAGCCATGCGGAGATCGCCGTCGCCGCGCTCGACGCGGGCAAGCACGTGCTGTGCGAGAAGCCGCTCGCCAACACCGTCGAGGAGGCCGAGGCGATGGCCGACGCCGCCGAACGGGCCCGCGCCCGGGGACAGATGGCCATGGTCGGCTTCAACTACCGGCGGGTTCCCGCGCTCGCGCTCGCCCGCCGGATGGTCGCCGACGGACGGCTCGGCGTGCTCCGACACGTACGTCTGACGTACCTTCAGGACTGGCTGGTGGACCCGAAGTTCCCGCTCACCTGGCGGCTGCGCAAGGACCGCGCGGGCTCCGGGGCGCTCGGTGACCTGGGGGCGCACATCGTGGACCTCGCGCAGTATCTGGCGGGGGAGCAGGTCGCCGGGGTTTCGGCGCTCACCGAGACCTTCGTACGCGAACGGCCGCTTGTCGAGGCGGCGGCGGGGGTGTCCAGCGGGCTCACCGCGTCGGGCGGCACCCGGCTCGGCACGGTCACCGTGGACGACGCCGCGGTCTTCACCGGCCGCTTCCCCTCCGGCGCGCTCGCCAGCTTCGAGGCAACCCGCTTCGCCACCGGACGCAAGAACGCCCTGCGGCTCGAACTCAATGGCTCCGAAGGGTCGTTGGCGTTCGACCTGGAGCGGCTCAACGAGCTCTCCTTCCACGACCACACCGAGCCCGCCGCGTCGGCCGGCTTCCGCCGGATCCTGGTGACCGAGCCCGACCACCCCTACCTGGAGGCCTGGTGGCCGCCGGGCCACGGCCTCGGCTACGAGCACACCTTCGTGCACCAGGCCCGCGACCTGCTGCACGCCATCGCCACGGGCGCCGAACCCGCGCCCTCCTTCGCCGACGGGCTCTCCGTGCAGCGGGTGCTCGCGGCGGTCGAGGAGAGCGCGGCGAAGAACTCCGTGTATACGCCGATTCCTGCCTGAGTGTTCAGCCGATCCCTGCCTGAGGAGGCCCCGTCATGCCCCGCACCTTCACGCTCTTCACCGGCCAGTGGGCCGACCTGCCGCTCGAGGAGGTCTGCTCCCTCGCCCGTGACTTCGGCTACGACGGCCTCGAACTCGCCTGCTGGGGCGACCACTTCGAGGTCGACAAGGCGCTCGCCGACCCCGGCTATCTGGCTGGCAGGCACGCGCTGCTCGACAAGTACGGGCTCAAGTGCTGGGCGATCTCCAACCACTTGGTGGGCCAGGCCGTCTGCGACGCGATCATCGACGAGCGGCACCGGGCGATCCTGCCCGCCAGGATCTGGGGCGACGGGGAGGCGGAGGGCGTGCGGCGGCGGGCCGCCGCCGAGATCAAGGACACCGCGCGGGCGGCGGCCGCCTTCGGCGTCGACACGGTCGTCGGCTTCACGGGGTCGGCGATCTGGCATCTGGTCGCGATGTTCCCACCGGCCCCCGAGTCCATGATCGAGCGCGGTTACGAGGACTTCGCGGAGCGCTGGAACCCGATCCTGGACGTCTTCGACGCCGAGGGCGTCCGCTTCGCCCACGAGGTGCACCCCTCCGAGATCGCGTACGACTACTGGACAACGCACAAGGCTCTGGAGGCCGTTGACCACCGCACGGCCTTCGGCCTGAACTTCGACCCGTCGCACTTCGTGTGGCAGGACCTCGATCCGGTGGGCTTCCTCTACGACTTCCGCGACCGGATCTACCACGTGGACTGCAAGGAGGCCCGGCGCCGCCTGGACGGCCGCAATGGCAGGCTCGGCTCGCATCTGCCGTGGGGCGACCCGCGCCGCGGCTGGGACTTCGTGTCGGCGGGCCACGGGGACGTCCCGTGGGAGGACGTGTTCCGGATGCTGCGTTCCATCGCGTACGAGGGCCCGGTCTCGGTGGAGTGGGAGGACGCGGGCATGGACCGCCTCCAGGGCGCGCCCGAGGCGCTGAAGCGCTTGAAGGCGTACGACTTCGAGGCGCCGAGCGCGTCGTTCGACGCGGCGTTCGGCTCGGACTGAGGCCTGGGCCTGCGCGGCGTTCGGCTCGGACTGAGGCCTGGGCCTGCGCGGCGCTCGGTTCCGGCCGGGCCCCGCCGCCTCGCGGAGCTTTGTCCTGTCGGAGGAAGAAGCCGAACTCTGGTACCGCACAAGGGCTTTCGGCCACGTACAAAGCTCGCTACCGTCCCTGATGTGTACAGGACATGAGACTTCCGGGGTGACGGCGCACCCCGGCGCACGGAGTACCGCACGACACCCGCTCCCATCCGGAGGAACCCCCGTGCACAGGAAACGCCCGAGACTCCACAAAGCCCTCGCCCTGCTCACCGGAACACTCCTGACCGGTGCCTCTTTGGCCATCGCCGTACCCCAGGCCGGCGCCGTCCCCGCGGATCCGCCCGGGGCCGCGCCCGCCGCCGAGGACTTCCAGCAGGTCACGCTCGCCAAGGGCGAGCCGGAGATGGGCGAGCCGATGACGCTCGCCGTGCTGCCCGACCGTTCCGTCCTGCACACCTCCCGCGACGGCACGGTCCGCCTCACCGACGCGACCGGCGACACCAAGGTCGCCGGGAAGATACCGGTCTACTCGCACGACGAAGAGGGTCTCCAAGGCGTCGGCATCGACCCGAAGTTCAGCGAGAACCGCGCGGTCTACCTCTACTACGCGCCCCCGCTCGACACCCCCGCGGGCGACGCCCCGAACGAGGGCACCGCGGACGACTTCAAGAAGTTCGACGGCGTCAACCGCCTCTCCCGCTTCGTCCTGAAGGCCGACGGCACCCTGGACGCCGCCAGCGAGAAGAAGGTCATCGACGTCCCCGCGAGCCGCGGCATCTGCTGCCACGTCGGCGGCGACATCGACTTCGACAAGGACGGCAACCTCTACCTCTCGACGGGCGACGACTCCAACCCCTTCGCCTCGGACGGCTTCACCCCCATCGACGAACGGGCGAACCGCAACCCCGCCTACGACGCGCAGCGCAGCGCGGGCAACACCAACGACCTGCGCGGCAAGATCCTGCGCATCAAGGTCGCCGACGACGGCACCTACACCGTCCCGGACGGCAACCTCTTCGCCAAGGGCACCGCGAAGACCCGCCCCGAGATCTACGCGATGGGCTTCCGCAACCCCTTCCGGATGAGCGTCGACAAGCCGACGGGCATCGTGTACGTGGGTGACTACGGGCCCGACGCGGGCGCGGCCGACCCCAAGCGCGGCCCCGCGGGCCAGGTCGAGTTCGCCCGCGTGACCAAGCCGGGCAACTTCGGCTGGCCCTACTGCACCGGCAAGAACGACGCCTACGTCGACTACGACTTCGCGACCGGGGCCTCCGGATCCGCCTTCGACTGCGCGGCGCCGAAGAACGAATCGCCGCACAACACGGGCCTGACCGACCTGCCCGCCGCGCAGGAAGCCTGGATTCCGTACGACGGCGGTTCCGTCCCCGAGTTCGGTTCCGGTTCCGAGTCCCCGATGGGCGGCCCCGTCTACCGCTACGACGCGGCGAACACCTCGCCGGTGAAGTTCCCCGAGGCGTACGACGGGAACTACTTCGCCGGCGAGTTCGGCCGGCGCTGGATCAAGCGCATCGAGCAGGGCGCGGACGGCACCATCTCCAAGATCAACCCGTTCCCGTGGACCGGCACCCAGGTCATGGACATGGAGTTCGGCCCCGACGGCGCCCTCTACGTCCTCGACTACGGAACCGGCTACTTCAACGGCGACGCCAACTCCGCCCTCTACCGCATCGAGAACGCCACCGACGGACACTCCCCGATCGTCGAGGCGAGCACCTCGGTGACCAGCGGCCAGGCACCGCTGAAGACGAAGTTCACCGCGAAGGCCACCGACGCCGACGGCGGCACCCTCACCTACGCCTGGGACTTCGGCGACGGCGGCACATCGACGCAGCAGAACCCCACGTACACGTACAAGAAGAACGGCGTCTACACGGCGACCGTGACCGTCAAGGACCCCACCGGACGCACCGGTTCGGCGAGCGCGCACCTCACCGTCGGCAACACCGCGCCCAAGGTCACCCTCGAACTCCCCGCCGACGGCCAGCTGTTCACCTTCGGTGACAAGGTGCCCTTCAAGGTGAAGGTCACCGACCCGGAGGACAAGACCATCGACTGCACCAAGGTCAAGGTCACCCACATCCTCGGCCACGACAGCCACGGCCACCCGGTCACCTCGGCCAACGGCTGCTCGGGCACCATCCAGACCTCCGCCGACGGTGAGCACGACCCGAACGCCAACATCTTCGGGGTCTTCGACGCCGAGTACACCGACAAGGGTGCCAATGGCCAGCCCGCGCTGACCACCCACGACCAGAACGTCGTCCAGCCCAAGCACCGCCAGGGCGAGCACTACGGCGACTCCAAGGGCGTCTCCATCGTCAACCACACCCCGGCGCACGGCGGCAAGACCGTCGGTGACATCCACAACGGCGACTGGATCTCCTTCAAGCCCTACGTCCTCGGCAACGCCACCAAGCTGACCGCGCGCGTCGCCTCCGCCGGATCCGGCGGCACCCTCGAAGTCCGCAGCGGATCGGCCACCGGCAAGCTCCTGGGCACCGCGAAGGTCACCCCGACCGGCTCATGGGAGACCTACACGGACGTCAGCACGGCCATCACCCGGCCCCCGACGACCACCACCACGCTCTACCTGGTCTTCAAGGGCTCGGGCAGCGGAGCGCTCTACGACGTGGACGACTTCACCTTCACCACCAGCTGAGGAAGGGGCGAGCACCATGCGCAGACGAGCACGGCTCATGACCGCGACCGCGGCCGCCGCACTGCTCATCGGGTGTGCCACGGGCCCCGCGGCCTCCACACCGGGACCGGACCACGGCAAGGAGGGCGAACGGGTCCTGGTCTTCTCCAAGACCGCGGGATTCCGGCACGACTCGATCCCCACCGGCATCGCGACCGTCAAGGAACTCGGCGCCGCGAACGGCTTCGCCGTCGACGCCACCGAGGACGCGGCCGCCTTCACCGACACCAACCTCGCCAAGTACGACGCCGTGATCTGGCTCTCGACCACCGGCGACGTCCTGAACGCCGGGCAGCAGACGGCGTTCGAGAAGTACATCCGCGGCGGCGGCGCCTACGTCGGCGTGCACGCGGCCGCCGACACCGAGTACGACTGGCCCTTCTACGGCCGACTCGCGGGCGCCTACTTCCAGTCGCACCCCGCCATCCAGCCCGCGAAGATCCATGTCGAGGACCACGCGCACCCGGCCACGGCCCACCTGGGCACGGGAACCTGGGACCGCACCGACGAGTGGTACAACTACCGCGCCAACCCCCGGGACAAGGCCCGTGTCCTCGCCTCCCTCGACGAATCGTCGTACACGGGCGGCACGATGTCGGGCGACCACCCCATCGCCTGGTGCCAGAGCTCCGTCGAGGGAGGGGCCGGCCGCTCCTTCTACACCGGCGGCGGCCACACCAAGGAGTCCTACGCCGAACCGGCCTTCCGACAGCACCTCCTCGGCGGCATCCGCTGGGCGGTCGGCGCCGCCCAGGCCGACTGCCGGCCCGAACGGGGCTACACGCCGGTCTTCGACGGCACGGCGGCCTCCCTGGAAGGCTGGCAGCAGGCGGGCCCGGGCTCCTTCACCCTGAACGAGTCCGAAGGGACACTGACGTCCGTCGGCGGGATGGGCATGCTCTGGTACGACCGGCGTGAGCTCGGCTCGTACTCCCTCAAGGTCGACTGGAAGATGGCCGGGGACGACAACTCCGGGATCTTCGTGGGCTTCCCGGCCTCCGACGACCCCTGGTCCGCCGTCAACAACGGCTACGAGATCCAGATCGACGCCACCGACGCCCCCGAGAAGACCACCGGCTCCGTCTACGGCTTCAAGTCCGCCGACCTGAAGAAGCGCGACAAGGCACTGAACCCGCCGGGGGAGTGGAACACCTACGAGATCCGGGTCGAGGGCGAACGCCTGCGGATCTACCTCAACGGCGTCCAGATCAACGACTTCACCAACACCGACCCGGCGCGGAGCCTGCGCCAAGGGCACATCGGCATCCAGAACCACGGCGACGCCGACGAGGTCTCCTTCCGCGACATCCGCGTCAAGGACCTGCCCGCGACCGGCTCCGGTCCCTCCGCACCGTCCGATTCACCCGCACCGTCCGGCTCGGGCGCGGGCCGCTAGACGGCGGCGGGCGGAGGACGCCGGACCTCCGCCCGCCGTCTTGCTCCGTCGCACCCATTCGTCGAGTAGTCGAGTCATGGCAGGAGGCAGCCGTGTCCACATCCGCGCTCTCTACTTCTTCCGTCGGGACACCACTCGTCGGGGTCTGGCTGATCGGGGCGCGCGGATCGGTCGCGACCACGACCGTCACCGGGTGCGCGGCGATCGCGGCCGGACTGCACGCGCCGACCGGCATGGTCACCGAAACACCCCCCTTCACGGACTCAGGCCTGCCAACGTTGTCGTCACTCGTCTTCGGCGGCCACGACACCACGAACTGCCCCCTGCCCAAACGCGCCGAGGAACTCGCCGCGGGCGGCGTCCTGCCGCACGGCCTCCCCTCCGCGGTCCGCGCCGAACTCGCCGCCGCCGACGCCGAGATACGCCCCGGCGGACCACTGCCCGGCGACACCCGCACCGACGACGAACTGATCGACGCCTTCACCACGGACCTGCGCGACTTCCTGCGTCGCCGGAACCTGGCCCGCGCCGTCGTGATCAACGTCGCCTCGACGGAGCCCCTCCCCGCCGACGGCGACACACGACTGCCCGCCAGCTCCCTCTACGCGGCCGCTGCACTACGGGCAGGCTGCCCCTACGTCAACTTCACCCCCTCCACCGGTCTCCACCACCCCCACCTCACCGAGGCCACCCGCACCTCCGCACTGCCCCACGCCGGCCGCGACGGCAAGACCGGACAGACCCTGCTCCGCTCCGTGCTGGGCCCGATGTTCGCCCAACGCGCCCTCGCTGTACGGTCCTGGTCCGGCACCAACCTCCTCGGCGGCGGCGACGGCGCGGCCCTCGCCGATCCGGCCGCCGCGGCCGCGAAGAACGCGGGCAAGGAACGCGTCCTCGCCGACACCCTCGGCACGGCCCCCGAGGGAGAGGTCCACATCGACGACGTGCCCTCGCTCGGCGACTGGAAGACGGCCTGGGACCACATCGCCTTCGACGGCTTCCTCGGCACCCGCATGGTCCTGCAGACCACCTGGCAGGGCTGTGACTCGGCCCTCGCGGCCCCCCTGATCCTGGACCTCGCCCGGCTGACCTCCCGCGCCCACGAACGCGGCCTCGTCGGCCCCCTCCCTTCCCTCGGCTTCTACTTCAAGGACCCCGACGACGGGTCACCCGCCGCACTCGGCGAGCAGTACGCACAACTGCTCGGCCTCGCGGAGCGCCTGCGGGAGACCCGATGAGCACGCCCCGCGACTGGGCGGAACTGCTGCGCCTGCCCGCCCTCTTCACCGTCCCCGGCGACGCCCTCGCCGGTGCGGCCGCCACCGGTCTGCGCCCCAACCACCGCACCCTCATCGCCATCGCCTCCTCTCTCTGTCTGTACGAAGCGGGCATGGCCCTCAACGACTGGGCGGACCGAGCCGACGACGCCGTCGAACGCCCCGAGCGCCCCCTTCCCTCGGGCCGCATCACCCCACCCGCCGCCCTCGCCGCGGCAACAGCCCTCACGGCAACGGGCCTCGCCCTCGCCTCCCGAGCAGGCCGCCCCTCCCTGACCACGGCCACCGCCCTGGCCACCACGGTCTGGGCCTACGACCTCCACCTCAAACACACCCCAGCGGGCCCGACCGCGATGGCGGCGGCACGGGGGCTGGATCTGGTGTTGGGGGCGGTGGCTACTGGGGGCGCGGGGGCGGGCGCGGGGGCGGGGGGACGTGGTCGGCTTGGGGGTGCGGGGGCGTCCGTTGCGGGGGCGTCCGGGGTGGCGTCGTCGGGGGTGGTGCCGTCCGCGGTGGCGTCGTCCGGGGTGGTGCCGTCCGCGGTGGTGCTGGCCGCCCATACTCTGGCGGTCACCACCGTCTCCCGCCGCGAAGCCCAGGGAGGTTCCACGGCGGCGCCGTTGGCGGCACTTGCAGCGGCCGCGGTGCTTGCCGAGCGGGTGGGCCGGGGGCCGGTCACCGGCCGGGCCGCGAACCGACGGGCGGCGGTCGCAGCCGCCCTCGGCCTGCCGGGGACCACCCCCACGGCACCGGTCACCGCCCGAAGCACCGCCCTACGCACCCTGCGCGGCGCGCTCGCCGTCGCCTATGTCGGCACCGTCGCCAAACCGTTCTTCCACGCCGTCCTCAATCCCTCACCTCCCCTCACCCAACGAGCCGTCGGCGGCGGCATCCGCGCCATGATCCCGCTCCAGGCCGCCCTGTCCGCCCGCGCGGGCGCCGCGGGAACCGCCCTCCTGACCGCCGCCCTCGCCCCGGCGGCCCGGAAGTTCGCACGGAAGGTGAGCGTGACATGAGCGGCTCCGACTCTTGGCGGCCCGCGAGTGGCTCCGACTCCCGGCGGCCCGCGAGTGGCTCGGGCGGCACGGGTGGCATGGGCGGTACGAGTGGCCTGGGCGGCATGGACGGGGTGGGTGCCTCGGGGGCCTCGGGTGTCTCGGGGGCCTCGGGCGGTGCGGCTGGCGCGGGTGCCTCGGGTAGCGCGGGTGGCGCGAGCGGCGCGGAGAGTGGCTCCCTCCCCCGGACCCCGCCGAGCGGTACGAACCCTCCGCACCGCCCCCCGCCCGGCGGACTCCGCCTCGGCTACGGCACCAACGGGCTCACCGACCTCCGCCTCGACGACGCCCTCGGCCTCCTCGCCGACCTCGGCTACGCGGGTGTCGGACTGACCCTCGACCACATGCACCTCGACCCCCTCGCCCCCGACCTCGCCGCCCGCAGCCGACACGTGGCCCGCAGGCTCGACCGGCTCGGCCTGACCGTCACCGTCGAGACCGGAGCCCGCTACGTCCTCGACCCGCGCAGCAAGCACGGCCCCTCCCTCCTCGACCCCGATCCGGAACGGCGGGCCGACCGGGTCCGCCTGCTCATCCGCGCCGTCCAGGTCGCCGCCGACCTGGGCGCCCACGCCGTGCACTGCTTCAGCGGCATCACCCCCGAGGGCACGGACGAGCACACCGCCTGGCAACGCCTCGCCGACACACTCGGACCCGTCCTGGACGCCGCGTCCGGCGCCGGTGTCCCGCTCGCCGTCGAGCCCGAGCCCGGTCACCTCCTCTCCTCACTGGCTGACTTCCACCACCTCCGGCACGCACTCGGTGACCCCGAACTCCTCGGCCTCACCCTCGACATCGGCCACTGCCAGTGCCTCGAACCCCTCCCTCCCGCTGACTGCGTCAAGGCCGCCGCGCCCTGGCTGTGGCACGTCCAGATCGAGGACATGCGCCGCGGTGTCCACGAACACCTGCCCTTCGGCGACGGGGAGATCGACTTCCCGCCCGTCCTCGAAGCCCTGGCCGCCACCGGCTACGAAGGACTGACCGTCGTCGAACTGCCCCGCCACTCCCACGCAGGCCCGCAACTCGCCGCGCACTCCATCGACTTCCTGCACCGCGTCGCCGAAGGAGGAACCCCGTGACCGACACCCCCGGAATCGCCGCCCTCCGCACCCACCTCGAAGCCCACCTCGGCGGCGCCGCCCGTGCCTGGCTCGACCAGGCCACCGCCGAAGCCACCGCAGAGGCCGCCGCCTCCCGGGCGCCCAGGGAAGGCGCCTCGGGGCAAGGAGGCGTCCCCACCTGGGAGTTGCGGTTCGCGGAGGCCGGACGTCGCTGCGGCCCCGACCACGCCGACGCCGCCCGCGTCCTCCTCCTGCACACGGCGGCCGCCGACCCGGACACCCTCGCCCGCGTCTACGCCCAAGGCACCGCAGCCGAACGCCGCGCCGTCCTGCACGCCCTACCCCACCTGGTGCCGGGACCGGAGGCGCTGGCACTGGTCGAGGACGCCTTGCGCACCAACGACACCCGGCTGGTCGCCGCGGCCGTCGGCCCCTACGCCGCCGCGCACCTCGCCCCGCACGACTGGCGGCACGCCGTCCTCAAGTGCCTGTTCACCGGCGTCCCCGTGGAGGCCGTCACCGACCTCGCGCGGCGTGCCCACGGCGACGCCGAACTCGCCCGGATGCTCGGCGACTACGCGAACGAACGCACCGCCGCGGGCCGGACCGTCCCCGGCGACCTGCACCGCGTCCTGGCCCTGACCGCCCCCACGGCCCCCTCGGCCGCTGCGGCTCCCTCGGGCCCCACGGCCCCTTCGACCGGCGAGGAGTAGGAGTCCCGATGCGCATCTTCGATCCCCACATCCACATGACCTCCCGCACCACAGACGACTACCAGGCCATGTATGCCGCGGGTGTCCGCGCGGTCGTGGAGCCCGCCTTCTGGCTCGGCCAGCCCCGCACCTCGCCCGCCTCTTTCTTCGACTACTTCGACTCCCTCCTCGGTTGGGAACCCTTCCGTGCCGCCCAGTACGGGATCGCCCACCACTGCACGATCGCGCTCAACCCCAAGGAGGCGAACGACCCCCGCTGCACCCCCGTCCTTGATGCACTGCCCCGCTATCTCGTCAAGGACAACGTCGTCGCCGTCGGGGAGATCGGCTACGACTCGATGACGCCCGCCGAGGACAACGCGCTCGCCGCCCAGCTCCAGCTGGCCGCCGACCACGAGCTGCCCGCGCTCGTGCACACCCCGCACCGCGACAAGCTCGCGGGGCTGCGCCGCACGATCGACGTCGTCCGTGAGTCCGCGCTGCCGTTGGACCGCGTCCTGATCGACCACCTCAACGAGACGACGGTCAAGGAGGCCAAGGACAGCGGCTGTTGGCTCGGCTTCTCCGTCTATCCCGACACCAAGATGGACGAGGAGCGGATGATCGAGATCCTGCGTGACGTCGGCCCCGAGAAGGTGCTCGTCAACTCGGCCGCCGACTGGGGGAAGAGCGACCCCCTCAAGACCCGCAAGGTCGCCGATGCGATGCTGGTGGCCGGGTATGACGAGGACGACGTCGACCTCGTCCTCTGGCGCAACCCCGTGGCCTTCTACGGGCTCAGCGGTCGCCTCGCCCTGGACGTCGTCGGCACGGAGGCCACCCACGAGGGCAACTCCATCCTGCGCGGCGGGGCGTGAGCGATGCGCTTCCGGCACCCCGACGGCTCGACCGTCCACCTCGCGTACTGCACGAACGTGCACCCCGCGGAGACCCTCGACGGCGTCCTCGCCCAGCTCCGCGACCACTGCGAGCCGGTGCGCAGACGGCTCGGCAGGGACCGCATCGGCATCGGCCTGTGGCTCGCCAAGGACGCCGCCCGCGCCCTCGTCACCGACCCCGCGGCGCTGCGCGGCCTGCGCACCGAACTCGACCGGCGCGGCCTCGAAGTCGTCACCCTCAACGGCTTCCCCTATGAGGGCTTCGGCGCCGAAGAGGTCAAGTACCGCGTGTACAAGCCGGACTGGACCGATCCGGAGCGCCTCGCCCACACCACGGACCTGGCCCGGCTGCTCGCGACCCTGCTGCCCGACGATGTCGCCGAAGGCACCATCTCCACCCTGCCCGTGGCCTGGCGCACCCCCTTCGACACCGCCCGGGCCGAGGCCGCCCGCAGCGCTCTCACCGCGCTCGCCCAACGCCTCGACGCCCTCGATGAACTGACCGGCCGGTCGATCCGCATCGGCCTCGAACCGGAACCGGGCTGCACCGTCGAGACGACCGCCGACGCGATCGCCCCCCTCACCGCGGTCGGTCACGACCGCATCGGTGTCTGCGTCGACACCTGTCACCTCGCCACCTCCTTCGAAGACCCGCAGGCCGCGCTCGACGCCCTGACCGCCGCGCGCATCCCCGTCGTCAAATCGCAGCTCTCCGCCGCCCTGCATGCCGAACACCCCCATCTCCCCGCTGTCCGCGAGGCGCTCGCCGCCTTCGACGAACCCCGCTTCCTGCACCAGACCCGCACGCTCAACGGCACCGGACTGCGCGGCACCGACGACCTCGGCGAGGCGCTCGCCGACCATGCGCTGCCCGACACGGCCCCTTGGCGGGCGCACTTCCACGTCCCCCTGCACGCGGCCCCCGCCGCGCCACTCACCTCCACGCTTCCGGTGCTCCAGGACACCCTGACCCGCCTCGTCGGCGGCCCTCACCCCCTCACCCGTCATCTCGAGGTCGAGACCTACACCTGGCAGGCCCTGCCGCCCGCACTGCGCCCGCGCGGCCGCCCGCAGCTCACCGACGGCATCGCCGCGGAACTCACCCTCGCCCGTGACCTCCTGACGGACCTCGGCCTGAAGGAACTCCCATGACTCCCACTCCCTTGCTGGTTCTGGACGTCGTCGGCCTCACCCCGCGCCTCCTCGACCACATGCCGCACCTGAAGGCCCTCGGCCAGTCCGGCGCCAGAGCACAGCTCGGCACCGTCCTGCCCGCCGTCACCTGCGCCGCCCAGTCCACGTTCCTCACCGGCACCACCCCCGCCCAGCACGGCATCGTCGGCAACGGCTGGTACTTCCGCGAGCTCGGCGACGTACTCCTCTGGCGTCAGCACAACGGCCTTGTCGCCGGCGACAAGTTGTGGGACGCCGCACGCCGCGCGCACCCCGGCTACACCGTCGCCAACATCTGCTGGTGGTTCGCCATGGGCGCCGACACCGACGTCACCGTCACCCCCCGCCCCGTCTACTACGCCGACGGCCGCAAGGAACCCGACTGCTACACCCGGCCCCCGGCCCTGCACGACGAACTCACCGAGAAACTCGGCACGTTCCCCCTCTTCCACTTCTGGGGCCCCGGCGCCGACATCGTCTCCAGCCGCTGGATCGTGGACGCCACCCGGCACATCATCGACACCCGCCACCCCGACCTGGCCCTGTGCTACCTCCCTCATCTCGACTACGACCTGCAGCGCTTCGGCCCCGACGACCCCCGCTCCCGTCAGGCGGCGGCCGACCTGGACGCGACCCTCGCGCCGCTCCTCGACGATGCCAAGGCCGAGGGCCGCACGGTCGTCGCCCTGTCCGAGTACGGCATCACCCGTGTGAACAGGCCGGTCGACATCAACCGCGTACTGCGCCGCGCGGGCCTCGTGGAAGTGCACACCCAGGACGGCATGGAGTACCTCGACCCGATGGCGTCCCGCGCCTTCGCGGTCGCCGACCATCAGATCGCCCATGTCTATGTGCGTCGCCCGGAGGACCTGGAGGCCACACGTGCGGCCCTCGAGGGTGTTCCCGGCATCGAGCAACTCCTCGACGACGAGGGCAAGAAGGCGCACCATCTGGACCACCCGCGCTCCGGTGAACTCGTCGCCGTCGCGGAGCCGGATGCTTGGTTCACGTACTACTACTGGCTCGACGACGCCCGTGCGCCCGACTTCGCACAGCTCGTCGAGATCCATCGCAAACCCGGCTACGACCCCGTCGAGCTCTTCATGGACCCCCAGGACCCCTACGTCC
Source organism: Streptomyces sp. NPDC059002 (assembly GCF_042740435.1). Lineage (NCBI taxonomy): Bacteria > Bacillati > Actinomycetota > Actinomycetes > Kitasatosporales > Streptomycetaceae > Streptomyces > Streptomyces sp. NPDC059002. The sequence goes on along the minus strand of NZ_JBHYJI010000001.1, from coordinate 327,102 downwards.
GTGTGAAGGCCGCGGGCGCGCTGGCCCGCAAGAAGCTCGGCATGCGCTACCGGATGGCGGTCGTGCCCCTGGACCCGTCACCTATTCGCGGCAGCCATGGCCGCCTCCCCACGAGCGAGGACGAAAGTCCGCTCATTCTGTGCTCCACCCCCCGCGCCGTAAGCGGCCGCGTCGCGGCCACCGAAGTGAAATCGCTGCTGCTCCAACTCGCAGGCCTGGCCTGAGCCCGAAGGCCCGGGTCGCTGAATCTGCTTGATCTCCACTGAACCAGACGGCGCGGACCCTGCCATCAGGGTCCGACCCCGAGTGATCCCTGATCCCTTTTTCGAACCCATCCCTGATGTGACCCCGGGAGACCGCATGAGCCGCAAGCCCACCTCCGCCGACCCTGAACTCGCCCACAGACTCAGCCGACGCGGCATGCTCGGCGTGGCCGCGGGCGCCACCGCCACGGCGCTGATCGGCGCGACCACACCGGCAGTCGCCGCGGACAAGCCCGTGGACACGACGGCGGCCGAGCCGTCGGGCAAGGGCCACGGCCGCCCCGTCCTGCCACCCGGCCGCCTCGGCGTCCAGCTCTACAGCCTCCGCGACAAGGTCTCCACCGTCGGATTCGCCCCCGTCTTCGCCGAGTTGGAGAAGTACGGATATGACGAGATCGAGTTCGCCGGTTACACCCAGGGTTCGGCGGGCGCCATCACCCTCGCCCGGCTGAAGGCGCTGGCCCACGACCACGGGCTGCACCCGATCGGCTCCCACGTCGGCTACTACGACGACAACAACCCCAACGCGTACACCTTCGCGCAGAACCTGACCAAGGTCCTCGACGACGCGGAGGCCCTCGGTCTCCAGCACATCGGCACCGCGTCGGGCCCCTTCCGCTACGGCTCGACCGTCGACGCCTGGAAGCGTGCGGCGGAGGACTTCAACACGTACGGCGAGGCGGCCCGCAAGCGCGGCATGAAGTTCTACCAGCACAACCACGCCGAGGAGTTCTCCTTCGCCGCCGACAAGCCGAAGGTCAGGCTCTACGACGTGCTGCTCGCCGAGACGGACCCCGACTTCGTGTACCTGGAGATGGACATCTACTGGGCCTACTGCGCCCAGTTCCGGTTCGGCAAGCGGCCCGACGGAACCCCCGCTCCCTTCGAGCCGCTCTCCTATGTGCTCAAGCAGCCGCACCGTTATCCGCTGTTCCACGTCAAGGACGGCATCCGTGACGAGACCACGCGGGACGGCTACCGCATGACGGACGTCGGGGACGGGGACATCGACTACAAGAGGTTCCTTTCGAAGGTGACGGCCCGTACCCACCAGGGACGGCGTTATCACCACTGGCAGACCGAGCACGACAGCCCAGTCGAGTCCTATGCCTTCGCCCGCAAGTCCAGCGAGCACCTGCACTCGCTGCGGGAGCGCTGCGGGGAGTAGCCGCGCCCGGCGGGGAGCAGAGAGGGGCCCGGCCGAGCGGCCGGGCCCCACCCCGCGTACGTACTCCTGAGATTCCCTCGGAGCGTCCCTCCGTAGACGGCCTATGCGGTCACGGACGCCGTCGCGGTCTTCTCGCGCCCCGGTTGCCGCAGCAGCAGCGCGACCGCCGCCGCCACCATCGAGACCCCGCCTGCCAGCGCATACGCCCCGTTGTAACCCCATGCGGCGACGACCATCGAGCCGAGTCCGCCGCCGAACAGGCCGCTGATGAGCTTGCCGCTGTAGACCAGCCCGTAGTTGGTGGCGTTGTAGTTCTCGCCGAAGTAGTCCGGGGTCAGCGCCGCGAACATCGGGTAGAACGCGCCGCCGCCGAAGCCCGAAAGGAACGCGAAGAACAGGAACAGCCACTCGCTGTGGATGTCGCCCGCCCAGATCACACCGAACTGGGCGAGGCCGAGCACCACGATCACGAGCACCAGGCTCAGCTTGCGGCCCCAGATGTCCGACATCCAGCCGACGACGGCGCGTCCGACGCCGTTGACGACCGCCATGACGCCCATGGAGGAGGCCGCGACCAGGGGCCCGAAGCCGATCTCCTTGGCGAAGTCCACCTGGAAGGAGATGCCGAAGATCGACACCCCGGCAGTGAGGACCAGGCTCAGCCACATCAGCGGCAGCATGCCGGTCCTGATGGCCTCCTTGGGGGTGAACTGCCGTACCGCGGGCGGGTTCTTGGCCAGCGACTTCGCGCTCTTGTCGTCGCCCGACATGGCGAGCGGATCGATGTCGTGCGGCCACCAGTTCTTCGGCGGGTCCCGGAAGAAGAAGGCGCAGACGAGCACCACGACCAGTACGTACAGGCCGATCATGTCGAGCACACGGTGGTAATTCGATGTGTCGAAGGCGTAGTTGAAGATGAAGATGAACGGCAGCGAACCGTACGCGAAGCCGCCGTTCACGAATCCCGTCTTGCCGCCTTTGCGCTCCGGGAACCACTTGCCGACCATATTGATACAGGTCGAGTAGACGAGACCGGAGCCCAGGCCGCCGATGACACCGAACCCCAGGATCGCCAGCCACACATTGCTGAGATGGGACAGCGCGACAAACCCGAGCATGCACATGAAGGAGCCGATCATCATGGCCCGCTTGGCGGTCACGATGCCCTTCTCCCGAAGCCATCCGGCCGGGAACGCGATGCCCGCCTGGAAGAAGACCCAGACGCTGAGGATCCAGAAGGTGTTGGACTGTGTCCAGCCATGGGCGCTGGACAGTGTGTCCTCCGCCGAGCCGTACGCGTACTCGGAAACGCTGATGGCCATCATCGCTATCCATGGCAGATACACCATGAGCTTGCGGGAATGGCCGAGGATGTCGCGGTCCGTCTCGCCCATGCGATAGACGCGGCCGTGCTCGTCGGTGATCTCTCGGTACCTCGCGCCGGTGGCCGGCGCCGTATTTCCTGCGGCGATGGGCTCCGCCGTCATATCAAGCCATCTCCTCACCGAGGGGTTGCGGGTTGGGTTCGATGCCACGGGGCCTGGGCCTGCCGGGCTGGGAAAGGAAGAGTGCGATGAAGCCCGCGAAGAGTGAAATGCAGCCCGCCAGGGTGAAGGCACCGGAGTGCCCCCAGGCGTCGACGACCACGGCCCCCATACCGGCGCCGAGGCCCGATACGAGCTTGGAGCTGTAGACCATTCCGTAGTTGGAGGCGTTGTTGTTCTCGCCGAAGTAGTCCGCGGTGAGTGCCGCGAACATCGGGAAGATGGCGCCCCCGCCGAAGCCGGATATCGCGGAGAAGATCAGGAACAGTGGCAGATTCTTGACGTCGGCCGACCAGAGGATGCCGAACTGGGCGAGGCCGAGAATGACGCAGACCACGAGCAGGCACTGCTTGCGGCCGTAGAGGTCGGACAGCCAGCCGATGACGCCGCGCCCGGTGCCGTTGACGATCGCCTTGAGTGACATCGCGGTGGCCACGATCCCGCCGGCGAATCCCGCCTCCTTGCCGATGTCGACCTGGAAGGCGATGCCGAAGATGTTCACACCGGATGTGCAGGCCAGACAGAACCACATCAGCGCCACCCGCCCGGTCTTCCACGCCTCCAAGGGGGTGTATTGCTTGACGGCCGGTGGGTTCTTCCGCAGGGAACGCCGCGCACGCGGGTCGGCGGGCGGATGGAGCGGATCGACGTCAGCGGGCCACCAGTTCTTCGGTGGATCCTTGAAGAAGTAACCGGCGACCGCGACCATCGTGGCCAGCAGGAAACCCACCGAGACCAGCACCCAGCGGAAGTTGGTCAGATCCATGAAGCCGGTGAACAAGAAGACGAACGGCACCGAACCATAGGCGAAGCCGCCGTTGACGAAGCCGGTCTTGCCGCCCCGCCGCTCCGGATACCACTTGCCGACCATATTGACGCAGGTGGCGTACACCATTCCGGCGCCCATGCCGCTGAACATGCCGAAGCCCAGATAGGCGACGATGACATGTGGCGCGAAGGCCAGCGAAAGATAGCCGAGCAAGGTGCCCGACGCGCCGAGCATCATCGCCCAGCGGGCGGGCAACCTGCCGCTCTCGCGCAGCCGGCCCGCGGGGAAGGCCACGGCTGCCTGGAAAATCACCCAGACCGTCATCATCCAGAAGATGTGCTGGTCGTTCCAGTGGTGCGCGGTGTGCAGGGTGTCCTCGGCGGAAGCGAAGGCGTACTCGGCCGACGAGATGCCCATCATGCCCACCCAGGGCAGGATCACCATCCACTTCCGCTTGCGGCCCATGATGTCGATATCGGTCTCACCAACCCGGTACATCCGGCCGTTGGCGTCCGTCACCTCCCTGTAGGGGACGGAAGTCGGTAGTTCGGTCGTGGTCATGACGGTCGCACCCCTTGCGTCGAAAGATCTGGCCAGCGCCCCCTGTCCAAATTCCTTTCGTGCGCGCTCGGGTCCCGGGGCGGCCGGCGCGCACCGCCGACCGCCCTGTCGCTTCAGGCCCTCATCGACCACCACCCCGGAGCAGCCCCGCGGCCCGTGCCCACCGGTACTTCGCGCCGAGCGCGGCCACCGGCTTCTCGGTCGTGTACGGGTACGCGACGACGCCCCGCTCGAAGAGGTACTGGCAGGCCTCCTCGACCTCGACATCGCCCGCCAGCGACGCCACCACGGGCTTCTCCACGCCCCGCTCGCGGAACTCCGCGATGACGCGGGCCGTGAGCTCGGCGAAGACCATGGGAGGGGTGACGATCGTGTGCCAGTAGCCGAGGACCAGCGCGTGGATGCGCGGGTCCTCCAGGCCGAGCCTGATCGTCGCCTCGTACGTCGAGGGCGGCTCGCCCCCGGTGATGTCCACGGGGTTGCCCGCGGCCCCGAAGGGCGGGATGAACGCCTTGAAGGCCGCGTCCAGGTCGTCGGAGATGTCCATCAGCGTCAGGCCGTTGTCGGTCACCGCGTCGGAGAGCAGCACGCCCGAGCCGCCCGCGCCCGTGATGATGACGATGTTGTCGCCCTGGGGAGTGGGCAGGACCGGCAACGCGCGCGCGTACTCGAGCATTTCGTTGAGCCCCGGGGCCCGGATCACGCCCGCCTGCTTCAGGATGTCGTCGTACACGGCGTCGTCGCCCGCCAGCGCGCCCGTGTGGGATCCCGCGGCCTTCGCGCCCGCCGCCGTCCGCCCGGCCTTGAGGACCACGACCGGCTTCTTCGGGACGGTCGCCCGGGCTGCCTCCACGAAGGCGCGGCCGTCCTTGAGGTCCTCCAGGTGCATGGCGATGCACTGGGTGTTGGGGTCCTCGCCGAACCAGGTGAGCAGGTCGTCCTCGTCCAGGTCCGACTTGTTGCCGAGCCCGACGATCGCGGAAACACCCGTCTTCGTAGTGCGTGCGAAACCGAGGATGGCCATCCCTATGCCGCCCGACTGGCTGGTGAGGGCGACGCCGCCCTTCACGTCGTAGGGCGTGCAGAACGTCGCGCACAGGTCCTGCCACGTCGAGTAGTAGCCGTAGATGTTCGGGCCGAGCAGCCGTACTCCGTAGCGCTCGCCGATCGCCACGATCTCCTCCTGGAGGGCGTGTTCACCCGTCTCCGCGAAGCCGGAGGGGATCAGAACCGCGTTGGGTATGCCCTTGCGGCCCACCGCCTCCAGGGCCGATGCCACGAACTTGGCGGGGATGGCGAAGACCGCCACATCCACCTCACCAGGAACGTCCGTGACACTCTTGTACGCCTTGCGGCCCAAGATGTCATCGGCCTTGGGATTCACCGGATGGATCTCTCCGGAGAAGCCGCCGTCGATGAGGTTGCGCATCACCGAATTGCCGATCTTCCCCTGCTCGTTCGAGGCGCCGATGACGGCGACGGAGCGAGGCTGCATCAGGCGGCGCATCGAGGTGAGCATCTGCGCGCGTGTGTAGGTGCGTCGTGGTGTGGGGGCGTGCTCGGAGAGGATGATCCGGATGTCCGCCGCGATCGCGCTCTCCGGGGTGGCGATCACCGGGTTGAGGTCGACCTCCGCGATCTCGGGGAAGTCCGTGACCAGTTGGGAGACCCGGCGGATCTGTTCGGCGATCGCCCAACGGTCCACGGGCTGCGCTCCGCGCACTCCCCGCAGCACCTCCGCGGCCCGGATCGAGTCGAGCATCGAGACCGCCTCGTCGGCGTCCACGGGCGCAAGGCGGAACGTGACGTCCTTGAGGACCTCCACGAGGACGCCGCCGAGCCCGAAGGCGACGACCTTCCCGAACGTCGGGTCCGTCACCGCCCCGACGATCACCTCCTGCGTGGCGGGACCGCTCGGCAGCAGCTCCTGCACCTGTACGCCCTCGACACGGGCGTCAGGGGCGTATGCGCGCGCGTTCTCGACGATCCGGCAGAAGGCCGCCCGTACGTCGGCGGAGCCCTCCACGCCGACGATCACGCCGCCCGCGTCGGTCTTGTGCAGGATGTCGGGGGAGACGATCTTCATGACGACAGGACCGTCGAAGCGGGCGGCGTGTGCCACGGCCTCGTCGACGTCGGTCGCCAACTCCTCGCCCGGTACGGCGATTCCGTAGGCGTCCGCGATGACCTTGCCCTCGGGGGCCGTCAGGGACGTGCGTCCCTCGGCGCGCACCGAGTCGAGCAGCGTGCGCACCCTCAGCACGCGGTCTTCTGCCATCACTCAGATCACTCCGTTCGACTTGAGCAGGCGCAGTTCCTCGTCGCCGAGGCCGAGCTCACCGATGAACACCTCAGCGTTGTGCTCGCCGAGCAGCGGCGAACTGACCACGTCCACGGGGGAGTCGGAGAGCTTCAGGGGGGAGCCGACGGTGGTGAACGTGCCGCGTTCGGGGTGCGGGACCTCGACGACCATCTCGTTGGCGACCAACGAGGCGTCCTCGATGATCTCCCTGGTGGAGAGGATCGGACCGCACGGGATGTTGTGGGCGTTGAGCCGCTCCAGTACGTCCCACTTGGGCAGCGTCGACGACCACTCCTCGATCAGCTGGAACATCTTGCCGAGCTTGGGAAGGCGTGCCTCCGGAGTGGCCCAGTCGGGGTCGTCCGCGAGCTCCGGGCGCCCGATCAGCTCGGTGATGGGCTGCCAGCCCACGGGCTGCACGATGACGTACACGTAGTCGTTCGGGCCCCCCGGCGCGCACTTGACGGCCCACCCGGGCTGCCCGCCGCCGGACGCGTTCCCGGAGCGGGGCACCTCGTCCCCGAAGTCCTCGTTCGGGTACTCCGCGAGCGGTCCGTGCGCGAGCCGCTGCTGGTCGCGCAGCTTGACCCGGCACAGGTTGAGGACGGCGTGCTGCATGGCCACGTTCACGCGCTGTCCGCGACCGGTGTTCTCCCTCTGGAAGAGGGCGGCCAGAATGCCCGCGACGGCGTGGATGCCGGTCCCGGAGTCACCGATCTGGGCGCCGGTGGCGAGGGGAGGACCGTCCTCGAAGCCCGTGGTCGACATCGATCCGCCCATGGCCTGGGCGACCACTTCGTAGGCCTTGAAATTGGTGTAGGGGCCCTCTCCGAAGCCCTTGATCGAGGCGTAGACGATGCGTGGGTTGATCTCCTGGATGCGGTCCCAGGTGAAGCCCATCCGGTCCACGGCGCCCGGGCCGAAGTTCTCGACCATCACGTCGGAGCGCCGGATCAGCTCGGTCAGGAGTTCCTTGCCGCGCTCGGTCTTGGTGTTGAGGGTGATGCTCCGCTTGTTGCAGTTGAGCATCGTGAAGTACAGCGAGTCGACGTCGGGGAGGTCGCGCAGCTGCTTGCGCGTGATGTCCCCGGACGGCGCCTCCAGCTTCACCACGTCGGCACCGAGCCAGGCGAGCAGCTGGGTGGCCGACGGGCCGGACTGGACGTGGGTCATGTCGAGGACGCGAATGCCTTCAAGAGCCTTGGTCATGGCCGTCGGGGCTCCTCACTTGTACATGGTCTGGTTCATGGTTCCGGGGGCGTACGCGTCCGGGTCGACCCAGACGTTGATCAGCGAGGGCTTGCCGGACTCGCGGGCGCGGCGCAGCGCGGGGCCGATGTCGGCGGGGTCGCAGACCTCTTCGCCGTGGCCGCCGAGGAGCTGGGCGAACTTGTCGTAGTGGACGTCGCCGAGGGTGTTGCCGACCCGCTCGCGCTCCTCGCCGTACTTGGCCTTCTGGCCGTAACGGATCTGGTTCATCGAGGAGTTGTTGCCGACGATCCCGACGAAGGGGAGGTTGTAGCGCACCAGGGTCTCGAAGTCCCAGCCGGTGAGGCTGAAGGCGCCGTCTCCGAAGAGGGCCACCACTTCCTTGTCGGGCCGTGCCTGCTTGGCGGCGAGGACGAAGGGGATGCCGACGCCGAGCGTGCCGAGTGGTCCGGGGTCCATCCAGTGGCCGGGCGACTTGGGCTGGACGACCTGTCCGGAGAAGGTGACGATGTCGCCGCCGTCGCCGATGTAGATGGAGTCTTCGGTAAGGAAGTCGTTGATTTCGCTGACCAGGCGGTACGGGTGGATGGGTGAGGCGTCGGAGCGCAGGCTCGGCAGGCGCTTCTCGATGGCTGTCTGCTCGGCGGCACGCAGCTCGTCAAGCCACTCCTTGCGCTTGGCGGCCCCTCCGTTGAGGCGTCCGGACGCGGCCTCGGTCACCGACTTCAGGATCAGTCCCGCATCCCCGACGATGCCGAGGTCGATGTCCCTGTTCTTGCCCACGGTGCGGTAGTCGAGGTCGATCTGGACGACGGTGGCGTCCTGGGAGAGCCGCTTGCCGTAGCCCATGCGGAAATCGAAGGGCGTGCCGACGATGACGATGAGGTCGGCGTTGGCGAAGGCGTAGCGCCGTGAGAGCTGGAAGTGGTGCGGGTCCCCGGGCGGCAGAGTGCCGCGCCCGGCCCCGTTCATGTAGGCGGGCACGTTCAGGGTGCGCACGAGGTCGATGGCGGCTTCGGTGCCGCGCGTCGTCCACACCTGGCTGCCGAGCAGGATGGCCGGCTTCTCCGCGTGCACGAGAAGGTCGGCGAGCTTCTCGACGGCCTCGGGGTCGCCCGCCGAGCGGGTCGAGGCGCGGTACTGCCCGGCCTGCGGGACACGGGCCTTGTCGACCGGCACCTTGGCGTCGAGGACGTCGCGGGGTATTTCCAGGAAGGAGGGCCCCGGAGCGCCGTGGTAGCACTCGCGGAACGCCATCGACACCATGTCGGCGGCGCGTGCCGTGTCCGGGACCGTCGCGGCGAACTTGGTGATCGGCGTCATCATGTCGACGTGCGGGAGGTCCTGGAGGGACCCCATCTTGTGCTGGGTGTGGGCTCCTTGGCCGCCGATGAGCAGCATGGGGGACTCGGCGCGGAAGGCGTTGGCGACACCGGTGACGGCGTCGGTCGTGCCGGGGCCCGCCGTCACGACCGCACAGCCGGGCTTGCCCGTGATGCGCGCGTAGCCGTCGGCGGCGTGGGCCGCGACCTGTTCATGGCGTACGTCGACGACGTCGATGCCCTCGTCGACGCAGCCGTCGTAGATGTCGATGATGTGGCCGCCGCAGAGGGTGTAGATGACCTCTACGCCCTCCGCTTTGAGTGCTTTGGCGACCAGGTGCCCACCGGAGATGTGGTTCTGGCTGGTGTCGTCGGGCATGGCGAAGTCCTGTCCCTTCGTAGGGGAGTTGAGGTGTGCTCGCACGCCTCGGGAGTGCTCTCGCGGTAGATTGCATACAGTCGACGAATACTGTATGAACCTTGTTATCCCGCATCCGATGGGTGGTGTCCAGGGGGCGTACGGCACTTTTGAGTCAGGAGCCGGAATGGACCTTTTCGAGCACCAGGCAAGGCAACTCTTCGAAGAAAACGGCATCTCGGTGCCATGCGCCGAGGTCGCCGGCACGGCCAAGGAAGCACGCGCGGCAGCCGAACGTCTCGGCGGCCGCGTCGTCGTCAAGGCCCAGGTCAAGACCGGGGGACGCGGCAAGGCGGGCGGTGTGAAGCTCGCCGCCGACCCCGCCGCGACGGAGATCACGGCACGCCAGATCCTCGGCATGGACATCAAGGGCCACACCGTGCACACCGTGATGGTCGCCCAACCCGTCGACATCGAAGCCGAGTTCTACGTCTCCTACGTACTGGACCGCGCGGCGGGGCGCTTCCTCGCGATCGCCTCCGCCGAGGGCGGCATGGAGATCGAGGAAGTGGCGGCGGCCCGCCCCGAAGCGGTGGCGCGCCTCGCGATCGACCCGGCGCAAGGGGTGACTCCGGAGAAGGCCACCGAGATCGCGGCCGCCGCGGGCCTCCCCACGGAGACGGCCGACACCTTGGTCAAACTCTGGCGCGTTCTGATCCGTGAGGATGCTCTCCTCGTGGAGGTCAACCCGCTCGTGCGCACCTCCCAGGGAGAGATCCTCGCGCTGGACGGCAAGGTCACCCTCGACGACAACGCCCGCTTCCGCCAGGAACGCTGGGGCGCCGAACGGGCCGTGCACGACCAGGAACTGGAAGCCATGGCCGCCGCCAAGGGCCTCAACTACGTGAAGCTGGACGGCGAGGTCGGCATCATCGGCAACGGCGCCGGACTCGTCATGTCGACGCTCGACGTCGTCGCGGGCTGCGGCGCCCGCCCCGCGAACTTCCTCGACATCGGAGGCGGCGCCTCCGCCCAGATCATGGCCGACGGCCTCTCCGTCATCCTCTCCGACCCCTCGGTCACGTCCGTCTTCGTGAACGTCTTCGGCGGCATCACCGCCTGCGACGCCGTCGCCGACGGCATCGTCCAGGCCCTGGAATCCGTGCGGCTGACCAAACCCCTGGTCGTCCGCCTCGACGGCAACAACGCGGCCCGCGGCCGCGCCATCCTCGACGCCCGCGCCCACCCGCTCGTCCAGCAGGCCACCACCATGGACGGCGCCGCACGGCGCGCCGCCGAACTCGCCCACTAGAGAAGGAAGGACCGTCATGGCGATCCACCTCACCAAGGAGAGCAAGGTCCTCGTCCAGGGCATGACCGGCGCCGAGGGCATGAAGCACACCCGCCGGATGCTCGCCGCGGGAACCGACGTCGTCGGCGGCGTCAACCCCCGCAAGGCGGGCCGCACCGTCGACTTCGACGGCCGCCCCGTCCCCGTCTTCGGCTCCGTCCGCGACGGCATCGACGCCACCGGGGCCGACGTCACCGTCGTCTTCGTGCCGCCCGCCTTCACCAAGGCCGCCGTCGTCGAGGCCGCCGACGCCGGGATCGGGCTCGCCGTCGTCATCACCGAAGGCGTCCCCGTCCACGACTCCGTCGCCTTCCTCTCGTACGCGAAGGAGCGCGGCACCCGCGTCATCGGCCCCAACTGTCCCGGCCTGATCAGCCCCGGCGAGTCCAACGCGGGCATCATCCCCGCCGACATCACCAAGCCGGGCCGCATCGGCCTCGTCTCCAAGTCCGGCACCCTCACCTACCAACTCATGTACGAACTCCGCGACATCGGCTTCTCCACCTGCGTCGGCATCGGCGGCGACCCCGTGGTCGGCACGACGCACATCGACTGCCTTGCCGCCTTCGAGGCCGACCCCGACACCGAACTGATCGTCCTCATCGGCGAGATCGGCGGCGACGCCGAGGAACGCGCCGCCGCGTACATCAAGCAGTCCGTCACCAAGCCCGTCGTCGCCTACATCGCCGGATTCACCGCGCCCGAAGGAAAGACCATGGGCCACGCGGGCGCGATCGTCTCCGGCTCGTCCGGCACCGCACAGGCGAAGAAGACCGCCCTCGAAGCCGTCGGCGCGCGCGTGGGCAACACCCCGACCGAGACCGCCCAGTTGGTGCTCGACCTCCTGTGACCCCTGCCCGCCCCGACTGTGCACCGTGAGCGGAGACCACCCGATGACACCCTCAAGCACGTCCCGCGACGCACTCGTCCTCAAGGCCGGCACCGCCTGGACCGACGCCTGGCGGCGCTGCGTCGCCGTGGCGCCCGAGGCCTTCCGCGACGACCGCGTCCTGAACCTCTGGAACAACACGTGGCAGACCGACGGCAGGCCCCTGCCCGCCACCAGCCCCGTCGACGGCACCCCCATCGCGGGCCCGCCGCGACTCGACGCCACCACGGCCCGGCAGGCGGTACGCGCCGCACTGGACCAGCACCGCACCTGGCGCCACATCGCGCTGCCCGAACGGCGCGCCCGCGTCGCCGCGACCCTCGACGCGCTCGGTGAGCACCGGGAGTTGCTCGCGCTCCTGCTCGTCTGGGAGATCGGCAAGCCGTGGCGCCTCGCGCAGGCCGACGTCGACCGGGCCATTGACGGCGTGCGCTGGTACGTCGAGGGCATCGACGCGATGGTCGACGGCAGGGCGCCGCTGGACGGTCCCGTCTCCAACATCGCCAGCTGGAACTATCCGATGAGCGTGCTCGTTCACACCATGCTGGTACAGGCATTGGCAGGGAACGCGGTCATCGCCAAGACCCCGACCGACGGCGGCGTCGCCTGCCTCACCCTCGCGTGCGCCCTCGCCGCCCGCGAAGGACTGCCCGTCACCCTCGTCAGCGGCAGCGGCGGCGAGCTGTCCGAAGCGCTCGTGCGCGCGCCCGAGATCGGCTGCGTCTCCTTCGTCGGCGGCCGTGACACGGGCGCCGCGGTGGCCACCGCCGTCGCCGACCTCGGCAAGCGGCACATCCTCGAACAGGAAGGACTGAACACCTGGGGCATCTGGAACTACAGCGACTGGGACGCGCTCGGCGCCCTCGTCCCCAAGCTCTTCGACTACGGCAAGCAGCGCTGCACCGCCTACCCGCGCTTCGTCGTGCAGCGTGCCCTCTTCGACGCGTTCCTCGCCGCGTACCTCCCGGCGGTCCGCACCGTACGCGTAGGGCATCCGCTCGCCGTCGAGCACCCCGACGACCCGTACCCCGAGCTGGACTTCGGGCCGCTCATCAACGCGGCGAAAGCCAAGGAACTCACCGACCAGGTCACCGAGGCCGTCGACCGGGGCGCCGTCCCGCTCCATCGCGGCAACCAGGCGGAGGGCCGCTTCCTGCCCGGCCAGGACACCGACGCCTACGTCCATCCCGTCACCCTCCTCAACCCGCCACCGTCCTCCCCGCTGCACCATGCGGAGCCGTTCGGCCCGGTCGACACGATCGTCCTGGTCGACACGGAGGCCGAGCTGCTCGCGGCCATGAACGCGTCGAACGGCGCGCTCGTCGCCACGCTCTCCACCGACGACCCGGCGACGTACGAACGCCTCGCACCGCAGATCCGCGCCTTCAAGGTCGGCCGGGGCAGGCCGCGCTCGCGCGGTGACCGCGAGGAGCTGTTCGGCGGGTTCGGCGCGTCCTGGCGCGGCGCGTTCGTCGGCGGCGAGCTCCTTGTGCGCGCCGTCACCCAGGGGGAGGCGGGGGAGCGGGCGCCGGGGAACTTCCCGAGCCATCACCTGATGGCATGAGGTGAGGCGGCCCCGGCCCCTCGCCGGGGCCTGGGCTCCTGCCTGCCCGGTTGCCTGCCTGGTTGCCTGCCCGGTCCGGCAGGGCTCAGCCGATGCCCTGCCGGTCCGGCAGCAGTGCGAACGCGCGGTCCGCCGCCTCCGGGACCGAGCGCTCCACGGCCTGCGCGAGGAGTTCCCGGTGCCGGAGCAACGGCTCGCGCCGTTCCCCGGGAGCGAGCAGCAGCAGATCGTCGAGCCCGGCGAGCATGCGCCGGGTCACCTGGGGATTGCCGACCGCGCAGCCCCGGATCTCGGCGAACCCCAGATCCACCAGCGCGGTCCAGTCCGGCACCGACTGCACGAGGCGCATCGCCCCGCGCCGGTCGCGGTGACCGAGCGCGCCCAGCGGATGGGGGGCGATCGCCGCGAGGAACTGCACGATGCGGTCCAGGGCCTGTACGGCGGTGGTCGGATCGTTCACCGCGGGGGACAGGGCGCGCAGCGCGATGTCGGACAGCTGGCGCAGACCGAAGCCGAGATCCTGGTGGAAGGTCCGCTCCACGCCCACGGACACCGTGTAGCGCAGGGCACGGCGGGACGGTGCGGCCCCGCCGTGCACCGTGAAGACCGGCGTCCCCGGCACCACGAAGTCGCCGATCCGGGGGATGAGCCGCAGGACGACGCCCTGGCGCCGGGCCGCCCGCACGGCTCGCGCGATGTTCACGTCGCGCAGCACGCCCGCCCTGCCGTGGTGCATGATCCGCGCGGTCTCGGGCCCGAGCTGTCCGGTGTCCACGGGGAGCTCGGTCGGCTGCTTCACCGCGACCCGGAACGACTCGCGGGCGATCCGGTCGATGACGAAGCCGATCCGCATCATCCGGACCGTTCCATTCACATAGGCCACGAACAGCAGCAGGCTCAGGAGCACCATCAGCATCGCGAGCACCGACTCGACGAGGGGCACCGTCGTCACGAGCCGCGGATCCTGCTCGCTGTCGAACGACGTCAGCGTAAGGAGCGAGAACAGGAACGTCGCCATGAAGACCGTGAGCGTGGCCTTGGTGATCCGCGACCGGACGTAGAGCCGCACCACCCGGGGGCTGAACTGTCCGCTGGCCATCTGCACGGCCACCAGCGAGATGCTGAAGACGACACCGATGAAGGTCATCATCGCGCTGCCGATGGTGTTGATCACCGCCTTCGCGTCGTCGGCGATGGAGATCAGGTCCTTGATCGAGTCGAACTGCTCGTCGTCCCGCAGCGCCGCCACGATCTCCGCGTCCACCTCCGCCGCGAGCCACCACAGCACCATGATCCCCACGAGGCCCGCGGTCGGCGCGAACCACATGGTGTCCCGCAGGTGCTCGCGCAGCGGGGACAGCACCCGGGGCCGCCGCGGCTTCACATCGATCGACGCCCCTGCCGTACCAGTAATCAACCCGTCACTCATGGTGAGACTGTAGGCGGGGTGACGCAGGCCACCGCGTATCCGCGGTCGAGGCGCGGATACGCAGGTGAAAGGCACTCCGAAACCTTGGTATTGTTGTCCATGTCGCCGCGGGGAACACCCCAGGGCGGCAGACGCCTAGTCCGGGTGGCGGAATGGCAGACGCGCTAGCTTGAGGTGCTAGTGCCCTTTATCGGGCGTGGGGGTTCAAGTCCCCCCTCGGACACCAGCTGGAGACCCCACTTCATGTGGGGTCTTTCGCGTTTCAGGGGGGCGTCGGCGCGTCACGCCGAGCCCTCCTCCGCCCACAGCGACCGCACATGCCCCAGATGGCGGGCCATGCACCGCTCGGCGGCCGCCGCGTCGCCCGTGAGCATCAGGTCGAGGAGTTCGAGGTGTTCCTCGGCCGAGGGGGTCAGCTGGTCGCGGGCGTCCAGGGCGGTGAGGCCGTAGAGGCGGGAGCGTTTGCGGAGGTCGCCGACGGTTTCGACGAGGCGGTCGTTGCCGGAGAGGGCCAGGAGGGAGAGGTGGAAGCGGCGGTCGGCCTCCAGGTAGGCGATGAGGTCGTGGTCGCGGGCGGCGCGGACGATCTCCTCGGCGATCGGGCGCAGCACCTCCAGGTCCTCGCGGGCCGCGGTGCGGGTGATGCGGCCGATCATGGGGACCTCGATCAGGCCGCGGATCTCGGTGTACTGGTCGAGGTCGCGTTCATTGACCTCCGTGACCCGGAAGCCCTTGTTGCGGACGGGCTCGACCAGGCCCTCGCGGGCCAGGTCGAGCATCGCCTCGCGCACCGGGGTCGCCGAGATGCCGAAGTCCTCGGCGAGGCCCGGTGCCGAGTAGATCTCGCCGGGGCGCAGCTCGCCGGAGATCAGGGCGGCGCGGAGGGCGTGGGCGACCTGGTCGCGCAGCCGCTCCCTGGTGGTGATGAGGTTCTTCTGCTTCAGGTGCCCCATGGTGTCCCCTCCGGTGTTCCCGCCGTGCTCGCCCACCGGCCCCGGGCTCGTCGCGGAGTCGTTGCGGATCACCAAAGTACAATGTGACGTTGCCAGTTGGACCTCTCGGGGCGGAACTGGGGAGGTGAGAAGGTGCGGGTCAGAGGCGGAAGCCCGCGGGGAAGGGGTCGTCGGGGTCCAGGAAGTACTGGGCCGTGCCGGTGATCCACGCCCGCCCGGTGATCTGCGGAACGACCGCGGGCACCCCGGCCACCGTCGTCTCCGCCGTCAGACGGCCGGTGAATTCCGTGCCGATGAAGGACTCGTTGACGAAGTCGCGGTCCAGGGGGAGTTCGCCGCGGGCGTGCAGTTGCGCCATCCGCGCCGAGGTTCCTGTGCCGCACGGGGAGCGGTCGAACCAGCCGGGGTGGATGGCCATGGCGTGCCGGGAACGGTGCGCGTCCGAGCCCGGAGCAGCCAGGTAGACGTGCTTCACGCCCGCTATGTCCGGCTGTTCGGGGTGGACCGGGCGGTCCGGTGAGTCGTTGATCGCCGCCATGACGGCCAGGCCCGCCGCGAGCAGGTCGTCCTTGCGGTCGCGGTCGAACGGCAGGCCCAGCGCGTCGAGTTGGACGAACGCGTAGAAGTTCCCGCCGAAGGCCAGGTCGTACGTCACCGTGCCGTGGCCCGGGACGTCGATCTTGCGGTCCAGGGCGACGCTGAAGGCCGGGACGTTGGTGAGCGTGACCGATGTCGCCGCGCCGTCCGTCACGCGTACGTCGACGCAGACGAGGCCCGCGGGGGTGTCGAGGCGGACCGTGGTGACCGGCTCGGTGACCTGGACCATGCCCGTTTCGACCAGGACGGTGGCCACGCCGATCGTGCCGTGGCCGCACATCGGGAGGAGTCCCGACACCTCGATGTAGAGGACGCCGTAGTCGGCGTCGGGGCGGGTCGGCGGCTGGAGGATCGCGCCGCTCATCGCGGAGTGGCCGCGGGGCTCGTACATCAGGAGCGTCCGCAGATCGTCCATGTGCTCGATGAAGTGCAGCCTGCGTTCGGCCATCGTGGCGCCGGGGATCACCCCGACACCGCCGGTGATCACTCGCGTGGGCATGCCCTCGGTGTGCGAGTCGACTGCGTGGTAGACGTGACGCGTGCGCATGGAACTCCCTTCGGAAGTAGGAGAGTTGCTCGGATTGCGGGTGGGGCCCGGGGCCCGGTGGCCGAACTCGGCCGCTGGGTGGTGTCCCGCGGTCGGACCCGGCCGCTCGGTGGAGTCCCGCCGTCGCCCCGACCGGCCGCCTAGTGGTGGCCCGCCGCCCGCGCCTTCTCCGTGGCCGCGCGGACCATGGCCTCCACCGGGCCCGGCAGCGGGGTGCGCGGCGGGCGGGTCGGGCCGCCGCGCAGGCCCACGATGTCCATCGACAGCTTGATGGACTGCACGAACTCCGTCTTGGAGTCCTGGCGCAGGAGCGGGTGCAGCGAGCGGTACAGGGGGAGCGCCGTGGTCAGGTCGCCCGCGCAGGCCGCGTGGTAGAGCTCGGCGCAGGTGGCGGGGAAGGCGTTCGGGTAGCCCGCGATCCAGCCGACGGCGCCCGCGACGGCGAGTTCGAGCAGGACGTCGTCCGCTCCGATCAACAGGTCGAGGTCCGGGGCGAGTTCGGCGATCTCGTACGCCCTGCGGACGTCGCCGCTGAACTCCTTGACCGCCACGACCGAGCCGTCGCCGTGGAGTTCGGCGAGGAGGGCGGGGGTCAGGTCGACCTTCGTGTCGAGCGGGTTGTTGTACGCGACCACGGGGAGCCCGGCCCGGGAGACCTCGGCGTAGTGGGCGCGCACGGCGTCGTCGTCGGCGCGGTACGCGTTCGGCGGCAGCAGAAGTACGGAGCCGCAGCCCGCCTCCGCCGCCTGCTCGGCCCAGCGGCGGGACTCGGCGCTGCCGTACGCGGAGACGCCGGGCATCACGCGGGCCCCGTCGCCCGCCGCCTCGACGGCGGTGCGGACCACGCGGGCGCGTTCGTCGGGGGTGAGGGTCTGGTACTCGCCGAGTGAGCCGTTGGGGACGACCCCGTCGCAGCCGTTGGCGACGAGGTGGCGGACGTGTTCGGCGAACGCGTCGTGGTCGACGGAGAGGTCCTCGCGCAGGGGCAGCGCGGTGGCGACCATGATGCCGCGCCAGGGTCGGTCCGTGGTCCAGGTGGCGGAGGTCATGAGGCGTGCCCTTCTGTGGAGTGCGGTGCGGAGTGCGGCGTGGAGTCCGAAGTGGATTCCGGAGCGGATTCCGGAGCGGATTCCGGTGAGGGGAGGGAAGCGAGTGTGCCGAGCGGGACGGGAGTGGACAGGGGGAGCCGGGGCGGCGGCGCCGGGGCCACGGCCCCGGCGGTGGCCAGGCAGGTCACCGCCGGGTCGCACATGCGGCCCTGGCACCAGCCCATGCCCGCCCTGGTGAGGAGCTTGACCGTGCGGGTGTCGCGGGCGCCGTACTCGGCGACCGCCTCGCGTATGCGGCCCGCGGGCACCTCCTCGCAGCGGCACACGTCCGTGTCGTCCCTGAGCCACTCCGTCCAGCCGGGGCCCGGCGCGTGCGCGACGGCCATCGCCTCGGCGAAGGCGCGCATGCGGTCGCGCCGGTGCCGCAGGGCACGCAGGGCGCGCAGAACACGCGGGGAACGCGGGGCCCGCGGGGCGAGAGGAGCATGCGGAGCGCGTACGGCGCCGTGGTCTCCTGGCAGGGCGGGGCCGCGGCCCGTCAGGCGTGCGAAGATCGCGAACGCCGCCAAAGCGCCCTCGGCGAAGGCCAGTTGAACCCCGCCGACGCCGCCCGTCTCGCCCGCCGCCCACATGCCGCGGAGCGATGTCTCCTGCAGAGGGCTCAGGGCGAGGGCGTGCGTGCCGTCGACGGTGCGGCGGGTGGCGCAGCCGAGGGTGGTCGCCGTCTCGATCCGCGGGATCAGGCCGTGGCCCACGGCAAGGGCGTCGCAGGGCACACGGCGGGCCGTGCCGGGCACCGGACACCAGTCGCGGTCGATGCGGGTGACCGTCACCGCCTGCACCCGGTCCGTGCCGTGCGCCTCGATCACCGCGCTGCGGGTGCGCAGGCGGACCCGGTGGCGCAGCAGGGCGGAACCGTGCAGCGCGGCCTCCGCCAACTTCCCCGGATTCGCGGCCAGTACGCCGGGATGGCGGGCGTAGCCGAGATAGTCCGATGCTTCGATCACCTCGGGGACGCGCGCGCCCGCCGCGGTGAGGGAAGAGGCCGCGGCGAGCAGCAGCGGACCGCTGCCCGCGACGACGATGCGCCGACCCGGCAGCGCGAGGCCGGACTTGAGCATCGCCTGGGCGCCTCCCGCGCCCACCACGCCGGGCAGGGTCCAGCCGGGGAACGGGAGTTGACGCTCGTAGGCACCGGTCGCGAGCAGGACCGCGCGGGCGCGCACGGTCACCGGGCGGCGGTCGTCGCTGTCCGCGCCGTCCTCGCCCGCCAGCGCGTGGACCGTCCAGTCGGTGTCGCTCCCGCGCGTCACCGTCCACACGTGGTGGCCGAAGAGACGGTCCACCGGGCCGGCCGCCAGCCGGTCGCGCAGCGCGGCGAAGGCCGCCCAGTCGTGGTGCAGGACCTCGGGGCGCGTCGCGCCCGTCGCGGGATGCGGGTGCCGGTAGAACTGGCCTCCCGGTCCGTAGGAGGAGTCCAACAGGGCGACGGACAAGCCGAGTTCGGCTGCGGTGACGGCGCCCGCGAGGCCCGCGGGGCCCGCGCCGATGACCGCCACGTCGTACGGTTCAGGTGTCGAGCCCGGCATGGCCGTGTCCTTCCTGCGTGGTGATCGCGTCGCCGGGGTGGGCGGTGACCAGGCAAGCCCTTCTGTTGGGCCGTCCGTTGACGGTGGCCAGGCAGTCGTGGCACTGTCCGATGCCGCAGAACGCGCCGCGCGGGCGGCCGCCGACGCGTGTGGTGCGCCAGGCGAGGATCCCGGCGGACCAGAGCGCGGCGGCGACGGACTGGCCGGGCAGGGCGGTGAGCGGGCGCCCGTCGAAGGTGATCTCGAAGGCGGAGCCGGTCGCGGCGCCGACCAGTTCGGCGGGGGTCGGGTCGTCGTACGTCATGGCGTCGGCTCCTCGGTGAAGCGCTCGGGGGCGAACGGGCCTGGATCCACCGGGAGTTGTCGGCCCGTCAGCTGCGCCGCGATCAGCAGGCCCGTCGCCGGGGCCAGGCCGATGCCCGCGCCTTCGTGGCCGCAGGCGTGGAAGAGGCCGGGGACGCGGGGGTCGGGGCCGATCGCGGGGAGGTGGTCGGGAAGGTAGGGGCGGAACCCCGCGTACGTCCGGATCGCCCGCACCCCGGCGAGGGCCGGGAAGAGCCGGGTGGCCTGCGCCGCGAGGCGCCGGAGGACCTCCACCGAGAGCGTACGGTCGAAGCCGACGCGTTCGCGGCTCGCCCCGATCAGTACGGGGCCCGCGGGGGTGCCCTCCACCACGGCCGAGGTCTGCAGGGCCGCGGAGCCGCTCGCCACGTCGGCGACGTAGTCGGCGGAGTACACCTTGTGCCGTACGACGCGCGGCAGGGGCTCGGTGACCAGGACGAAGCCGCGCCGGGGCAGGACCGGCAGATCAACTCCCGCCAGCTGGGCGATGGTTCCGCCCCAGGTGCCCGCCGCGTTGAGCACGCGGGGTGCGAGGACGTCGCCCGCCGCAGTCCGTACGCCCCGTATCTCGCCGCGAGGGCCGGTGAGGACCGCGGTGACTTCCTCGCCGAGCCGCAGCGTCAGCCGTCCATGTCCCTGCTCCTTGCTCCGCCCCGCGTTCCGCAGCAAGTGCGCGGCGGCGAGGGCGGGTTGGACCTGGGCGTCCTGCGGGTAGTGGAAGCCGCCCGCGAGGCCGGGGGTGAGGTGCGGTTCGAGGTCGGCGAGGCGGTCCTGCGGGATCTCGTACGCCTCGACGCCCGCCCGTGCCTGGCCCGCGGCGAAGTCGCGCAGCGCGGTCAGGTCCGCGTCGGCCGACGCGACGACGACGCCGCCCTTCGTCTCGTACTCGACGGCTGCGGGCAGCTCCTTCGCCAGGTCCTGCCACAACTGGCCGGAGAGCAAGGCGAGTTCAAGTTCCGGACCGGGTGCCTTGTCGGATACGAGGAGGTTCCCCTCGCCCGCTCCGGTGGTGCCGCCCGCGACGGGGCCGCGGTCGAGCACGGTGACGTGGAGGCCGGCGCGGGTGGCGTAGTGGGCGCAGGCGGCGCCGACCACACCCGCGCCGATGACGATGAGATCAGGGCGTTCCGAGGGGGGTCTCGTGAGCACGGCAGTAATATTTCACATGGCACATGGGCTGCCAAGTGCCTGCGCAGAGAAGGGAGTTTGACGATCGGTCCGTGGCCGGGGGAGTTCGCGCGGGGTGATCAGTCGCGGCGGTTGTGCGTGCCCGGGGTGTAGCCGAAGGCGCGGCGGAAGACGTCGATGAACGCGCTGGTGGACGACCAGCCGCAGCGGTGGGCGACCGCCGTGACCGGCATGCCGTCGGCCAGCATGCGCAGGGCGTGGTACAGGCGCAGTTGGGTGCGCCACTGCGGGAACGTCATGCCCAGCTCGCGGCGGAAGAGCCGGCTGAGAGTGCGCTCGCCCGCCCCCGCGTCGGCCGCGAGGGCGGCGAGCCCGCGCGGCTCCGCGGGGTCGCGGTGCAGCAGGTCGCAGACGGCCGCGAGCCGGGGGTCGGTGGGTGTGGGCAACTGGACGGGCTGCTGCGGCGAGGCGCGCAGCTGGTCGAGGAGGACCGCGCGCAGCCGCAGCCGTTCCGGGGTGTCCTCGTGCGGGCCCCGGGTGTACGCGAGGATCAGCTCGCGCAGCAGCGGGGCGACGGCGAGGACGGTGGGGGCGGCCAGGCCGAGCGGGTTCGTGTCGGCGGGCAGGCCGAGCAGATGCAGATCGAGGTGCCCGTGCGCACGGTGCGCGTGCACGCAGCCCGCGGGCACCCAGATGGCCCGGGTGCCGGGCGCGAACCAGGTGCCCGCGTCGGTGGTGACGGCCAGGACGCCGGAGCCCGCGTAGACGATCTGGTGGTCGTCGTGACGATGCGCGTCGATCCGCTCCCCGGGCGCCAGCGCCTGGGTACGGGTGGGTGCCTCGGGGGTATGGCGGATCTCCGGCATGAGTTGGCACTTTATCGGAAGCGCGCCAGGGCGGTGCGTGGCGACGATGGGGCGATGCCAGAGAATCGGACTTCAACTTCGGGGTGGGCGGCGTCTTCGGGGCGGGTTGGACCTGGGGGGCGGGTTGGGCCCGGGGGGCAGGCTGTGCCTCCGGGGCGGAGCGAGCCCGTGGGGCGGGCCGGGGCCGCGGATCAGGCTGTGCCTTCGGGGCCGGGCGTGCCCTCGGGCCGGGGCGTGCCCGTGCATCGGACGGGAGCCGCGGACCGGGGCGCGCCTGCGGGGCGGACCGCGCCTGTGGACCAGGCGGGGACTTCGGGCCAGGTCGCGCCCGCGGCTCAGGGCGGACCCCCGGCTCAGGGCGGACCCCCGGCTCAGGGTGAGCCCTCGGCTCAGGGTGGGCCCTCGGCTCAGGGTGGGCCCTCGGCTCAGGGTGGGCCCTCGGCTCAGGCCGCGCCCGCAGAGCAGACCGCGCCCCCGGACCACGCCGCGCCCCCGCCCCACCCCGCCCCCGTCCCGCGCCCCCACACCCCACGTCGCCGTCCCCGCCGCCCCCGTTCCCTCTCCCTCCTCTCCCTGGGTCACGCCTGCGTCGACGTCTATCAAGGGGCGGTTGCCGCGTTGGTGCCGTTCTTTGTTTCGGAGCGGGCCTATACGTATGCCGCGGCGTCGGCCGTCGTGCTGGCCGCGTCGTTGTTGTCGTCTGTGGTGCAGCCGTTGTTCGGTGCGCTCACGGACAAGTGGGCGATGCCGTGGCTGTTGCCGGTCAGCACGTTGGTGGGCGGGGCGGGGGTCGCGCTCGCCGGGGTCGGTGAGGACCGGGTGTTCACCCTCGTGGTCGTCGCGCTGTCCGGGATGGGGGTCGCGGCGTATCACCCGGAGGCGGCGCGGGTGGCGCGGGCGGCGAGCGGGGGGAGTCACACCGCCATGAGCTGGTTCTCCCTCGGCGGCAATCTCGGCTTCGCGGCCGCGCCCCTGCTGGTGTCCGGCGTCATCGCGACGGGCGGCCTCGGCGCTTCCCCGCTCCTGGTCGTGCCCGCCCTCGCAGGGGCGGCGCTGTGCGTGGCCGCGCTGCGGGGGCTCAAGGATCCCGCGACGGCGGGCGCACCCACCCGTACGGAACAGCCCGTGGCCCGCGACGACTGGGCTTCCTTCGTGAAGCTGTCGGGCGCCGTCGTCTGCCGCTCGATCGTCTTCATCGGGCTCAGCACGTTCATCTCGCTGTACGTGCGCGAACGCACCGGCGGCGGTGAAGTCGCGGGTACGGCCGCGCTGTTCGTGCTCTACATCGGCGGCGCCGTCGGCACCGTCGCCGGTGGCAAGCTCGCCGCCCGGTACGGCCGCGTCCCCGTCGTCCAGTGGTCGTACGCCCTGACCGTCCTCGCCGTCGCCGGGGTCGTCCTCGTCCCGGGCCCGCCGCTCTACGTGTTCGTCGCCCTCGCGTCGGCCGGTCTGTACGTTCCCTTCTCCCTGCACATCACCCTGGGCCAGGACTACTTGCCGCGCAGGATGGGCACCGCGAGCGGCGTCACCCTGGGGCTCACCGTCAGCATCGGCGGCCTCGCGAGCCCGCTGGTCGGCGCCCTCGCCGACGCGACGGATCTGCGGACGGCCCTCGCGCCGCTGATCGGACTGCCCGCGCTCGGCTGGCTGCTCCTGCGCACCCTGCGCGAGCCGGGAGCGGAAGGCGAGGCCGCCCGCTCCTCCTGAGTTCCGGAGCGGCGCACCCCGGTTCGGTCCGTGCGCGCAGAGGGGTTGTCAGTGCAATTTCACATTACTACGTTACGCATCACATGACATGGTGGCATCTCAGCAACTATCCCCACATGTACGCGAGTTGACCGATGCGCCACGCCACTCGCCTCCCCTCAGGAGCCCCAGGTGTCCCAGTTACGAACAAGGAGATGTACGGACTGCTCCGCGCGAACGACCCGGCGGGCTTCGACGCCTGGCGCGACCGGCTCGGCAGGGACGGCGGGGACGGCGGGCTGCAGAGCGCGTACGACGCCTTCCTCGACCGGCAGATCGCGCACGTCGACGACCTCTTCGTGCCGGACACGCGGTACGTGCCGGTGGGCGAGCTGCGCGACACCACGGCCGACCAGGTGCGCGCCTCCTTCACCGCGACGACCAGCAGCACGCCCACGTGCACGTCCAACGGGGCGCCGGAGCGGCCGCGGTACACCTGCACCGGCCGGATCACCGCGAACCTCGGCGCGGCGGGCAACCCGGACGCCGTCTTCAAGGACATGTCCGAGACCCTGGACTACTTCCTGCTCGAACGGGCCGCGGGCCGCGGGCGGCGACAGCAACCTGGCCGACATGAACTGCTCGTTCGGCAAGGTGGACATCTGGTCCAACGGCCGCGCGGGCACCGCCGACTACAGCTGCGAGGGCCCGCTCAGGGGCTGAGCCGCCACGGCCTCCGGGGCCGTCGCCGATGAAGCGGCGGTCCTGGAGGCCCTGTTGATGCGGCGGCGCAGCATCGGCAGGGCGCACAGCGCGAGGAGGACCGCCAGGCCCCCGGCGCCGATCCCGACCGAGAATCCGGCCGTGGTGCCGAACGAGTCGTACACGATGCCCGTGACCGCGGCGCCGATCGCGATCCCGCTCTGCAGGCCCGCGATCATCCAGGTCATGGCCTCGGTGAGGCGGTGCTCAGGAGTCGTACGCTCCACGATCCCCATGATCACCACCATGGTCGGCGCGAAGAAGACACCGGCCACGAACACCACGGCCACCATCCCCGCGACGCTGTCCACCCACAGGAAGGGCAGGGTCGAAAGGGCGGTGCCGCTGATGCCGATGAGCAGCAGGCGGGGCAGCGGCACGCTCAGGGCGCGGGCGCCGAAGAGCAGTCCCGAGATGCCGGAGCCGACCGCGTACACCGCGAAGACGAGGCCGGACAGGGCCTTGTCGCCCTGCCGTTCGGCGAAGGCGAGCCCCATCGTGTCGACCATGCCGGGGATCGCGCCGCCGAACAGCAGGGTGAGCGCGAGGAGCAGTACGGGTGGTGACCAGATGACCGACGAGGAGCCGCCCGACGGCTGCTCGGCGCGGGGCAGGACGCGTGGTTCGGTGCGCTTCTGCGGGACGAACAGCGCGACTCCGACGATCAGCAGGACGCCCGCGACGAGGGGCGCGGCCTGCGGGAAGAGCGCCGTGGACAGGACGACGGCGAGCGCGGGACTGATGACGTAGGTCAGTTCGTCGACGACGGATTCCATGGAGTACGCCGTGTTGAGCCGGGGCGTGCCCCGGTACAGCTCGGTCCAGCGGGCCCTGACCATCGCGCCCATGCTGGGCATGAGACCGGCGAGCAGCGCGCAGAGGAACAGCGTCCAGGTCGGTGCGCCGGTGGTGGCGCAGAGCAGCAGCGCCGCGAGCCCGATGACGCTGACGCCGGTGGCGACCGGCAGCACACGGCTCTGCCCGTGCCGGTCGACGGCGCGCGAGACCTGCGGTCCGAGCAGGGCCATGGAGAAGGTGAAGGTGCCCGCGACCAGGCCGGACAGGGCGTACTCGCCGGTCGTCTCGGAGAGCATCGTCAGGATGCCCATGTGGGTGAGGGGCAGGGGGAGGCGGGCCACGAGGCCCGCGCCGCTGAACGCCTTGGCGCCGGGGGCGGAGAAGATCTCGCGGTAGGGACTTGGCATGGCGTGACCTGTTTCCGGGATCGGTTTTCCGGGCGCGCGGGCATGCGGGAGCCCGGCGCGCCGCACGGAAAACAAGTGGGACGTACGTTCCACTTTCTATCACGCGGACCGCACAGGGCGTGGGGCCCCGCACGCCCGTCGCGGTACCGTCGGTGCACAGATCCGAGAACCACACGGGTCTGAAGAGCCACGCAGATCCGAAGAGCCACGCAGATCCGCAGAACCACGCAGGCCGGGGAGAACGACACTGAACAGCACCGCCGCGAGCACCGACGGGCGCAGGGCCAAGGGCGAACTCCGTCGCCGCGCGCTGATCGAGGCCACCGTGCGCGTGATCGCGCGCGACGGCGCGGCGGGCGTCACCCACCGCACCGTCGCCAAGGAGGCGGGGCTGCCCACCACCGCCACGACGTACTACTTCGACGGCATCGACGCCCTGCTGACCGCGGCGCTGACCAGCTGCATGGAAGAGGACTCCGCCCGCATCGAGCAGCTCGCCGAGGCCCCCGGCGACGACGTCGACCGGATCCGCGCCCTCTCCGTCCAGATGGCGGACCTGCTCACCGCCCCCGGCCATCTGCTCGCCGAGTTCGAGATGTGCCTCCTCGCCGTACGCCGCCCGGAACAGCGCACCGCGACCCGCCGCTGGAAGAACGCCCTCGCCGCCTTCGCCCGCCGCCTCACCGACGACCCCGTGCGCGTCAAGCTCTTCACACACGCATACGACGGCCTGCTCCTGCAGGGGCTGCTCGCGGGGGAGGCGCCTACGGCTGAGGAGTTCGAGGAGTTGCTGCGGGAGCTGCTGCGTCCCGAGTGAGGCGGACGTGAGCGACCTGTTTCAGCCGCGTGATCACGTCGCGCCGTGCGACTGCGGTGTGCGGTCGGTGGTCATGGCGGCGCAGGTGCTGAGCCGCATCGCGGAGCCGTTGCGCCGCAAGCGCGGAACGTGCCTTTGGTCCCGTGGAATAGGGACCTTTGCGACCCGATGGCGCATAGGGACTCAGGAAATATGTCCGATGCGTATCCCCCCTTGTGGGCCTAGGCATAGCCTGGGGAGATTACTCCGTGTGAGGGGTGTGCGACCCAAGCGGTAGAGGAAGCAATCTTGGACGAGTCTGCGCGAATACCAGTCGCGACCCGGAAAATTCTGGAGCTGGTGCAGGAATACCCCGACGGGTTGGAGCGCCCGGCGCTGTTGACGGCAGCGCAGGCTCGGTACGCCAGGCTGCCCGAGGCCCGACTGGTGAAACTCGTGGCGCAGGCGCTGGACGCCGGGCTGCTCACGGAGTCCGGCGGGCGGATCCGCGTCCCCTCCGTCGAGACGGCGGAACCCGCCGACGAGCCGGTCGCCACGGAGACCCGGCAGGGGATGCGGGCGATCGCCATCGACCTCGAAAGCGTCGTGCACACCGTGCTGGCCGAACCATACGTGGAGCGGCACGTCTACCACATCGCGGCGGTGAGGTTCGGCACGGACCCCAAGTGGTGCGCGGAGCAGCCCCGATGGGAACGGTACGTCCGGCCGGGCTGCCCGGAGGACGAGATCAGGGACGCGACCGCACGGCGACACGTCATCGACGAGGGCGTGGCCCCCGGGCAGGCGTGGACGGAGTTCGCGCGGTACCTCGCGGGAGCCGACGTCGTGGTCGCCCACAACGGCACGGGGCTGGACTTCCCGCTCGCGCGTACGGCCGCCGAGACGGCCGGCGCGGACGATCCCTTCGATGGATGTGCCCTGGTCGACGCGCTGTATCTCACCCATGCCGTCTGGCCTGTTGCCGGTTCGCACCGACTCCATGCGCTCGGCGAGGCCGAAGGCGTCACCAGGCGCGGGCTGCGGGCACACACGGCATTGGACGACGCGGAGCTCCTGGCCGGGGTGCTGGAGGCGGCAGCCGGCAAACTCGCGGGCTGGGACGCCGAGTTGGTGGACATGGTGGCCGCGGTCTGCGCCGACTCGCCGGGCTGGCGCTTGCTCTTCGAGCTCGCGGGGCGATCCGCGCAGGGCGAGCGTGCGGGGGGATGGGACCAGCAGCGGGTGGCCCGTCTGGTCGAGGGGGAGCTGGCGCATCACACGCCACGACGCGAGGGCGGCCGGGCGGGCGCCGGACGGGGCGGCGTCGGCATCCCCGACAGGCTCCGCGGTGCCGATGGCAGGGTGGACCCCGCAGCACTGGCCGCTGTGGTGCACGGCGTTCAGGCCGAGCCCAGGCCGGCGCAGCAGCGCATGGCGGCGGCCCTGCACGCGTGGAGCGATCTGGGCACGGCGGGGTTGCTGGAGGCCCCGACGGGAACCGGCAAGAGCTATGCGGTGCTGGCGGCGGCACTCGACTGGCTCGCCGCCGACTCCGGACGTACGGCCGTCATCGCCACCTACACCAAGCAGCTGCAGAGCCAGATGGCGAAGGACCTCAAGGATCTGGAACGGGCACTGCCCGGCTTGCTCGACGTCGCCGACCTCGTCAAGGGCCGGACCAACCGGCTCTCGCTGGCCGCGCTGACGGCGCTGCTGGCCGAGGGCGCTCAGGCGGCCCAGGCAGCTCGGGCAAGGGCTTCCGCCCGTGGACGTGTGCGCTTCGTGGGCCTGACCCGTTTCCGTGAGCTCGCTGTCTATGTGCTGCTCAGATTGCGGGCGTCGAAGGACGCCCCGCAATCGTGGATCGCCCGGTCGGTCGACCCCGTGGACCTTCCCGGGTTCTTCTCCGAATACGTGGGCCGCGCACTGCCGTTGTGGCTCGAGGCCCTGTCGCAGCGCGACGGCGAGTACCACCGGGCGGCAGACACCCCACTGGCAGCGCACACGGACACGGTCGGGGAAGCCATCGCGGGACACCGCCTGGTCGTCACCAACCACGCGCTCGTCCTCGCCCACCTGGACGACCTGCGAGCCCTCGGGCCGGACACGCTGCTCGTCGTGGACGAGGCGCACGAGCTGGAGAACGCCGCCACCTCCGCCCTGACGGTCGCCGCCGACTACCGGGACTTGGAGGACCTGCTCTCCGAGTGCCATGTCTGGCTCGCCGACGCACGCGCCGGAGAGGACCGGGACCGGGCGCAGCGAGCCATCACGGAACTGGACGAGCTGTTCGACGACGAACGTCTGCCACGTCTTGCGGCACGTGCATTCGACGCCCGGGCCAAGGGCGTCGGCGTACGCGTGGGGAGCCGCACCGCGGTCCTTGCCAGCCCGTACGCAGGCACCTCCGGTACCGCGGAAGTGCGGGAGATGAAGGCGCTGTTGGTGCGCGTCGCGCGGGCTGCCGGTGCGGCCGCCGCGAGTCTCGACAGGTATGCCGCGGTGCACACCGCGACGCTCGACGCACTCACCCTCGAGCGGGTGGCCGGTCTCGGCAGACGTGCCGCTGATGTGTCGTCTGCCGTGGACAGGATCACCGCGGACATCGATGCGCTGATGAACCCCGCTGACACGTTCGACGAAGCGGCCGATGACGGGGCCCCTTCCCAGGTGGTGTTCCTCGAAGAGCTCGCCGAGCCCGAACCAGGGCTCCGCTCCTACCGGTTCCGCATCGCGTCGAGCCCCATAGACCTGCCGGCCCACCTTGAATGGCGGCGCTACCTCGCGTCCTTCACCCGAGTCCACTATGTCTCGGCAACCCTGCGGGTCGCGGGCGACTGGTCCTTCGTGCGCGACCGTCTTGGCCTGCCTGCGGACATCCCGGTGCTCGACCTGCCCTCGCCGTTCGACCTGGCGGGCCAGGCCGAACTGGTCTGTTTCGCCGACTTCCCTTCCTGGGCCGAACAGGAAGAGGGCGCCATGCGCACCGTCGCACACCAACTGGCCGGCTTCGCACAGGAGATGTCACACGACCGGGACGACGGATGCGGGCACGACGGGGGAGCCATGGTGCTCACCACGGCCCGGTCCACGGCGGCGGGAATCGGTGAGCTGCTGGAACGGGAGCTGCGGGCCCGGGCTTCGACAGCCCCCGTCGTCAGTGCGCTCGTACGGGGCAACGGCCGTGCGGTCGCGGAATTCACCGACCGCCATACCGGCGGCGGATTCCTGGTCGGCACGAAAGGGCTGTGGCAGGGCGTCGATGTCGCCGACGAGCGGCGTCTGCGCATCGTGTGGATCAACAAGCTCCCGTTCGCGCCGTTCGCCGCGCCGGTCGTCGAGGCCCGTCGAGCAGCCGTCCGGGAACGGGCGGAGCGTGCCGGGCACCAGGACCCCGAGGGCGCCGCCACCGAGGGGTACTACCTCCCGCTTGCCGCTCTTCAACTCCGCCAGGCCGTTGGGCGACTGATCCGCTCCGACCGGCATCGGGGGGTCGTCGTCGTGAGCGACCGCAAACTTGCCGGGCAGACCAGTCTGCGTCGTGCCTATCGCCGCACGTTCCTCGGCAGCCTCGACGAAGGCATGCTGCGGCCGGACCCCGACACCGGGGAGGCAGGCGGCGGAAACGTGGTGACCATGGCGGACGGATGGCGCCGCATCTGGGAATTCATGGTCCGTGAGGGGCTGTTGCCACAGGAGCGGGCCGCCGAACTGTGCTCGGCCGAAGCCCTGGAGCGGCATACCCTCCTGCCGCACACGCGGCGCATCCGCAAGCTGGCGCTCACCCCGGACGAGGTCGTGAGGCTGCGGAAGGAGGGCCGTCTCACCGCCACCGTCCTGGAGCGCTCGGCGATGGTGGGAGGCCTGCTCGGACTCTCCGACGAGCCGGTGACGCTGAAGCCCGCCCAACGGGCCGTGATCGAAGCCGTTGTCGAGGGACGCAATGTCCTCGGGCTGCTGCCCACCGGTTTCGGCAAGAGCTACACCTTCCAACTCCCCGCTCTCGTCATGCCCGGTGTCACCATCGTGGTCAGCCCGCTGGTCGCCCTCATGCATGATCAGGCGCTCGAACTCAACCGCTCCATAGGCGGCGCCGTGCGTGCGGTGATCTCGCCGCTGAGGGAGTCCAGCAGCAGGGCGGGCAAGACCGAGATCGCCGAGCAGCTCTTGGCGCGTGCGGACCACGGCATCAGGCTCGTGTACGTCAGCCCGGAACGCCTGTGCCAGCGGCGCTTCAGGGAGCTGGTGCGCACGGCCGTGGCGGAAGGACGGGTGACGCGCATCGCGGTGGACGAGGCGCACACGGTCGCTCAGTGGGAGGACTTCCGTCCCAGCATGCGCCGCCTCGGGCGGTACTTCGCGGAGCTGCGCGAGGAGTTCGGCCTCCCGGTCACGGCCGTGACGGCGACGGCCAACCGCTCGGTGCACGCCGCGCTGCGCGAGAGCGTGTTCGGCCTCGCGCCCGAGCCGCCTGAGGCCGGATCGGCCCAGGAGAAGGAGGAAGCAGCGCGACCGGACGCACGGGGTGGGCTCGTCACCGTTCGCGAGAACCCCATCCGCCCCGAAATCGCCATATTTCGACGAGCGTTGAACCAGCCGGGTCCAGCAGGCGTCGCCGGGCTCGCCGAACGGGTCGTGGACGCTCTCCAGGGGCACGCGATCTTCTACTGCCTCACGGTCAAAGAAGTGAACGCCCTCCATGCGCACTTGCGGGAGTACGTCGGTGAAACAGGGGCGCGTGTCCTCCGGTTCCATGGGCGGCTCACCGAAGTCGAGAAGGCTGCCGTCATGACCGAATTCAGGGACGCTCCCCGAGAGGGCGAGGAGGGGTTCGCTCCACTCATCACCGTCGCCACATCGGCTTTCGGCCTCGGGGTCAACCGTCCCGACATCCGGACCGTGTTCTGCGTCTCGCCGCCCACCGACCTCGCCGCGCTGTACCAGCAGATAGGCCGTGCGGGACGTGACGGTGCGGGGCGCGGTGCAGAGCCGGACGGTACGGCCAACGCCGCTCTCGCCCTGGCGACGAGCCGCGGCCTGCGCACCGTTCAGTTCATGACGGGAAGCGATCTCTCCCCAACGCTGCTGCGCCGCATGGGCAGTGCCGTACTGGGAAAGCGCGGGAGCCTTGATGCTGCGGCGGTGGCCGAGAAGCTGATGGAAGAGGACGCGGCTTCGGGAGTTCTCGACGAGAGCGAACTGCGCAGCAGCCACACCGTGGACCGCTATCGCACCGGGGTGATGCGCGCCTTCAGCGCACTCGCCGACCTGGGAGCCGTTGCGGACCTGGGCGACTACCCGCCGTACTGCACGATCAAGCCGGGAAGCATGCTGCACGGCGGATCCCCCGCGCCGGCGAGCGACGGTGAAGCGGTGGAACGGACCGTCGTCGACACCGTTCTGGCTCTGTCCGACCGATCCAGGGTCGGTGTCGACCGGCTGGATTCTCATCTGGCGGAGTCCTGTGACACCTACCGGGACTTCGCGGACGGGCCCGCAGGTACCTGGGAACTCCTCGCCGATCTGCACGACCGCGGAATCCTCGATGTCTCCGCCGCGCCGAGCCGCCGCCTCGTCACGGGCCTGCGCGTACAACAGCCCCGACTGCCCGGTGGGTTCCTGCCCCTGCTCGCGCGCCGCAGTTCCCGCGCGGCGGAGGAACTCGGCCTCCTCAGGGACTTCTTCGCCGACGGAACGACCTGTGCCCAGCGGAAGTTCGCCGACTACTTCGGTGTGGTGGGGCTTCCCGAGGGATGCTGTGGCAACGCACGCTGCCGCTGCTCGGTCTGCTGGACCAAGCCGGACTGGCCCAGGAAGGAAAGGC
Organism: Streptomyces sp. NPDC059002; assembly: GCF_042740435.1. Lineage (NCBI taxonomy): Bacteria > Bacillati > Actinomycetota > Actinomycetes > Kitasatosporales > Streptomycetaceae > Streptomyces > Streptomyces sp. NPDC059002. The sequence continues at coordinate 295,029 of NZ_JBHYJI010000001.1, read as the reverse complement.
GCCCGGTCGTGGCCCAGGCGTTCGAGAGCGCGGCCGTGCGCCGAGGCGGCAGCGCAGACAGCGCCGTCCGCGCCCAGCGACTCGACCACCAGGTGTACCGCCTCGCCCGGCTCATGCCCCAAGGCGTGCACCCACGCGCCCTCTGGCATGCGCTGCGGGGGGACGAGTCGTCGTATCACGCCCAGCAGAAGCGCATGATCAAGCTGCCGCGCAGGCTGCGGGAAAGCACCTTCTTCGGAGGGCGCATCGACCTGCCGTACGCCGATGTGGAGAAGAGCCTGTCGCGGCTGGCCGAGGCGGGCGCCGTATCGGCGACGGCAGACGGGCGGTGGCACGTGGGACACCGGCGCGCGGGTGCGGGGGCGGCACGGGGATCAGGTGAAGGAGAGGATGCCGAGTGACAACGACCTCAGTGGCACCATCCGCGGTGTGGCGGCCCTACACCGATGAGCCGCTCCTCACCCCGGCCATGGCCCGCGGCTACGATGCCACGCCGCCCGACGAACTCGACCGATTGCGCCGCTACCTGGAAGCGCTCGTCGCCGCACGCCATGGTGCGGTACACATCGCTGTCGCGTTCAATTCCGCCTACTTCGGCTACGGCCTCGGGGGAGTGGGCTACGGCGACAGCCCGCTGGACCCCGACACCTTCCCCGTCGTCACGCTCGACGAGCGCGTGCCGGCCATTCCGGTCGGAGCGATGGTGCGCATCGCCAGTGGGTCGCACCCGCTGTTCGCGGAGGTGGTCTACAAAGAGGGGCGGCACGACGCGGTCGGCTCGCTCGGCGATGTGCCCGGCTGGGTGTCGGGCGCCCCGGCAGGTGCGGAAGGCCCCGGAAAGCCGTGCGACGCCGACACTCCGATACGCCGTGAGCTGCTCGTCCCCGATCTCGGCGTCTTCGGCAAGGCCCTGAGCCCGAGCCCGGCTCAACTCCAGCGGCTCCGATCACGCGAGCGGTGGATCAACCAGAGCGGTCATCTCCTGGTCGACGCCTGCTACGCGTCCCGTGAGGCGGCGGCGTGGGACGACGTACAGGCCTACGCCGCCTACTTGTTGACCAGCGCACGCTCCCAGCTGTTCAGCCCGCTGGTGCCCATATCGCTGGTCGACGTCGCCGGCAGTCCGGACGGCGAGGTACTGCGCGACGCGCTGTCCCGTCTGCTCGACGTCGTCGGCCGTGTGCTCGCATCGAGTGATGCCTTGCGCATGTGGGGGCCGTACGCGGTGACCCGTGCCGACTTGGCCGCGCGGTGGAAGGACGAGGGGCCGCTCGGAAGAGCGGACATGGCCGTGATCGGGAGCGCCCTGCAGCGCGCCGCGCGGCCGGCGGCCCGGCGGCGCTTCGCCCTGCAGGAGGCCGTCACCGCGTACACCGCGGTGGGCCCGCTGCTGCGCGCATTCCCGAGCAGTTCCCCGCTGCTCCAAGGAGTCGCCTATCCGGCGGCCGTGTGCGCTGCGAATCTGGCCATCGCGGACATGATCCAAGGTGAGAGCACGAACGGCCTCTTCGAGGACGGCACCCGTGTCAGCCTTGACGATGCCGCGGAGAGCGGCGGGATATGGCGGTCCCGCAACCCCGGTGACGCCGAGACCGGATGCGACCCACTCCTTGCCGGTGGACGCGGCTGGCGCGATTCGCTGGGGCCGAGTGCTCCGGTCACGGTCCCTGCCGAGGAACCGCCCCCCGAGGCGGAGACGCCGGAGGAAGAACCACCCTCCATACCGATCGACGCCCCGCTTGACGACGATGCCGATCTCGGCGCGGGACAGTTGCTGCGCATCGACGACAGTGAAGTCGCGTGGCGCATGCCGTTGAGACTGGCGCACATCATGGACGGCTATCTGCCGCTGCGTGCGCTGATCGCCGATGAGCTGCGCGGACTCGGCGGCCCCGGCATCAGTGTCCGGCTGGAACTCACGCACCCCCAAGGGGAGTTGGACGACGCCGAAGCGATGCAGGACACACGCGTCGAATTCGGCGACGGGTCCGGACGGCTGGTGGACGTCGAATGGCCGCTCGACTTCTTCCCCGGGCTCGAACTCCACTTGCAGTGGCCGCGCGGCGGGCGCGTGATCCGCACCACCACGACCCTGCTGGAGAGCCCCGTCGCGGTGGACGAGCGGACGATCGAGTACCGCTACGACGCGACGGTCCTGACCAGGGAAGGCGGCCCCGGCAGCAGCCGCACCGAGGACTCCGCGCTTGGCCTCGACGCCCGTCGGCTGGTGATGCGGACCGTGCGCCGCTGCGGCCTGCTCTCTCCCGACGGCCATGCGCTCCTCGACCGGTCGGTGCTGCCTGCCGCCGCTTACGGCAAGGAGCCGACGGTCGCGGCGGCCGAGGCGCTCCAGGCCGCCGCGGAGGAACTCCTCGTCAGCGGGAGTCTCTACCGGGCGATCGGCAGCAGGGACGCCGCCGGACGCCCGCATCACCCGGCGAACCCGGGCGAGGAGGAGATCTCCTTGATCGGTTACGACCCGAGACCCGTCGTCGTGCCGCGCGAGCCGTCCCCTCACGGTCCTGCCCCGGCATCCTGCTCCACCGGGCCGACTGTCGAACACCATGTTCATGGATTCCTCCGGCGGCTTCCGCAGGGGAGTACGCCCAGTGACGGGCAACGCGCCGCATTCCGTGAGCACTGCCGCAGGCTCGGCAAGGCCGACGGCTGGGAACTGCCGCGTGGCTACACCTTCGTCAGCCAGCACACCCGCAGCCGCTGAGGCCACCCACCCCCCTTCTTCTCTTCTCTGAACGGAGCACGCATGCACGACCGGTACCGCGTGGTGGCGGAGCCACCGATGTCGCCGCCCGATGCGCCTGTGGAGCTGCTCGGCTCCCTGGCCGCAGCACTCAACGACCTGGACAGTCCTTGTGCTGGAGCGCTGGACGAGCTGACCGAGGACATGGTCGAACTCGCCTTTCAGTCCATAGCCTCGAAGGACCGGCAGGTGCTGCTGCGCACGCTGGGCATCAAGCTCGCGGCACCGCGCAGGGCGAGCAAGGCCCTGTGCAGGGACATGCTCATCCGGATGAAGCGGGACTCCCAGCGGCGGCAGTGCAATTGCGCCGCCCGACGGCTCACGTCGCGAGTCATTCAGGACGTCGCGGATACCGCATCCCCGGCAGTGGCCGCCCAGGACGTCGCCGACCCGGTGGCCCGCTGGGGCGAGCCTCTCGTCAGGCTGGCCGTGCTGACGTGGTGCCAGGCCTCCGCCGCTGATGCAAGGCTCTTCCAGTGGACGGCGGGCAGCGAAGGGCTGGGGCTGGCGGCGGGCAGTCCGCAATGGGCCGCGATCCAGAGCGCCGCAGAACGCGTGATCGAGGAGACCCCGGACTTCAACTGGAGCTCTCTCGCGGACGATCCGGCTCCGGTCCAGCGCACCGACCAGGAGAAGACGGACGTCGAAGACGACGATCAGAGAACCGAGGACTCTCCCCTGGAGGCAGTCGCGAGCGGGACGGGAGCCACAGGAGAGCCGTCGGGCGACGGCGACGCGGTGCGCGCCGCCCACGCGATGTTGCAGGAGGATCTCCGGTCCGCGCGGGACGCGGTACGCCGCGTGAGCGAGTGCATCGAGGACGGCTGCCCGCCTGCGGCAAGGGACCTGGAGCTGCTGTCCCACCTCGGTGATTCCTTCGCGCAGGCCGAAGAGGCACTGGCCGGGGCCGGGATGCCGGGCGTACCGCGGCGGCTGGACGACGTGGCGCGAGCAGTGCGGGACCTCATGGCGCGGCGTGCGCAGGACGAGGCCGGACGGCGGGGCCTGCAGCGGTTGCTGGACGTCGTGGGCCAGGAAGGCGGATCGGCCGCCGTCGCGCTGGCGGTCGCGCACGAGCGCACGCGGCAATTGCTGGCGCGGCCTGTGTGGGAAACAGCGGAGTACGAGCAGGCCGGGGCGCTGGTGGCGCTGGCCGAGATCGTCGAGATGCACGACCAGCCGGACTCGTTGGCCGGCATCATGACGCGGCAACAGCAGCTCGGCCAGGTGCTGCCCGACTGCGTGATGGCGGCCGTGATGCACACGGAGCTGTCCTTCCCCGACACTTCCGCGGCCCCTGCCCCGGCCATCGCTCCCGCCGCTCCGGCGCAGGCGACGGAACAGGACCTCGCACCGGTGCCGGGCCCCGAGCCACGCCCCGGGAGCGCTGCGGAGACGCGGACGGAGAGCGCGGACAGCCCGGCGGACGCGTACGTGCCGCCCTCCCGGGACACGGAGGACACGGCAGCCACTGAGGCCCTGCCCGCCTCGCGGGAGCCGGGCACATCCGGTGGCGAAGCCCGCGACGGTGACGAGACCGGCGGTCGTGAGGACGAGGACACCGCCGGTGAAGGCCGGGACACCCGCGGAGAGCACTTGATCACGGGCGAGGCCGCAGCGCCGGTGACCAAGACCGTGCCTGCCGAGCCCATCGGCGCGGAGCGTGTGGAATCCGCAGCGGACGAGGACGTCGAGGCCGCGGTGGTCCGGCTCGTCTCCGAAGGGCGCTTCGGACTGGCATTCCACCTCGCCACCGCCGCCGAGCGTTCCCCGGCCGAGGCGGCGGCCCTGCGGCTCGCAGCGGCGGCGGCGGTCATGCGGCCGGGATCCGCAAGCGCCGTCCGGGCGTTCGGTGAAGCACGCGAACAATGGGAGGACTTGAGCACGCACGACTCCGAGGGCACCGAGCTGCTCATGCTGCCGGCCCTGGTGCGCGCCGCCCTGCTCACCGGCGAGCACGCGACCGGTGCTCAGCTGAAGGCCCTGGCCCCGCGGCTGCCCGACGGGCTTGCGACGGTTGCCATCGCCGTGGCCGACCGCACCTTGAGCAGCGCGCTCCTCATGGCGCCTCCCATGGCCGTCATCGCCGACGCCTCCGAGTCGGAGTCGGTGCTGCGCGAGATCACGCGGCAGTGCCGTGAGCTGCTCAAGCCGCAGCGTCTGAGGTTCAACCGCGCCACGCACATTGCCGCGAGGTGGCTGGCCGACGACGGCATGCTCGGTGCGATGCTCCAGGCCATGGTCCGCAGCGACCCGGGAGCCGAGGCACTGGCACGCCAAGCCGTCGAGCGCCTGAGCCGGCGTTCGGAGATCCAGACGGAAATAGACCGGCTCGACCGTGAACTGCGCGGCTCTAGTGGCCGCTCGCTGCAGGGCTCGGGCCGACAGGATCTCGTGCACGTCGTCGAACGTGCCCTGGACTGTGCCAAGGCGTGGCTGGACGTCACCGAGGCAGTGCAGCGCGGCCGTACCGGTGACAATGACTGGGCGGTGCGCGAGATCGCCGCGATGCGGCAGACCATCCTGGCCGAACAGGGGCACGTCGTCGCGGAGTTGAAGCAGGTGATGGGGCGGTCCGCGCGCATGTCGACGGCCGCGGCGCGTGCCGCCGAAGTGTCCTTGGCAGGGCTCTTCAAGGAGCTCGACCATGGTGCTCAGGTGCGGCCCGAGCCCGGCATCGACGCCCTGCGGCTGATCGACGCCGAGCTGCTCAAGATTCCCTTGGCGCCGGACGCCCGCCCCTCCGTGCCGGAACTCCTCGCGGCCGTGGACCGGACGTGGGACGAAGCGCTGCGGTTGCAGGAGGAGCAGGACGCGTTCCAGCCGGCGCACGAGATTCTCGAACTGGCGGAGCGCGGTGCGCTGCCCGCCGGTGAGGGCGTCGCTTTCGACGCGATCCTGCACACCCGTCTCACGGAGGCGGCGGACAAGCGCCGTTCCGTGTTGAGCGGGCGCCATGCCGAACTCGTCGCTGAACTCCGGCGCGCGCAGGCGGACGGAGCACTCACCGATGACCAGGACGTTCACATCCAGGAGCTGCTGGCGGATGCCCACCCCACGGGCCCGAGCGGAGCATCGCGTGAAGTGAGGTCGGTCCGGTACACACTCGACCAGGTGGCGGACCTGCTCCCCACCTACCGGCGGGAGGCCGCGAATCGGCTGCGTGCCCGCCTGGACGCCCTCCCGGACGTCACGGCCGACGACAGGGCCCAGGTGCTGCGCCACCTCGACACGGACGGGCTGGCCACGGCGGCGGACCTCGTCTACTTCCTGGAGCTGGGCGAGGACGTTCCGGAGATCGTGTCGGGCGAATCGCACCTGGCGGACTTCTTCCCGAAGGTGCCGAACAACCTGCCGGAAGGGATCACTTCCCAGCTGATCGACTGTGTTCGGGCACGTGGGGAGTACCCGTCGCTGCCTACTCTCGCCTACGGCGACCTCTCCGAGGACGAGTCCGCCCGTGTCGTCGATGCCTTGGAGCGGTGGCGGGAGCTCGCCGCCACCGGGCCCAAGGAACGGCAGAACGTGAACGTGAAGGAGATGCTGCTCCCGGCCCTCTCCCTCCTCGGCTACGAGGGCAAGAAGGCGCGACCCCTGTACGAGCTGCCGCGCAGCAACGAGTACCGCTTCGTCGAAGCCACCGAGATCAGCATCAACGGGCGTGCCTGGGCACCCGCCTTCGGCACCAGGATCCTCGAACAGGGGGAGAAGCTCCGGATCCTCATGCTGTGGGGACGTCCTCCCGCGAGGCTGCTGCTGAGCCGTGTGGCACAGGAGCCCAGCGGCGACAGCTTGCTCGTCGTCTACTTCGGCACCCTGGACAGCGAGGCGCGCCGAGAGTTGGCCACTGCTTCGATAGGCGGTGCGCCCCTCATGGTGGTGGACGACGCGGCCCTGGCATACCTGGCGGCTCGCGGCAACCGTCAGGTGAGTGCGGCGACCGAGACTTTGCTGCCGTTCTCCGGGGTCAACCCCTACATCAAGGAGAAGCGGGGCCGGATCGGCCGTGAGATGTTCTACGGCCGTGACGCCGAACGCAAGAGCATCCTCGATCCGGACGGCACGCAGATCATCTTCGGCGGACGTGGCCTCGGCAAGTCGGCACTGCTCAACGACGCCGGCGACCGGTTCGCCGAGCAGCAGCCCGGCTGGCACCACAAGCTGTACCTGAATCTGGATCACCACAACATCGGAAAGGGGACGGCGCTCGGCCCGGAGACGATCTGGAGCGTGCTGAACCAGGAGCTCACGGACCAAGGGGTGCTGGTCCAGCCCCGGCGCAGGGCCCAGCGCACCAAGCCGTACGAGTCCGTGCGCTCAGGGATCAAGGAGTGGCTGGACGGCGATTCCCGGCGGCGACTGCTGATTCTCATGGACGAGTGCGACCGGTTCTTCGAGTCGGACGTCCCGCACTGCACGGAGACACGGCGGCTGCGAGGGCTGTGCGAGGAGACCCGAGGCCGCATGAAGGTGGTCTTCGCGGGGCTGCATTCGGTGCAGCGGTTCACCCGGCTCGCGCGCAACGGCCCGTTCAGCCACCTGGCACAGACTCCGACGGTCGTCGGTCCGCTCGCCCCGCAGTTCGCCGCGGACCTGCTGGTGGACCCCATGAGAGCCCTGGGGTTCGAGTTCGACGACGTCGACCTGGTGAACAGGGTGCTCGGCTACTGCTCGTACCAGCCCTTCCTGCTGCAGATGTTCGGCAGCCGGATGGTGGAGGTGATGCAGCGCAAGCGCAATCGTGCGGAGGCGGACGGCCCTCCGTTCGCCATCGAAGCCGCGGACGTGGAGGGTGTGGAGTCGGATCCCGCGCTGCGGGCCGACATCACCGCCGCGTTCAAGGACACGCTCACCCTCGACGACCGCTACAACGTCATAGCCAACGTCTTGGCGCGGCACGCCCGCGACAACGGCCTCGAGACGCGTCTGAGCGACATGGAGCTGCGCGACGAGTGCGCGAGTTGGTGGCCGGTCGGCTTCGAGGGGCTCGACAGTGAGGGCTTCCGCGCCTATCTGCAGGAAATGGTCGGTCTGGGCGTGCTGGCCCCCAATCACGACGGGCGTGGCTGGCATCTGCGGGGTCCCAACGCGCTGCGCATGATCGGGAGTGCGCACGAGGTCGAGACGCAACTGCTGAGCGCCGAGAGCGAGTGCCGGCTGGAGGAGACGGTCGTCCTCGAAGGCCGGCCCGAGCTGTCCGACGGCAGGCCCGCTCCGCTCACCGTGACCCAGGTCGACGACCTGCTGGGCGACCGTTCCAATCAGGTCCGTGTCGTCCTCGGCACGCGGGCGACGGGCGTCGGGGACGTCGAGGAAACGCTGCGGTCCGTCACGGGCCGGGTGAGCGGCTGGAACCTGCCTCCCATCGGGCGCATGGGTGTGTTCCGTCAGGAGCTGAGGGGCGGCAAGCCCGGTGAGCGGCGGGTCATCGTGAGTGACCTCGCGAACCGTGCGGTGAGTGAGGAGGCCTGTGTCGAGTCGCTGCACCTGGCCCACTCCGACCTCCCCGAGGGGCGGGGCGTCACCCGGGCGGTCGCCATCATCGTGGACGCGGGCCAACTCGGCGTCTGGCGGGATCTGTTGTCCCATCCCGACACCGCGGGATCTCGGGCGGTCGTGCTGCGCAGGCACGACTTGAGCAGTCTCAAGTCCTGGGCCCTGGGCGGCGGCCGGTTCGACACCGAGGAACGGCTGACCCGGCTGCTGGAGATCACCGGAGGATGGCCCCTGCTGCTCGACCGGGCGATGGAGCTGAGTCGGAAGTGCGAGAACCACGACCTGGCGCTGGGCAAGCTCGCCGAGGAACTCCGTCAGCGGGCGGCCGCGCAGGAACTGGTTGCCGCGGCGGGCCTCACCGCGGACGCCGTGGTCACTGCCGGATACCGCGCCGTTGTGGATGAGTTCGGCGTCGGCCTGGCCGACGAAGAGGACATCATCGCCGCCATCGAGCTTGCGGGTCTGGACAAGGCGGAAGCGCACTGGGCCTACGTCTGTCTGGAGGCGCTCCAGGTCTTTGAAAGGGAGGGGCAGCGCCTGAGGGTGGAGCCGGTACTGCACGGCTGCTGGTCCATCGGCTGACGCTGGTCACCGGGGGTGAACTCCCCCGGTGACGCGGCGCGGTCACCGCTGGCCGCTCCCGGACTCGAGGTATCGGCTCACCGGGAGCGGCAGGGAGGATCAGACCCGGTCGCCCGCGCCCGCCAACACCTCCGCCGCCGCGATCCCCGACACCCGGGTCGCCCCATGGGTGATGAGGTGGGCCGCGCCGAGTGTGTCGCCTGCGGGGACGCCCATTTCTACGACGAGGGCGTCGGGGCGGCTGCGCAGGAGGCGGGTGAGGGTGTCGGTCATCCAGCGGTGGCGGGCGGCGTCGCGGACCACGACGACCAGGGCGCGGCCGGTGGCGGGGGTGAGGGCCGCTTCGGCCAGGACGTCGGTGGTGTGGGCGATCTCGGGCTCGGTGAGGCGTACGGACGTGGTGCCGGGGCGCAGGTCGCGCAGGGGGTCGGCGATGCCCCAGGGGGTGTGGCCGTCTACGGCGAGGTTCATCGTGGGGGAGAGCTCCACGACGTGCGGGGCCCCGGTGAGGGGGAGTGCGGCGGGGGCCTCGCCGGGGCGGTGCCGGACGTGGACGGCGCGGCGGGCCGCGACCAGGCCGATGTCGGAGCGGTCCGCGGCGCGGGCCACCGCCCGTGAGCGTGCGCCGGACCAGCGGGCGAACTCCGTGACGCGCCTGCTCGCCTCGGCCAGGCGCTCCTCGCGGAGCGTGCCGTTCAGGACGGCCTTGACCAGGGCGGTGGAGAGCACGTCGACGGTGGACTCCTCGGCGCTCTCGCCGCCGACGCACACGGCGTCGACGCCGCCGGCGACCGCCTTGACCGTCGCTCCGTCGATGCCGTAGCGGTCGGTGACGGCGCCCATCTCGATGCCGTCGGTGACCAGCAGGCCGTCGAAGTCCAGCTCTCCGCGCAGGAGTTCCACGAGGATGCGGTGGCTGAGGGTCGCGGGCAGGTCGGGGTCGTAGGCGGGGGCGACCAGGTGGGCGGTCATCACCGCGCGTACGCCCGCCTCCATCGCGGCGATGAAGGGCGGCAGCGCGGTGAGCGCGATCTCCTCGGCGGAGCCGGTCACTTGGGGCAGTCCGTAGTGCGAGTCGACGACGGTGTCGCCGTGGCCGGGGAAGTGCTTGGCGCAGGCGGCGACGCCGGCTTCCTGGAGGCCGCGGATCCAGGCGGCGGTGTGGCGCGAGACGAGGTCGGTGCGGGCGCCGAAGGACCGTACGCCGATCACGGGGTTGAGCGGGTTGGAGTTGACGTCGGCGCTGGGCGCGAAGTTCAGGGAGACGCCCGCGGCGTGCAGGTCGCGGCCGATGTCGTGGGCGACCCGCTCGGTGAGGTCGATGTCGTCGACGGCGCCGAGGGCGAGGTTGCCGGGCCGTGAGGATCCGGTCCAGGCCTCCAGGCGGGTCACGTCGCCCGCCTCCTCGTCGATGGCGACGATCAGGTCGGGATTCTCGGCGCGCAGCGCCGCGGTGAGCCGTGCGACCTGCTCGGGGGTGTCGATGTTGCGCGCGAACAGGACCACGGAGCCCAGGCCTTCGGAGATCCTGCGGCGCAGCCAGTCGGGGGCCGTGGTGCCCTCGAAGCCGGGCTGCAGCACGGAGTTGGCGAGCCGCTCCAGAGTGGGGTCACTGCTCGATGCCATGGCGCGACCTCCGGGGATGCGGGTACGTTGCGGGATTCCTGTGGCCTCTGCTGATTGGTCCAGGCCAATCAGATAGTGGATATTGGCTCGTATCAAACACGGCTGTCAAGAAGCCCGAACCGGTCGAGACGGGCGAATTCAACATCATCCGAGGAGAGTTGGGGAATCCTTGGGACGCACACCGATCCACCGCCGCTGAGGGGAGAGGTTCATGCGCAGATACGAACTGGTCGGCAGGCGTGACATCAGGCTGGTCGCCGACGCCCCGAGGCCGTCGCCGGGGCCGCTCGAAGTGCTGGTACGCGTGCGGGCCTGCACGGTCTGCAACCGCAGCGACCTCGCCTACTTCCACTACTACGGACTGCGCGAGCACGCCGCACAGGGCTGTTTCGGCCATGAGATCGCCGGGGTCGTCGAGGCGACGGGCGACGGCGTCCGGCGGGTCGCACCCGGACAGCGCGTCTTCGTACGCACGCCCCTGACCACCGGATACGCCGAATTCGCGCTCGCCCGCGAGGTGTCCGTGGGCGCCCTTCCCGACGCCGTGCCCTTCGAACAGGGCGCGATCCTGCAGCTCCTGCCGCTCGCCGTGCACGCCACGCGCGGCATCCGGATCGGCGACCGCGTCGCGATCGTGGGACAGGGGCCCGTCGGGCAGATGGCGCTGCGGATCGCGGTGCTGCGCGGCGCCGCCGAGGTCGTCGCCGTCGACCTCGACGACTGGCGCCTTGCCCGGTCGGCGCGGGCGGGCGCCGACGCGGTGCACCGCGTGGACGGCAGCAGTGAACAACTGGCCGCGGTCGGGGCCGACTTCGACGTCGCCGTGGACGCCGTCGGCACGCCCACCACGCTCAACGCCTGCGTCCGCCTCGTACGCCAGAACGGCCTCGTCGTCCTCCTCGGCACGCACCACGTCGACACCCACGTCACCGTCGACCTGGTCACGTGGGAGCGCAAGGGGCTGCGCGTGCACAGCTCCGCCGAGCCCCTGGACGCCGCGCGCGCCGAGGCGCTCGCCGTCGCCGAACGGCTCGCCCACCGCCGCGCCGAGAGCCTGCGCCTGCCCGATCTGCTCACGCACACCTACCCCCTCGACGACCTGCCGAAGGCCATCGAGCAGCTCTCCGCGAGCCGCGCGCTCTACCCGGACGCCGAGCGGGCGCCGTACGACGGGCCGCCGCCCGAGACGCTGAAGGTGGCGATCGTCCCGTGAGCGGGACACCGCCCGCGTGAGATGGGGCATCGCCGGTTACGGCGACATCGTGACCCGCCGCGTCCTGCCCGCGCTGCGCGCACTGGGCGAGGAGCCGGTGGCGCTGTGGGGCCGCGATCCGCGCCGGGCCGCGCGCGTCGCCGAGCGGTACGCCGTCGCCGCCTCGGGCGACGCCCCGGAGATCCTGCTGCACGGCGTGGACGCGGTGTACGTCGCCACTCCCGTCGTACGCCATGTCCCGCTCGCCCGGGCCGTGTTGGACGCCGGACTGCCCGTGCTCGTGGAGAAGCCGCTCGCCGGGGGACTCGGCACGGGCGGGGTCCTCGACGCGGCAGGGCGGTGTGCCGGTGTCGCCTACTACCGCAGGCTCGCCCCCGCCGTACGACGGCTGCGCGCGGAACTGGCCGGCTGGGCGCCCGAGCGCGTGGAGGTCCGGTTCCGGTGCGCCTTCGCGCCGGGGCCCGACGATCCGATGCGCTGGCGCACCGACCCCGCCGTGTCGGGCGGCGGGGTCCTGGCGGATGCCGGAAGCCACCGGATCGACCTGCTGCTCCACCTCTTCGGACGGCCGTACGAGGTGGCGGCCACGCTCGGCGACCGCTTTCCCCGAGGGGCCGAGCGGCGGGCCGAACTCGCCCTGCGCTGGCGGTCGGGGCCGCGGGCGCACTGCCTCGTCGAGTGGTCCGACGAGCCGCCGGTGGACCGCGTCGAACTCACCGGCGGCGGCCGCACCGTGACCCTCGACCCGCTCGACTCGGGCCGCCTCACCGGCCTCGGCGGGGCGCCGCTCGTGCTGCCGCCCGCGGCCAATCCGCACCAGCCGCTGCTCGCCGACTTCGTGGGCGCCGTCGCGGCGGGCGGCGCCCCGGTGTGCCCGGTGGGCGAGGCCCTGCTGGTCGACGACGTGATCGTGGCCGCCGGGCGGTCGGCCGCGGCGGGCGGGCGTCGCGTGCGGCCCTGGGCGGACTGAACGGGGCGTACGGGAAGTGGAGTTCAGGCTCCGTCGTCCGCCGACCAGGGCTTCAGCCAGCGCGGGTCCGGCGTGTCCCCGGTCCGTACGAAACGGGTGTCGACGGACAGCCGCATCGCGTCCGTCGTCGTGTCCAGGGAGGCGTGGACGATCCGCGGCAGATGCACCATCACGTCGCCCGCCGCGAAGTCGGCGCACAGCCAGCGGCGGCCCAGCGCGCGGGCGGTCAGCTCCAGGTCGTGGCAGATCTGGCGCCGGTCGCCCGGGCGGTCCGTGATGTCGCGCAGCGGCTCGTACTCCTCGGGCGCCAGCCGGTGGGAGCCCTCCAGGTAGACCAGCGCGCCGGTGCGCGGCGGGCAGTCGCCGACGGGGATCCACAACGTGACGACGTGGGGCGAGCCCTCGTCCATGTAGTCGAAGTCGACATGGGCGCGAGACGCGCGACGCGTGCCGCGGTGGAAGTGGCGCAGGATGCGGCGCGGCAGCATCTCCGCGTCGGCGTCCAGGAGTTGGGCGGCGAGCTCGGCGAGGGACCGGTTGCCGACGAAGCGGTCGAAGGGCGCCGAGCGCACGAAGGCGTACGCGGGATGGCCCGCGACGCCGTACGCCGGGACGCCCCGCGGCATCCGGCCGGAGAACACGCCCTCCTCGGGATCGCTGCCCGCCGCGAGGAAGCCCGGCGGGAACAGCGAGAAGTACCGGCCGCGCAGCCGCAGCACCTCCGCGCGGTCGAGGAACCCCGGCAGATACAGATAGCCGTCGGCGTGCAGCCGCTCGCGCAGCGCGGCCGGGTCCCGCGGCGCGAGGAGGTCCGCGCTGGGGCGCAGCGGCCCGAACAGCTCGGGTGTGAAGGGTATGGGTACGCCGTTCGACGACAAGTCCACGATGCATCCTTCGAGAGCTGGGAACCGAAAGCCGGGCACCCGGCGCGTCAGTAGACGCCTTCCACCGCCTCCTGCGCGCCCGCCCCGTCCTGGAAGGGCCCTACCGCGGCCACCCCGTCCCAGGGGAACCACGGATGCGGGCCCGTCCTGATCGCGCTGTCCCGCTCCAGGAGATTGGGCAGGAAGAGATCTTCGAGCAGGGTCGTGGCCCGCACGCGCCCCCGCTCCCCGACGCCCACCTCGCGCCACGGGTCCGCGGGGTCGACCACCTTCAGGACCGCGAAGGGCGGCGGCAGGTGGTACGAGTGCCCGGTGCCGCCCGGCACGTCGGGCGCGCCGGGCACTGCGTCGGCCTGCAGGGCGTGGCCGACCAGGGTGTTGCCGTACGTGTCGATCCACTGCACGCCCGGCAGATGCTCCGCGCGCAGGAACTCCGCCTCCGCCGCGCTGCACGAGGTGCCGCCCGTGCACACGGCGCGGATGCCGTACGTGTGCAGCGGCCGCGGCAGCCGCATGGCGAGTTCCAGGAGCAGCCGCGAGGTCGTGAAGAGCAGCGAGGGGCGTTCGGCGGCGAGCAGGGCGAGGGTCTGGTCGATCAGGTGGGCGGTGTACGCGTCCGCCTCGCCGCCCGCGCGCAGCGCCGCCTTCACCCAGCGCGGATCGAAGTCGATGGCGTGCACGGCGCCGCGCCAGCTGTCGGCGAGGCCCTCCACGAAGTGCCCGTACGCGTGCGGCCCGCCCGGCGTCATCGCGAGCACGTCGCCGCCCGCGACGCCGCGCGCCTCCAGGACGGTGCGGTAGATCTCCACGTCGTACGCGAGCCGGGTGACGTTGACGACGCGGCAGGGCGTTCCGGTGGTGCCGCCGGTCTCGAAGACCCGGAAGGGGCGGTCGTGGTAGCCGCGCGGGCGCAGGTCGCGGGCGCTCGCGGCGCGCAGCTCCGCCTTGTCGAAGAGCCCGAAGAGGTCGAGCGCGGCGAAGGAGTCGACGTCCTTGACCGGGTCGAAGCCGAGCCCGGCCCGGCGCCGCACCCAGAAGGGGCTGCCTGTCGCGGGGTCGAAGTGCCAGCGCATCATGCGGCGCGTCCACGCGTCGAGGCCCACGGCGAGTTCGGGCACCCGCTCGCGCAGTGTGTCGTGCAGGGTGCCGAACGCGGTCGTCATACGGGACCTCACTTCGCGGGTCGGTGCACGAACAGGGACTCTGCGGTGATGGCCGCCACGGCGTCGGGCCCGGCGCTGAGGACCGCGGCGAAGGGGAAGGGCACCTCGTGGCCGATCAGCGGGTGGGTGGCGGAGTGGGTGAAGTGGCCGTCGAGCAGGGCTAGTTGTGGCAGGGCGAGGGTGTCGGTCGCGGCGCGGCGCGTGAGGAGGCGGTCTCCGGGGCGCAGCCGGTCGCGTACGGAACGTGCGGCGCTCCGCGCGGCTCCCGGCTCCCGGAAGGCGGCCAGGGGGAAGGGGCCGTCCGGGGCGAGCCCGTCGAGGGCGGCGGCCAGCGCGACCGCCAGGGCTTCCGCCGCGTCGGGGCGCGTGCAGACGATGGTGCGTACGTTGCTGCAGAACCGCCCCGAGTCCGCCGCGACCAGCGGAAGCAGCCAGTCCACGGCATCGGGCACCGGCATCCCGGAGGGGACGAGGGCGCAGCCCCTGCCCGGGCCGTGCAGGGTGAGGGAGGGCGATGCGCGGACCGTCGCGGCGAGCCCCGCGCCGCCGTAGACGACATGCCGGTCGGTGAGCTTCAACAGGCCGTGCAGGGTGCGCTGTTCCGCCGGGTACAGGCCGACGCGGGCCGGGGGCCAGCCCGCCGCGAGCAGGGCGGCGACGAGCCGCGCGGCGGACAGCGGCTCACGTCGGCTCGGGCGCAGCCATACGCCGGCCGAGCGCTCGGCCTGGTCGCACACGGACGTCAGACAGGTGAACGTGTTGCCCGGCAGCGCGACCAGGGCCAACTGCCCGTCGGGCGCCGGGGCTTCGCGCCGCTTCAGGAGGCCCGCACGCAGCATCTCGCACCAGCGGTCGACCAGCGGGCCCGGCAGACCCGCGCTCTCCCACAGTGCCGCGCGGAAGTCCTCGCCGCTCTGCTCGCCGGCGCCGCCCGTGGCGAGGGTGCCGCGGTCGAACAACTCAAGGGCGGTCAGCAGCAGTTCGCGGCGGTCGGTGAGGTCGGGGAGGCCGGGTCTTGCGCCGTCCCACCACCGCCGGTCCGCATGGGCGACGATCTCCGGCACCAGGGCGAGCCGGGTGCCGGTCGCGCCGGGCAGTGCCACGGAGTCGAGCGACGTCCGCCACTCGCCCCTGCGGAACGCGGGGAGCTGCTCCGCCGTCACGACAGCTCGCTGCGGAGCGCGGCGACCACCCGTATCTGCTCGGCCTCCGTGAGCGACGGATACAGCGGCAGGGCGACGTGGTGGCGGGCGAACCAGCGGCCCCGCTCGAACGCCCCCTGCGCCGTGTCCCGGTGGCCTTCGGCCTCGAAGTAGGGGTGGTCGCACAGCAGATGGTCGTAGACCTCACCGGCCAGCGCCACGCCGTGCCGCTCCCGCAGCCGCTTCTTCAGGAGGGCGCGGTCGAGGGGGCGTTCGGGGTCGGGGTGGGCGAGGTACTTGTAGAAGTTGCTGACGGTCGCCGCGGGCACGGGGTGCGGGCGGATGCCGGGCACGTCGGCGAGCAACGCGTCGTACCGGGCGGCGAGTTCACGGCGGGCCGTCAAGGTCGCAGCGAAGCGTTCCAGGTCCACCGTGCCGACGGCGGCGTGCAGTTCGCTCAGGCGCCAGTTGCTGCCGGGGCGGTCGTGCAGCGTGGAGCCCTGGGCGCTCTTGCCGTGGTCGCGCCAGCGCCGCACCTGCTCCAGGTCGTCGGCGTCTCCGGCGGCGAGCAGGCCGCCCTCGGCGCTGATCGCGACCTTCGTCGGGAAGAAGGAGAAGGCACCGAACCGGCCGAGACTGCCCGCCGGGCGCCCGTCGAGCGTGGCGCCGAAGGCGTGCGCGGCGTCCTCGACCACGGGGATGCCGCGTTCCCCGCAGAGCGCGATGACCTCGTCGACGGAGGGCGCCACGATGCCGCCGATGTGCACCGGCAGGACGGCCGCCGTGTCCGGATGCCGGTCAAGGGCGGCGCGCAGGGCGGCCGGGTCCATGCCGAGGCCGTCCAGCTCGATGTCGACGAACCCCACGGCCGCCCCGGCGCGCACCGCGGCCGCCGCCGTCGCGAAGAACGTGTTGACCGGCACGAGCACGGTGCGGCCCGCCACGCCGATGATGCGCAGCGCGATCTCCAGGGCCGCCGAACCGGACGCGACGGCCGCGGTGTCCGTGCCGGTCCAGGTGCGCGCCAGCTCCTCGAAGCGGGCCACCTGCGGGCCCTGGGTGAGGACGCCGGAGGCGAGCGCGGTGTCCACGCGGTCGAGCACGGCACGCCGCTCCGCGACCTCGAAGTGGATGCGCTGGGCCGGGACTTCGCCGTGCGCCGCCCGCGGTCCGGCCAGGGTGCGGGCGAAGAAGTCCGCCGCGTGGCCGACGTGGGTGCCGTGGCCCATGGGGAGTTCGTGGACCTCGACGTCCGCCGCGGCGGACGCATAGGCCGCCTCGATGTGCCGTGCCGCCGCGCGGGCGTCGGCGGGTTCCAGGTAGGAGTCGGCCGTGCCGTACTGGAGGTGGAGCGGGGCGGGGGCGTGCGCGGCGTAGAGGTCGGCCAGGTCGGCGTACTCCAGGATGCCGGGCAGCACCGCGCCCTCGTGGCCGGTCAACAGCCGTTCGTACAGGGCCTGGTAGCTTCCGAGGTGGCTCGCCGCGCAGAGCGGCAGCGGCCGGTGCGGGGCGAGGAGCGCGGTGTGCAGGGCGACCGCGGCGCCGAGGCTGTGGCCGAACAGGCCGATGCGGTCCGGGTCGACGAGCGGATGGGCGGCGAGGACGTCCAGTGCGCCCAGGGCGTCGCCGACGAGCGCGCCGAGCAGCGACCTGCCGGTGAGCGCGAACGCGTGGGCGAGCAGCGTGCCTTCGTCCCTGCCTGCCCTGCGTTCCTCGTCGAGGCCGCCGCCGATGCCGTGGTCGAGGGAGAGGGTGACGAAACCCGCCCGCGCCAGCTGTTCGGCGACGTTGCGGTCCGGGTGGTCGGGGGGCACGTCGCCGGTGAGCTGGTCCAGGCGCGCGTTCTTGCCGCCGAGGACGAGGACGGCGGGTCCGCGCACGGTGTCGGCGGGGGCGAGCAGCGTGCCGTGGAAGGCGCCCCGCAGCGGGGAGTCCAGGACGAGGTGCTCGCGGCGCAGGCCTTCGTGGGACGAGGTGGTGGTGTCCGTGACGGTCAGCGGTGCGTGCTCGACGCGTGCCAGCCGCTGGACGACGGAACGGACGTGCAGGGACCGGGCGAGGTGCGCCGACGGGGCGGCCGAGGGCCCGGCGGTGAACCGCAGGGCCGGTTCGGCGGCGAGGAGCCGACGGAGGTGACGTAGCTGCATCCGCGGCTCAGACGAAGTCGCCGTGCAGGGTGCTCGGCACTTCGAGGGCGTAGGCGTCCAGGGCCTCGTCGAGTTTGATCTGGCCGCGTTTGAGGAGTTCGAGGAGTTCGTTCTGGGGGCGGTAGAAACACGACTTGCACAGGTCGGTCCTGCGCGGGTTGGAGGCCTCCCACTCGGCGCGCGGGCCGCCGTCGAGAACGTCGGAGTATCCCTGTTCGACGACATTGCCGATCAGATAGCGGCTGTTGAGATGCACCTGCGGGCAGGGATAGAGATTGCCGTCGGCGCCGACCGCGGTCACGAACCGGCTGTAGTGGCAGCGCTCGAAGTCGCCCTCGACCTCTTCGACCTGGTCCATCGGGCCGCGGTCCAGCTTGGGCACCGACACCTCGAAGGCGTCCGTGGAGAGTTCGGCGGCGCGGGTGAGGGATGCGGAGATCTCCGGCATCACGGATTCGATGGTCTCGTGACCGAGTGCGCTGTAGAACTCCGGTTCGAAGCGTACGTAATGCGCCCCGGAATCACGGGCGATGCGGGCCGCGGCCATGATCTCCCGGTAATTCTGCAGGGTGATCACGTAGTTGAAGCCGATGCGGAAGTCCGGGTCGACGGCGGTCTCCCTGAGCCTGCCGACCGAGCCGATGAACTTCGAGAACGTCTGCTCGCGGTCGCGCGTGATGTCGTCGAAGGTGGCCTCGGTGCCCGCGTTCAGGCCGATGCGGACCCAGGTGTGGGTCTCGGCGACACAGGCGGCGACCTTGGCGCGGCCGAGCCGCGAGCCGTTGGTGATCAGGCCGATCCGCAGCCCGGCCGCGTGCCCGGCACGGCAGATGTCGGTGTAGCCGGGGTGGATGGTGCACTCGCCGCTGCCGCAGAAGGTCACGGCGCGCCCCTCGTTCTCGGCGAACTCGCGCAGCAGCGTGATCGCCTTGTCGGTGGCGATCGAGTCCTTGAACGAGAACAGGTCGTAGAACTGCTCTTCGTTGGGGGAGTGGAAGTTGCAGAAATTGCAGCGCATATTGCAGGCACCCATGATGCCGATGCGCATATGGACGGGCTTGATCTCCTCACCGGCCACGAAGCGGCGCAGCAATTCGCCGTGCGCGAGCACCTTCTGTGGCGAGTGGGCCTGATCGAGACTCACGATGGGGAGTCCGTCGCGATTTTGAGGGGCAGCCATTCCAATGTCGCCGGAACTAGGTGTGCTGTTCACGAACCCCCCACGCAAGATCGATGTGCGTATACGTTGTTCGAGCGTGATGGCGACATTAGGGAGGCCCGTCAGGGCTGTCAATGGGTCTAGACAACGCGGTAGTTGATGGCGAAATTGGACCCTGTGCCCTGCCCGAGGATCCGTCCGACGTGGTAGTCGAGCACGTCGCGCACGTCGGCCAGGGTGCGGCGCCCGTGCACGACGTCCATGCCGAGTCCGGTGGCGCCCGACACCAGGAGATCGGCCTCGTGCCGCGGATCGAGCCCCGCGGCGGCCGCGTCAGGGCCTGCGCCCGCCGTGATCAGCCCGGCGACGAGCCGTTCCAGCGGCTGTTCGTCGTGGAGGAAGACCGCGGCGAGCTCCGGGTCGGTGAGGCTGCGCGCGTAGTAGGCCGCGAACACCCGCAGCGCGGCGGCCCGTCGCTCGTCAAGAGGGAGAAACTCGTCGATCACGGCGCGCAGCAGGGCGCGCGGGTCCGTGAGGTCGGACGGCAGGCGGGAGCGGGCCTCGCGGTCGTTGTCCTCATGCAGCAGACGCAGGGCGAAGACCAGGAGGTGGTGCTTGTTCGTGAAGTGGTACTGCACGACGCGCAGGGAGACCCCCGCCTCGGCGGCGATCTCCCGCATGCTCGCCGCGTGCAGGCCCCGCTCGGCGGCGATGCGCCACACCGCCTCGGCGACCAGGCGGCGCTTGCGGGCACGCGCGTCCGGCGGACCCGGGTCCGTGGGGTCCGCCCGGGCCTCGACGGGTGCGGGGACGGGCGGATTCCTGCGGCGCCGGTACGCCCGGGCCTGGCAGCTGCGCGAGCAGTAGACGGCGGGGCGGCCGCGCTGCCCCGAAGGCAGGGCCGCGCGGCACTCACGGCATCCCGTCGCGCTTGTCTCCGCTCTCTTTTCGTCACGCACGTATTCCATTGTAGAACCCGGAATGTGTGACGAAAAGGGAGATTGCTGTGCTGCTCCTGCCTCTTCAGGCCTGAGCGGGTGTTACGTTCGTAACGTGAAATACGATATCCTGCAGATTCTCGGTGCCGTACTGATGGTGACCTTCGCGCAAGGTGCGATCCGGCTCCTCATCGACCATGACCACACAGGGCTCCTCGGCTGGCTGCCCGGCGGCTTCGCGGTGCTGCTCGTCGCGTACGTCGCGCTGACCGCCGTCGGCGTCCTGCTCGCGGGCTGGTCCCACACGCGGGCCAAGGAGCTCGGCAGGCGCGGCTAGGGCCTGTCCGGCGGATCGGCCCCTAGGCGGAGGCCGGTCCCGTGCCGCCGCCCGATGTCAGGGCGCTGAGCGCCTCGGTGACCCAGGTGGTGACGCCTTCCTTGCCGACGCCGAGACCGGTCAGCGGGCCCGAGCCGTCCTCGAACTCGATGAGGGCCAGCAGGAGGTGCTCGGTCCCGATGTAGTTGTGGCCGAGGCGCAGCGCCTCGCGGAACGTCAGCTCCAGGACCTTGCGCGCGCCCGCGTCGTACGGAATCAGCTCGGGCACCTCGGCGGCCGTGGCGGGCAGTGTGCTGAGGGCCGCGTCCCGGACGTCCACCAGGGCGACGCCCTGCGCGACGATCGCCTTGGCGGCAAGGCCTTCCGGGTCGCCGGCCAGGCCGAGGAGCAGGTGCTCGGTGCGGATCTCGGCGTGCTGGGCGGCCTTGGCCTCGTTGTGCGCGGCCATCACGACGTTCCTGGCGCGCGGGGTGAAGCGGCCGAAGCCCTGGCTGGGGTCGAGATCGGCGGCCTCGCCCGGGTTCTTGGGCACGAAGCGCTTCTGCGCCGCCTGCCGGGTGACGCCCATGCTCCGGCCGATGTCGGTCCAGGAGGCGCCGGAGCGGCGGGCCTGGTCCACGAAGTGGCCGATGAGGTGGTCGGCCACGTCGCCGAGGTGGTCGGCGGCGATGACCGCGTCGGAGAGCTGCTCCAGGGCGTCGGTGTGGACCTTCTTGATGGCGTCGATGAGGTCGTCGAGACGGATCGGGGGCTGAGGTGTCGTGTGCTCGGAATCGCTCATGTGACAACCGTAGGTTGACAGTTGGGGACCGTCAACCTTCGGTTGACACCGCGTTCGGGATGCGGGCCGACGGCCGCTCCCGGGGCCGGATCAGGGAATGTCCGCCCGGAACTTCTTCGTCAGGTCGGCGCCCCGGATCACGCCGCCCGTGTGGTACTTGAGCCCCCACGCGTCGATCACCGAACCGTCGCCGAACATGCAGGCGGCGATGGCCTTCGACGGGTCCGTCTCGCCCTTGGGCGCCCAGCCGCCGCCGTCCGTCGCCTTCGGGCCGTACATCGCCGTGCCGTTGAGCGCCTTGCAGTAGCCGATGGACGGGTTGCCGGGGTGGCCGCCCGGGTCGGCCGGCTTGTGGATGTAGGCCAGCGCGGCCAGGGTCGGCTTGTCCGCGGCCAGCGTGTCCGCGCCGATCATGATCTTCGAGCCGTCCTTCGCGGTGAAGGTGCACATCTCCCGCTCGCCGCCGAGCTGGACGATCTGCGTACCGGTCTTCGTGTAGTACGGCACCTGGACCTGCGCCTTGCCGCCCTGCTCGACGCACCAGGACGCGGCGGCGGAACGGTGCTTGGCGGGCTGCGCGGCGCCGCCGGGGCTGTCCGCGGCATTGGCCGCCACGGCGCTGGCCGAGAGCAGCAGGGCGACGCTCGCGGCGATGGCGTGGGAACGCTTCACGATTCCTCCGGGGTGAGGGGGTCGGGGGTACCGGTGCGGGTGACCGGACTCATCCTCGGGAGGTCGTCCCCGCAGATCAACGCGTGTACGCCGGTGATTCGACGCCCGGTGCGACATCGACGCGATCAGTGCGGGGACACGCCCGCGACATGGGCGTACGAGGGGCGGAATCCGGCCAGTAACGCGCCAGTAACAGCCGCCACGGCGGCGGGAGTTAGAGTGCTGCGCTCATGGGCGTTCTTCAACTCCGACTGCTCGGCGGATTCCGGGCCGAGCGTGTCCAGGGCGTGCCGCCCGCCGAACGGTGGACGCGGCCCGGCGCCCGCACGCTCGTGAAGCTGCTCGCCGTCACACCGGGCCACCAGCTGCACCGCGAACGCGTCATGGCGGTGTGCTGGCCGCACGCCGAACTGGCCCCCGCCCAGCGCAACCTGCGGGTCGCCCTGCACGCCGCCCGGCACGCCCTCGAACCCGAACTCGCCCCCAGGGCCACCTCCTCCTACCTGGTCGCCGACGGCGCCCTGCTGCGCCTGGTGCCGGACGCCGTCGTGATCGACGCGGACCGTGCGGAGGAGCTGGCGGAGCGTGCCCTGGGCGAGGGCGGCGTACGGCAACTGGCGTGCGCCTGGAACGCGTTCACGGGTGAGCTGCTGCCCGAGGACCGGTACGCGGCCTGGGCCGAGCCGCGCCGCGCCCGGCTCGCCGACCTGCGCGACCGGGTGGGCATCGCGCTCGCCACGGCACGGCTCGCCGAGGGTTGCCCCGAGGAGGCGGCCGCCACGGCGCGGCGGCTCATCGAACACGCCCCCGCCGACGAGCGCGCCCACCGCGTCCTCATCGAGGCGCATGTGCGCCAGGGGCGGCACGCCGCAGCGGTGCGGCAGTACGAGGAGTGCGCGGCGGCGCTGGCGGCGGAACACGGCACGCGCCCCGCGCCGGAGACCGTGCGCCTGCACCACGCGGCACTCGACGCCCGCCCGACGGCACCGGGTCCCGCCGAGGCGGACGCGGCGCGGGTACGCCTGGACTGGGCCCGCACCCTGGAGCGCTCGGGCCGCTACGACGAGGCGATCCGCGTCCTGCGCGAGGCACTGGACGCGTACGAACTGCACGGCCCCACCGACGCCTGCGCCCTGACGGCCGCCCGCCTCGCCGAGGTCCTCGCCCGGCGCCGCACGACCCGCGAGGCCCACGCGGTCCTCGACGCCCATCCGCCCGCCCCGCACGCACCCGCCGAGGTCCTCGCCGCGTGCCGGATGGCGCGCGCGATGACGCTGTTCCACGAGGGCGACTACGCGGCGGGGCTGGGGGCGGCGCGGCAGGCGCAGGCGGTGCTGGAGTCGGTGGGTGCCGGGGGCGGTGACGGCGACCGGGGCGTGGGGAGTTCCGCCGGAGCGGGCCTGTTGGCCAGGTCTCTGGCCCAACAAGCCACCTGCAACGGGCTCTTGGGGCGGTTCGACGAGGCCGTCGCGGCCGCCGAGCAGGCCCTCGTCGCCGCCGAGCGGGCCGGGGACTCCGCGCTCCTTGCCACCGTCCTGTCCGTGCTGCGCGAGAACGCCCGCCGCGCGGGGCGCTACCGGCAGGCCGTGGCGCACGGACGGCGCGCGCTCGCCCTCGCCGAGCAGGCGGGGCGGCCCACCGCGACCGCCTTCGAGCGCGCCAACCTCGCCGAACTCATGCTCCTGCTCGGCGACATCGACGAGGCCGACCGGCTCGCCCGCGCCGCCGTGGAACTCGCCGAGCCCTTCGGCGGCACCGTGCTGGCCTTCGCGCTCACCGCACTGGCCCGGGTCCGCACGGCGGTGGAGCCCGCGGCGGCCGACGCCCTCCTGGACCGTGCCGCGGAGTGCGCCCGCGCGGGCGGCCACCGGCAGGCCGTGGACGAGGTGCGGGCCGCGCGCGCCGAATGGGCGGTGGCCGTGGGGCAGTCGTGAATCGCCGCGGCGACGGCGGCCGGACCGCGCGCTGACCGTTCCCGGTCCCTCCCCGGCAGCCCGAACCGTCCCCCGGCAGCCCGAACCGCCCGAGGAAAACCCTGGGTTGATCAGCCGGTCACAGTGGTTGAAGGGCGGAACCACAGGCTCTGCGGGTCCCCGTGCGGGGCGCCGCGTCCCCCTGGTCACACGCGGCCCTTCCATCCCCGGCGGGCATCCGGGACCCCGGAGTGAGACCCCAGGGTTTTCACGGTCGCCACCGCCTCCGAGCAGGGCCAGAGTGGAGCCACGGTCGCGGAGCCGCGGCGGACCTGAGAACACCGATTCGGGGGGAAGAAAACCGGTGACCGGACGTACTACGGGGGTGTACGCACGGGTGGGTCGCCCGGTAACGGGGGAACGACCGTCGCCGGGGCGGGGGACGGGGGTGCCCGAAGGCACCCCCGCTCGGGCGCGCGACGTCTCCGGGAACGGCCGCGCGCATGACATCAGCCCGGCATCGCGGCAGTTCGACTCCGGCGGCCCGGTCGACGACTGGACCGCCCAGACGCCCGTGGGGGGCCGCGGGCCGGCCGCCGTGGCACGGGTCGACCGTCCCGACGCGTGCCACGGCGTCCCTGGCGGACTTCTGTGGGGGAGGCCCGCCAAGGCACCCGCCAAGGCCCGGGCCAAGGCACCCGCCAGCGCCCCTGCCGAGGCCGGTGACCCGCGCGCGTCCACCCCTGTCCGTGTCTGATCCGCCGCCGTTCCCAAGGACCGGGCCGCCGACCCGTCCGCGGCGTCCCGCGCCGTGATCCACAGGCATGGCACACCATGGCGCCGCCCCGCGCGGCGCACCACAACGGGGGACCCGACGAGCATGTCCGCTCACGACGACCGCACCACGAACCTGCCCGACACCGACACCCTGACCTATCTGTCCGGCGCCGACGTGCGCGCGGCCTGCGCCGAGATCGACCCGCTGGCCTGCATGCACGAGACGCTCGTCGCACATGCCGACGGGCGGACCGTGCTGCCGCCCGAGGCACACCTCGGCTGGACGCCGCCGGACGGCGGCGAGGCCCGCGGCGTCGCAAGGCCCGGCCTGGTGCAGGGCGCACTCACCGCCGCGGGCACGAAGATCATCAGCGCCAACCCGGCGAACGTGGCGCGGGGACTGCCGCGGGCCGGCGGCCTCACCGTGCTCTTCGACCCGAGGACCGCACACCCGCTGTGCGTCATGGAAGGCGCCCACATCAGCGCCGTGCGCACCGCCGCCGTCTCCGTGCTCGCCGCCCGCCGCCTGGTCCGCCCCGGCGCCCGCACCGCGGCCCTCTACGGCGCGGGCGCCGTCGCCCGCGAGCATGCGCTGATGCTGGCCCGCGGCCTGCCGGGCCTGGAGGAGATCCGGGTGTACGACGCGGTGCCGGGCCGTGTCGCGCAGTTCGAGCGGGACATCGGATCCGAACTCGGCGCGGACGAGGTGAAGGTCACCGCGGCCGTCGACGCGCGGACGGCCGCGCACGGCGCCGACGTGGTGATCGCCTGCACCAGCACCCGGCATGCCTATGTGGAGCGCTCCTGGCTGGCCACCGGCGCACTCGCGGTGAACGTCTCGCTCGACGACCTGACCGAGTCCGTGCTCACCGGCGCCGACCGGCTCTACGTCGACGACTGGGACCTGATCCGCGACGACCCGTACCGCCTGCTCGGCAGGCTGCTGCGCGAGGGCCGCGTCCCGCTCGCGGACGCCGCGACGCTCGGCGAGATGCTCACCGGGGCGTGTCCCGGGCGCACCGGCGACGACGAACTGATCGTGGTCAACCCCTTCGGTCTCGCCGTCGAGGACATCGCCCTCGCCCACCGGGTGTTCCGCGTCGCCCGCGACCTGGGCCTCGGCACCGTGCTGCCCCGCTGACCCGGCCCACGCCGTCCCGACCTTCCGTACGTCACGGAGAAGACTTGTGAAACGACTGCTGTTCGTCGCGGGCCGGAGCGGCCCGCCCCTGGACCACGCCCTGCCGAGGCTCACCGCCGTCGCGTCCGTGCACGCCGTCCTCCTCGCCCCGGTCGACGACTTCACCTTCGGCGAGCTGGGCAGGCACTGCGCCGACGTCACCGACCGGAGCCCGGCCGCCGACCCGGTCGCCGCACTCACCGAGCACGCCGGACGGATCGGCGCCGACGGTCTGCTGACGTTCTCCGAGCACGCGGTGCGGCCCGTCGCCGGGGCCTGTCTGCGGCTCGGTCTGCCCGGCCCGGGCGTCAACGCGGCCCGGGCGTGCGACAAGGGTCTTATGCGGCTGCGCTGGCGGCTCGCCGGACTGCCCGTGCCGCGCTTTTGCCATGTCACGAGCCTCGGCGACCTGCAACGGGCCAGGGACCGGCTCGCCGTGCCGTTCCTGCTCAGGCGCGCCGAGGGGGAGGGGGCGGCCGGTGACGTCGTGATCGGCGAGGACACCGACATCGCCGAGGTGTGGCACCGGGCCCTCGTGGCCGACCGCGCGGCCCGCAGGGACGGGTCCGGCGACCGCACGCCGGGCCCGCACCCGCCGTCGTTCCTCGCCGAGGAGTGCGTCGAGTCCACCACCGCGTCGTGGTACGACGACGTGGCGGGCAAGCACACCCGGGGATACGGCGACCGCCTGAGCGTCGAAGGCATGGTCGCGGGCGGCAGTTACCACCCGCTGTGCGTCACCGGCAGGCTGCCCGCCGTCGCGCCCTGCACCGAACTGAGCGGCCAGACGCCGTGCGTGCTGCCCGAGCGGCTCCAGCGCGTCGTCGAGGAGCATGCGCGCCGCGCCGTCGACTCCCTCGGCCTGGACACCTGCGCCACGCACACCGAGCTGCAGCTGGGGGCGGAGCACCGCGTGAGCCTCCTGGGGACGGCGGCCCGGATCGGCGGTGCGACGGTCGCCCGGCAGGTCGACGAGGTCTTCGGCGTCGACCTGATCACCCTCCAGGCACGCGAGGCGCTCGGCGAACCCCAGAAGTACCCGGACCGCATGCTGGTCACCGGCAACGGCCGGGCCGCCGCGTCCCTCGCGCTGCTCGCCACCGACGCGCACGGCACCCCCTGGTCCACGCTGCCCCGGCTCAACTGGCGCACCCACGACTGGAGTTCCCTGGTCTCGCCCGGCACCACGGTCGAGGTGGTCAGGGGCCGCACCGTGCCCGACGGCACCCCCATGCCCCGCTACGACGCGTCGGCCGCGGCGCCGGGCATCGGCGGCATCGCGTATGTCACCGCCGACGATCCCGCCACGCTCAGGGCCGACACCTACCGGATCCTGGACGGTCTGGAGGCGAGCCTCGTCGCCCATGAGGCGGCCGTCGGCACGCGGGCGCGGCGGACCGCACCCGCCGCGCCCGCGCCCGTCGTGTACGCCGAGGAACTCCCGGAAGCCTCCGAGGTGTCCGCCCTCTTCCGCGCCGCGGGTCTTGCGGGGCCGCTCGACGAGCCCGACCGGATGCGCTGGATGCTGGCGGCCTCCCAGCATCTGATGACCGCCCGCGCCGACGGTGAACTGGTCGGCCTCATCCGGGTGTTGACCGACCTGTCGTGCCACGCCTTCGTCGCCGACCTGGCCGTCCGCCCGGACCTGCGGCGCCGCGGCATCGGCGGCGAACTCGTGCGCAGGGCCACCGAGCCGTATCCCGGGGTGACGTTCGTCGTGCACCCCGGCAGCCACTGCGGCGACTTCTACCGCAAGCAGGGCTTCGTGCCCGCACCGGAATGCGTGGCGCTGCCCCGCCGGGAGAACGGGCCGGAGGGGAACCGGTGAAGCCCGTCGACGGAACGGTCCTCGTGATCGGCGGCGGCGCCCGGGAGTACCACGAGCACCTCCTGCGCCCGGCCGCGCTCCGGGCCGACCTGTGGCTCCTCGACGCGGCGGCCCCCACCTGGCAGTCGCCCCATCTGGCGGGCGCCACACAGGTCGACCCCGGCGACATCAACGCCCTGGTCGCCACGGCCCGTTCGGTCGCCGCAAGCCGTAAGGTGCGGGGCGTGCTCTGCCACGAGGAGGCGCTGATCCAGGCCGCCGCGCAGCTCGCGGAGGTCCTCGACCTGCCCGGGCCGTCCGTGACCGCGGTGCGCAACTGCCGCGACAGGCACCGCACCCGCGCGCTGCTGCGCGACGCGGGCCTCCCGCAGCCGCGGTTCGCCCTGGTCGCCGATCCCGCGGAGGCGGCGGCCGCAGCCGAGTGGCTCGGCTACCCGGCGGTGGCCGAGCCGCGCCGCCCGGGCGCGGTCCGGGGCGCCGTGCTGGTCCGCTCGGCGGCCGACCTCGCGGGCCTGTGCGCCGACGCGCGGTCGGCCCACTGCCCCGGCGTCTCGGCGTACCGCGCGGGCATCCTCGTCGAGGAGTACCTGGACGGGCCCGAGATCGGCGTCGACGGCGTCGTCCACGACGGCACCTACGCGCCGATGTTCGTCGCCCGCAAGGAGGCGGGCCGCACCCCGTACCGCGCGGAGACGGGACACCTGGTCGACGCCCGCGACCCGCTCATCGACGACCCCGCCCTGCGCTGGGTGCTCGCCGAGACCCACCGTGCGCTCCGCATCACCGACGCGGTCACGCACACCGAAGTACGCCTGACCGCACGGGGGTTCGTGGTCATCGGGGTGAACTGCGGGCTCGGCGGGGACCTCATCCCCCGCCTGGGCGGCATCGCCACCGGGATCGACCCCGGCCTCGTCGCCCTGGACGTCGCCCTGCGCACCCCGCCCGACCTCACACCCGCCCACCGGCGCGTCGCGGGCATCCGCTTCAGCCACCCGGCCGGGCACTGCCGCGTGGACCGGGTCACGGTGCCCGCGCCCGACGGGGCCGCCGGCCTGCTGCGGGCCGCCGCCCTAGCCGCCCCCGGCGACGTGCTGCGACCGCCGCCGCTCGGCCGCCTCCAGCCGTACGCCTACGTCCTGTGCTCGGCCGGGAGCCGCGCCGAGTGCACCGCGCGCCTGGACGCGGCGGAGGGTCAAGTGGTAATCCACGCCCAGCCGTTGGACCTCACATGAGCAGAGAAAGAGATGACGGACGACGCCCTCCCGGAAAGCCGTGACCGCCACGACTGGTACGAGCGGGCGGGGGTGCGTGGCGGCCCGCACCGGACCGTCGCGGGCCCCCTCGACCCCGCGACCCGGTTCTTCCCGCACCACCTGGTGCCGTACTGGGACCACCCGCTGGTCCGCGAACTGCCCGAACGCCGCCGTCAGGAGCTGCTGGCCCGCCACCTCTACCACTACCTGACCTTCACCGCGCACTTCGAGACGCGCGTGGTCAACCGCGCCACCGAGCGCATCGCGGACGGCCGCGCCGGACTCGCGCTGCCCGCGCCGGTCCGCCTCGACGCGTACCGCATCTACTGCGACGAGGGCTACCACGCCCTCTTCAGCCTCGACGTCGTCGAGCAGATCGCCGCCGCCACCGGCATCCCGCCGCTGCCCTACGCCTTCGACCCGTTCCTGCGCCAGCTCGACGGCATCGGCGCCGAACTCCTCTCGGGGGAACCGGTCCTCACCCAGCTGCTCCAGGTCGTCGTCTTCGAGACGCTCGCGCCCGTCGCGCTCGACGAAGTGCCCAGGGACCGGGCGGTCCTTCCCGTGGTGCGGGAGATCGTCCGCGACCACGCAAGGGACGAGGGCCACCACCACGTCTACTTCGCGCGCTTCTTCGAGCTCCTGTGGCACGACCTGCCGACGCCGCTGAAGAGACGTGCCGCGCGCTGTCTGCCCGAGCTGATCGTCTCCAGCCTCGCGCCCGACCTGCGGCCCGTGGGCGCGGCGTTGACGGTGGCCGGGCTCGGGCCCGACGCCGTGCGCGACATCCTCGCCGACGGCTACCGGACCCCGGGACGCCAGGACGCCCTGCGCTCCACCGCACGCCACACCGTCCGACTCTTCCGGGACACCGGGGTGCTCGAATTGCCGGGTGCTGCCGAGGCGTTCGGCGCGGCAGGGCTGCTCGGGGACGTGCCGGACGCACCGGGGCCGGGGGGTTAGGCCGGGGCCTCGGAGGCCTGGGCGAGGAGTCGTACGAGTTGTGCCCTGCGGTGCACTCCGTCGAGCTTGCGGTAGATGTTGCTCAGGTGGAACTCGACCGTCTTGACGCTGAGGAAGAGCCGCTCGGCGACCTCGTGGTTGGTGAGACCGCGCCCGACCACGAGCGCGACCTGGAGTTCCTGCGGGGTGAGACGCTCCAACGGGGCCCGCTCCGGGCGCACTTCGGTGCCGCCCGCGGCGTGCAGTTCGGCGGCCACCCGCGCCGCCCACCCGGACGAGCCGAGCCGCTCGAAGGTGGCAAGGGCACGTTCGAGCAGGCGCCTGGCCTCGCTGCGCCTGCCCTGCCTGCGCAGCTGCTCGCCCCAGGCGAACTCGGTACGCGCCCGCTCGAAGGGCACCGGGCGCTCGGCGAGCAGCGCGAGCGAACGCCGCATGTGCTCCGAGGCCCGCTCCGGGTCGCCGGGTTCCAGCAGCCCGCGGCAGCGCGCCGCCGCGCCCGCGGTGACCGGCCGGTGGCCGCGGCCCCCCTCGTACTCCAGGACGTCCAGGACCTCGCGGGCCTCGGCGGTCATGTGCAGATGGACGTACGCGTCGGCGAGGTCCGCCGCCCAGGTCAGATACAGGCCGTCGCCGCGCCCGTGCTGCCGGGAGAAGGCCCGCACGTCCTCCAGGCAGTGCACCGCCTCCTCGAAGCGGCCGAGGCCCAGTTCGAGCAGGCCGAGCGCCCCGCGCGCCCGGGCCGCGTCCATCGGCAGCTCGGTGGAGAGCGCCCACTCCTCGGCCTGCGCGGCATGCCGCCTGCAGTCCTCCTCGCGGTTGAGCGCCGCCTCCGTCCTGGCGAGCGCGGCGAGTCCGCGCGGCACCTCGATCAGCCGCCCGGTGGCCTCGGCGAGCCGCACCGCCTCGTCGGCGTGCGCGAGCGAGGGCGTCCAGCGGCCCCGCCAGAACTCCACCACGGCGAGCGTGCACAGCAGATGGGAGAGCAGCCCGACCGCACTGGAGCTGCGCGCGGTGTACGCGGCGCGGTCCAGCAGGCCGTGCGCCTCGTCGAGTTCCTCGGCCGCGAGATGGCACAGACCGCCCACCCCGGACAGCGGATAGGGGAACGCGGGGTCGGGGGAGGCGAGTGGCTCCGCAAGCTCGCGCAGCAGTTCCCTGCCCGCGTCCGCGTCGCCGCCGAGCAGCAGCACCAGGGTGCGCAGGAGCCGCACGGGCAGCAGCGTCTCGTGGGCGGACTCGGCCAGTTCCATCGCCGCGGCCGAGGAGACGCGGGCCGCGGTGAGGTCGCCGACGGCCAGCTCGGTGAGCGCGATGCCGCCGAGCATGACCGCGGCGAGCGAAGGGTCGACCTTCTCCGCCTCGTCGACCGCCGACCTCAGGAGTTCGCGCGAGCGCGTCGGCTGGCCGCGCTGCACGTCGAGGTAGCAGCGGAGCTGGCGGATGTCGAGCTGGGTGCCGAGCTGCTCGGCGTGCTCCAGGGCGCTGTCCAGGATCGCCGCGGCTTCATTGAGGGAACCCGCGGCCTGTGCGGCCCGTGCGGCGTCGAGGAGGCGCTCCGCCTTGCGCTGCCCCGCCGGTGTGAAGCGCGCGGCCCGCTCGTACAGACGGGACGCCAGGGGGTACGTGAGGGTCTCGGGGGCGCCGGACGCGGCGTTCTCCAGGAGGGACGCGACGTGTTCGTCCGGCTCGGCGCCCGATGCGGCCAGATGCCAGGCGTACTGCTCCAGTGCGGGGGCGGTGGCGCCCTGCAGGGAGCGGGCGACGGCGTGGTGGGCCCGCCGCCTGCGCACCGGGGTCGCCCCGTGGTAGACGGCGGAGCGGACCAGCGGGTGCCGGAAGGCGTACCCGTCCTGTTCCTCGACGACCAGGCCCGCCGCCTCGGCCGCCTCCAGCGATTCGTAGCTGAGCCCGTGCGCCCGCAGCGCCGCCTCGGTGCCCGCGAGCGGCCGGGTGCCGAGGACCGCGAGCAGCAGCATCGCGTCCTGGGCGTCGGAGGGCAGCCGGGCGACCGCGCTGCCGAAGGTGTGGGCCAGCATCTCGCCGATGGGCAGCGGCGCGCCGGAGTCGTCCTCGTCGCCGCGGCCCGCGAGCAGGGCGGGCAGTTCGATCAGGGCGAGGGGATTGCCCCGCGCCTCGGCGAGCAGCCGGGCCTGCTCCTGCTCGGTCAGCTCGGCGGTGCCCTCCTCGGTGACCAGGCGCCGCGCCGACTCGGGGTCGAGGCCGCCGAGCGTCAGGGTCTCGATGGAGGCGAGCCGCGACGCCGCTTCCTCCGGGGCGTCGCGCAGGGTGAACAGGACGACGACGCCCTCGCGGCCGAGCCTGCGGGTGGCGAAGGCGAGCGCGTCCAGGGAGTACGGGTCGAGCCAGTGCGCGTCGTCGACGGTGACGAGGACGGGGCCCTCCTCGGCGAGCACGCCCAGCAGGCTGAGGGTGCCCGCCGCCACCGCGAACCGGTCCTGCGCCTCGGCGGGCCCGAGCGCCAGCGCGCCGGTGAGCGCGGCGACCTGGCGCTGCGGGATGCGGTCGAGGAAGTGCAGTACGGGGCGGAGCAGATCGGCGAGGCCCACATACGGCAGGTCCGACTCGACCTCGACGCCCCGCGTGCCGAGCCGCAGCAGGTCGTCGGCGGTGTCGGCGACGTACGAGACGAGGCTGGTTTTGCCGATGCCGGCCTCACCGCGGATGACCAGCGCGCCGCTCTCGCCCCCGCGTGCCTTGTCGATGAGGGCAAGAAGACGTGCGCATTCCGCGGAGCGCCCCAGGAGCATGGCTTCAGCCTACCGGCGGGGCAGGACTTCGGAGAGCGGTCGAACGGTACGTATCCGCCGATGTGTTGGGCCTCTCGCACCGCCGTGCGGGAGCCGTCGATCTGCCCGCCTCCTGGCTCTGTCAACCGAAAGATCCCCCCGCTACCCTCCGCGCATGATTTCCACGGTGGTGTGGGGGACGGGCAACGTGGGCCGTGCGGCCATCCGCGCCGTCGAGGCCCATCCGGCGCTGACGCTCGCCGCTGCCCTGGTGCACGGCCCCGGCAAGGTCGGCCGTGACGCCGGTGAACTCGGCGGTCTGGGGCGGCACTTGGGGGTGGCGGCGACCGACGACGTCGAGGCGGTGCTCGGTGCGCGGCCCGGGGCCGTGGTGTACGCGGCCTCCGGCGATCTGCGCCCCGACGAGGCGCTCGCCGACGTCGTCAGGGCGGTCGGGGCGGGTGCCGTGGTGGTCACGCCCGCGCTGTACGCGCTCTATGAACGCCGGGGCGCACCGGCCGAGTTCAGGGATCCGGTGCTCGCCGCCGTCGCGGCGGGCGGCGGCTCGCTGTTCGTCTCGGGCGTGGACCCCGGCTGGGCCAACGACGTGCTGCCGCTGCTGGTCAGCGGGCTCGGTTCGACCGTCGAAGCGCTCCGCTGCCAGGAGATCTTCGACTACTCGACGTACGACCAGGAGGACGCGGTCCGCCAGCTGATCGGCATGGGCCACCCCATGGCGTACGAACCGCCGATGCTCGCCCCGGGCGTCCCGACCATGGTGTGGGGCGGGCAGATCCGGCTCCTGGCCAGGGCGCTCGGCGCCGAGGTCGAGGAGATCCGCGAGACCTTGGAGCGCCGTCCCCTCGACGCCACCGTGCGGACCAGGACCATGGGGGAGTTCGCCGCGGGCACCCAGGGCGGGGTGCGGTTCGAGGTGCGGGGCATCGTCGACGGCGCACCCCGCATCGTCATCGAGCACATCACCCGTATCCACCCGTCCTGCGCCCCGGACTGGCCCGTTCCGCCCGACGGCGGCGACGGCGCGCACCGGGTGGTCGTCGAGGGCCGCCCGCGCATCGAGGTCACCGTCGAGGCCGCCGACGAGGGCGAGAACCGCTCGGCGGGCGGCAACGCCACCGCGGCGGGACGGCTCGTGAACGCCATCGACTGGCTCGTGGCCGCCGAACCCGGCCTCTACGACGCGCTCGACGTCCCGCTGCGCCCCGCGGCAGGCCGACTCGGAAGGAAGCAGCCATGATCATCGACATTCCCGAGGGCAAGGAACCGATCGGCTACGTGTGGGGCGAGATGGTCCCCGGCATCGGGGAAGCGGCGTCGCACTTCTCGCTCGCGGTGTACGAGCACTCGACGCTCGGCCTGCGCGAGTTCGAGGCGGCACGGCTGCGGATCGCCCAGCTCAACGGCTGCGCCTTCTGCCTCGACTGGCGCACCGAACGCGACGGCCGCACGGTCGAGTCGGGGTTCGACGACGCGGTCACCGCGTGGCGCACCACCGACGCCTTCGACGACCGCACGCGGCTCGCCGCGGAGTACGCCGAGCGGTACGCCCTGGACCACCACGGGCTCGACGAGGAGTTCTGGCGGCGGATGACCGCGCACTACGGCCAGGCCGAGATCGTGGAGCTGAGCATGAGCATCGGCTCGTGGCTCGCCTTCGGCAGGCTCAACCACGTGCTGGGCCTGGACAGCGTGTGCGCGCTGCCCAGGCCCTGACGCTCACACGACGGTTCAGCAGGTGCCCGCCGGGCGGGCCCGGGTCACCAGGTCGGTGTGGCCGGTCGTGCCGTCGATCCACACGACGCGCTTGCCGGTGTCGGCCGCGCCGTAGCTCTGCTCACCGCGGTTGCAGGAGACCCGCTGCAGGCCCTTGCCGTCCAGGTCGGTCTGGACGAGCTTGGTGAGGTTGCTGTTGCTCCAGCCGCGCTCGGGCTTCCACTGGGTCAGCGTCAGCGCGCTGTCGGAGGCGTCCACGCCCCAGAAGTAGGAGTCCGCGCCGTCCTCGGGGATGACGTCGGTCAGCCCCGTGCCGTCGAGCTTCGCGCGGCGCAGGCCCTGCCGGTTGTCGTCGGCGATGTCGTCGACGAGCCAGTACAGGTACTTTCCGTTGATCGTGGGTGTGGAGATGCCGAGGCGGCTCTCCTTGGCCGGGACCAGCGTCTGCCGGCCGGTGCGCACGTCCGTGATCTCGGTCGAGATCTGGTCGATGCCGTCCTTGTCGGTGTAGGCCTTGGCGTAGCCGAGCTTGTCGCCGCTCAGCGTGGGAAGCGCCGTCGCCACCTCGTAGCGGCCGCCGTCCACGAAGTGCGGCTCGCGCTCACCGGGCTTGATGTACGCGACGCGCTGCTGTCCGAACGGGCTGGACTCCTGCCAGGCCACGGTGTTCCCCGAGACCTTGACGTTGCCGACGGTCGTGCCTGCCGACCAGAGCTTCTTGACCGGGCCGCCCTTGAGCGGCCGCGAGAGGACCTCGACGCTGTCCGCGCCGTACGCCGCCCAGGCCACCGTCTTGCCGTCGGTGTCCGGATAGACGTGGAAACGCCCGTCGTTGGGGCTGATCAGCTTCGGGGCGCCCTTGCCGTTCGTACGTCCCGCGTAGACCGAGTACGGCTCGCCGCCCTCCTCGTCGGACTTCGAGGTGGCCCACCAGCCGCCGCCCGCGCCCGCGCCGGTCCGCTTGGTGTTGAGGTCGCCGAGGAGCTTGTCGGAGTCGGCGCCGATGGCCTTCTCCCAGCCCTTCACGATGCCGTGCGCGTCGAAGGCACGGTTGACCGAGCGCAGGTCCGCGCCCTTGACGCCGAGGTCCTTGGCGGCGGCGACCACGGCGTTGCGGGCCTCGGTGAAGCCGTCGAGCGGGGTGAGGTATTCGGTGAGCGCCTTGTAGACGATCCGGTCGGCGCGCTCCCCGCCAAGGTCCTCACGGATGTCCCACAACGCCCCGGAGAAGATGGTGGAGTTGAGGTGCACGCCGCCGCTGTCGGTGGCGTAGGTGACGCCGAGGAAGTCCTTGGCGGTGGTGCGGCCGTCGTTCAGGTCGCGCATCGCGCAGTCCTTCGGCCCCTGCGTACGGCACAGGTTCTCGCCGATCAGGGAGGCCTCGGGGGAGTCCTCGTTGCCGGTCGCGGTGACGTCGATGGCGTTGCCGAAGTAGTCGGCGACGGCCTCGTTCAGGGCGCCGGACTGGCCGGTGTAGACGAGGCCCGCGGTGTGCTCGACGACGCCGTGCGTCATCTCGTGGCCGACCACGTCCAGGTCGGCGGAGAAGACCTTGTTCTCCTCGTCGCCGCTTCCGTAGACCATCTTCTGGCCGTCCCAGAAGGCGTTGACGAACGGCAGGCCCTGATCCGTCACGCCCACCAGGGAGTTGATGGCCATGCCCTTGTCGTCCAGGCTGTCCCTGCCGTGCTTGGCCTTGTAGTAGTCGTAGACTTGCCCGGCCGCCCAGTGCGCGTCGACCGCGCCCGCATCGGTGGCGTCCTTGCCGAACTCGGGGGTCGGCGACGTGACGTCCTTCAGGCCCGCGGGCCACTTCCCCGACGCGTCGTTGGCGTCCACGTCACGGGCGTCGTACGTGGTGATCGGATTCTTGCTGCCGCCCCACTGGCGCCGCTGGTCGATCAGCCCGTACGCCCCGGTCCTCGCGTCCTTGGTGACGTCGAGGCCGACCTTGCTGCCGTCCAGCTTCACGCCCGAGCCGGTGGCGCCGGGGTGGCCGTCGGAACCGTCGTCGAAGGCCTGGATGCCGGAGTAGCTGAGCACCGGGAACCCGGCGTCCGCGTCGACGTAGATCTCCTGCTTGACCGGCGCCCCCGTCGCCGGGTCCTCGCCGGTGACGGTGACGTGGTACGTCAGGACGCCCTTGCCCTCGGGGAGTACGACGAGGCCGTGCGAGGTGCCGGTGAGGGCGTGCTTCTTCGCGGAAGTCCCCTTGCCCCGCGCGGTCTTGGCGTTGCCGCCGTGGTCCTTCGCGGCGGGCCCGCCCAGCTTGGTCCAGCTGCCCGCCCCACCCGCGGAGAGGTCCGCGAGGGCGGCCGCGGTGGCCCGCTCGACGGCCGTCTTCTCCGGCACCTTGGCGTCGGCGCCGACCGTGAGACCGGTGAAGTACTTGCCGGAGGTGCCGGTGACGACCCGGTCGCCCCGCTTCTCCTCCAGGCGGACCAGATACTGGCCGCCGAGCACCGGTATGCCCTTGTGCTTCTGCTGGAAGCGCACCGCCTCACCGGTCCGCCCGCGCACCGTCTTCCCCGCGGTCAGATCCCGCCGGGGGTCGGCTATGCGATACCGGCCCTTCTTCTGTTCGAGGTGCTTCTTGGCCGCGGCCGCCGCGCTGCCCGAGTCCTGCGCGGGCTCCTCGATCCCGTCGACCAGGGCGGGCGTCGCGGTGTGCTGGCCGGGTATCAGCTCCGGCACCGGTTCGGGGTCCGCGGCATGGGCGACGGGCGCGGTCACGGCGAGCAGCGCCGCCACGCCGAGCAGCGCCGCGCCGCCGGTCGCGCCGGGTATCCGGGCCGTACGAAGTCGCGCCTGTCTCCTGGGTGTTGTGCTCATGGGTGACTTGTTCACATTCCCCTCCGTGGCAGGGCCGCAGGTCGAGCGGCCCTCTTGATCACGAAGGTGCCAGACGAATGTGGATCAAGTGATAACGCCGTGTCACAAGTGTCAGGACGGGGCATCGGGAGCCGCCCGCGTGCCCTCTGGGGCGAACACGGCTTTTCCGGCCGCCAGTTGTCACGAACGGGCCTGTTGGATCCGTCATACATGCGACCTACGCTGGTAGCCGCCTGAAAGGGAGTCGCATGAGCGGACGCATCGAGCGAACCGGGACAAGTGGACGACCTGTACGGCCGGGGAAGCCCGGGAGGGGGGAGCGGGTCGCCGACTGGGCGGACGGGCGGCTCGGCATCAACACCCTCGCCAAGAGCCAGATGCGCAAGATCTTCCCCGACCACTGGTCCTTCATGTTCGGGGAGATCTGCCTCTACAGCTTCCTGATCCTGATCCTCACGGGCACCTATCTGACCCTCTTCTTCGAGCCGAGCATGGCCGAAGTGACGTACGACGGCCCCTATGTGCCGCTCAAGGGCCTGCTCGTGTCCAGGGCGTACGAGTCCACCGTGGACATCAGCATGGAGGTGCGCGGCGGACTGCTCATCCGGCAGATCCACCACTGGGCCGCGCTCGTCTTCGTCGCCGCGATGCTCGCGCACATGATGCGGGTGTTCTTCACCGGGGCCTTCCGCAAGCCGCGCGAGGTCAACTGGCTGTTCGGCTGGACGCTGTTGTTCCTCGGCATCCTCACCGGCCTGACCGGCTACTCACTGCCCGACGACATGCTCTCCGGCACCGGCATCCGCTTCATGCACGGCGCGATCCTCTCCATCCCCGTCGTCGGGACGTACATCGCCTTCTTCCTGTTCGGCGGGGAGTTCCCGGGGGACGACATCATCGCGCGGTTCTATCCGATCCACATCCTGCTGCTGCCGGGCATCATGCTGGGGCTCGTCGTCGCGCATCTGATCCTGGTCTTCTACCACAAGCACACCCAGTTCTCCGGGCCCGGCAGAACCGAGAAGAACGTGGTCGGGGCGCCGTTCCTGCCCATCTACATCGCCAAGGCGGGCGGCTTCTTCTTCCTCGTCTTCGGCGTGCTCGCGATCATGGGCGCGGTCGCCTCCATCAACCCCGTCTGGGCGATCGGCCCCTACCGGCCCGACCTGGTCTCCACCGGCGCCCAACCCGACTGGTACCTCGGCTTCTCCGAGGGCCTGATCCGGGTGATGCCCAGCTGGGAGATCAACGCCTGGGGGCACACCCTCGAACTGGGCGTCTTCATCCCCTTCCTGCTCTTCCCGCTGATCCTGGTCCTGATCGGCGTCTATCCGTTCATCGAGGCATGGGTCAAGGGCGACAAACGCGAACACCACATCGCGGACCGGCCGCGCAACGCCCCGGTGCGCACCTCGCTCGGCGTCGCCTGGCTCGCGCTGTTCGCCGTCCTGATGGTCGGCGGCGGCAACGACCTGTGGGCCACGCACTTCCACCTCTCCATCAACGTCATCACCTGGTTCGTACGGATCGGCTTCTTCGTCGTCCCCGTGATCGCCTTCCTCGTGACGCACCGCATCTGCCTGGGACTCCAGCACCGGGACCGGGACAAGGTGCTGCACGGCCGCGAGACCGGCACCATCAAACGGCTGCCGCACGGCGAGTACATCGAGATCCACGAGCCGCTCCCGCAGGCCGAGCTGTTCCGGCTGACCGCCCACGAGCAGCCCCGGCCCTACGAGATCGGCCCCCTGGTCGACGCCAACGGAGTCGCCCGCAAGGTCAACCGCTCCGACCGGCTGCGCGCCCGCCTCGCCCGCGCCATGTACGGCCCCAAGGCGCAGGTGCCCAAGGCGACACCCGAGGAGTATCTGGCGATCCAGCGAGGTGAGGGCGATCACCACTAGCGAGGTGAGGGCGATCACCACTGAAGAACCGGCGGGCGTGCCCGGGATCAACTCGGTTAGCCTCACGGAGTGATGGCATCCGACAAGACCCCGAAGCTGTTCGCGATCAGTGACCTGCACGTGGCGTACCCGGACAACAAGGCGTACGTCGAGTCCCTGCGGCCGGAGACCGACGAGGACTGGCTCATAGTCGCCGGTGACGTCGCCGAGCGCATGGCCGACATCGAGTGGGCGCTGCGCACGCTCACCGAGCGCTTCGCCAAGGTGGTGTGGGCGCCCGGCAACCACGAACTGTGGACGCCCAAGGACGACCCGGTCCAGCTGCGCGGCGAGGCGCGCTACCAGCATCTCGTCGCGCTCTGCCGGTCGTTGGGGGCCGCCACCCCCGAGGACCCCTACCCCGTGTGGCGCGGCGAGGGCGGTCCCGTCACGGTGGCGCCGCTGTTCCTGCTCTACGACTACACCTTCAGGCCCGAGGGCACGCACACCAAGGAAGACGCCCTGAAGGCGGCCCACGAGGCGGGCGTCGTCTGCACCGACGAGTACTTCCTGCACCCCGATCCGTACGAGACCCGCGACGACTGGTCCCGGGCCAGGGTGGCGCTCACCGAGAAGCTGCTCGCCGAGCGCACCCCGGGCCTGCGCACCATCCTCATCAACCACTGGCCGCTGCTGCGCGAACCCACCCGGATCCTGCGCTACCCCGAGTTCGCCCTGTGGTGCGGCACGGAGCAGACCGCGGACTGGCACGTGAAGTACGACGCGGAGGCGGTCGTCTACGGCCATCTGCACATCCCGCGCACCACCTGGCACGACGGCGTGCGCCACATCGAGGCGTCCGTCGGCTACCCGCGGGAGTGGCGCAGGGACTTCCACCCCGACCCGTACCTGCGGCAGGTGCTGCCCGCGCCCGCGGAGTAGCTCAGGGCCTGTCCGGCGGATCAGGCCCTAGGACGACGGGGCGGGCAGCGGCCTGCGGGCGAGGAGTTCGGCCAGGCCCTGACGGGTGGCGGCCAGTACGACACGGTCCTGCGGACGCAGCTCGTACTCCGGGTCGAGTTCCCATTCGAGGCCCGACGAGCGCTCCAGGGCGACCACCCGCCACGCCCCGGGCCGGAACACCCCGGCCACGGTCCGGCCGGTCAGGCGCGGCTGGTCCGCGACGTCGAGCACCGCGAAGAGCAGCACCGAACGCTCGACGGGCAGCGCCCCCAGGATCTGCCGGCCCATCATCGCCCCGGCGAACGCGGGCGCCGCGAGCGCGGACACGCTGCGAGTGGGGTCTCCCCTGCTCGAACGCAGTTGAGAGCTTGGGGAAGGGTCAGGGCGCCGGGGTGCGCGGCCCGCAGGGTGCGGTAGACGGCGGTGGCGAACTCGTCGTCGTACAGGCGAAGCGCCACCCGCAGATCGGACTTCACGGAGCGGGCGTACAGGGCCGCTTCGAGGTTGATGGTGTCCGCGCTGGTGAGCGCGAGCAGGGCGTGCGCGCGATGGACCTTGGCCGCTTCGAGCACGCCCTCCTCCGTGACGTCGCCGATCACGGTCGGTACCCGGAGACGGCGCGCGAGCGAGACGCCGCGCGCCTCGGGATCGGCCTCCACGCACACCACCGGAATGCCCAGTTCGCGCAGCCGGGCCAGGACACGGGTGCCGACCTTGCCGAGGCCGAGCAGGACGACATGGCCGGAGAGGCCGCGCGGCGGGCGGCGCAGCGAGGACGCGGTGCGGAAGGTGCCGAGGGCTTCCAGGACGGCGGCGAACAGGATCGGCAGGAGCAGCAGCCCGACCAGACCGGCGAGCAGCTGGAGGATCTGCCGGCTCGGCGGGCCTTCCGTCGCCGGGTCGTTGATCGAGAAGAGGTCGAGGAGCGTCAGATAGGTCGCGTGCAGCGGGCTGGTGTCCTCGGTGGTGACGATCGAGGCGATCGCCATCCCCAGGACCGCGGCCGCGAACCCGGCGACCGACCAGCGAAGGCGCCGTGAGAAGAGCTGGCGCAGCGGCACCCCGCGCCCCGCGAGGAACCCGGGCGGCGGCGCGGCACCGGAGTACGACACCGCCTCGAGGACGAGCGCGCCGTGCCCGGGCGCCGCGGCCACGGCGGCGTCGTCCGGCAGCAGCTGGGGCCCCGCTTCGCCGCCCGCCCGGTCCGAACCCTCGTACCCCGCAGGGTCGTTGGCGGTCGAGGAGAGCAGCGCCAGCGTGGCGAGCCCCCGCTGCGGCACGGCGCCGGGGGCCGGTGGTGTCCGCTCCACGGCGCGCAGCAGCAGCCCGTCGGCGTGCACGACCTTGCTGGTGCCCGCGACGGCCGTGGCGGCGAGGGCGGGGGCCGCGGTGTCGGCGTCGGACAGGACGGTGACGTCGGAGTCGGCCGCGGCGAGCCCGGCGACGGCGGCGGCCTGGTCGAGCAGTTCCTCCAGGTGCTGGCCGAGCTTGCGGTTGTAGAGCCGGATCACCAGGCGCAGCCGGGGGTTGAGCCGTCGGGCGGCGAGCGCGGTGCGGATGTTGGTCTCGTCGTCGTCATGCATCAGGGCGAGCGCGGTGGCCTGCGGGACGCCCGCATCGACCAGGACGTCGTCGGTGAGGTCGGCCGCCTCCAGGGTCCGCGGCACGACGTTCTCGCCCTCGCCCTGCCCGGTGCCGTTGCCGGTGGTGCGGGAGACGGCGGCGGTGATGCGCCCGATCAGCGCGGTGGTCCTGGCCCGCCCCGATGTCCGGGTCCGCTCGCCGTGTCCCGCGGGCGGCACGACGAGCGTCACCTGCTCGCCGTAGACACCGCGGAGTTCGGCGGCGAGCCGGTGGGCGAGGGCGTTGTCGCCGCCGCACACGACCATGTGGCCGGTGGTCGGGAACGGCGGGCGCTGTGGGGGAAGCGATGATGCGTACGACACACGGAGAAGAGTGCCTCACGGGGCCCGGTGGTTCCCTCCGGCGCACGGATCAGGTCCCGTCAACGTGACGTGCTCCTGCCCGAATTGGTCCCCGTATCGACGCCGATGGGGTGCTCGGGAACGGCGCGGAGCAAGGGTTCCGCAAGCACGTACATACCGGTGGACAAGCCGCCTCGGTGAAGCTCGGGGCAGGACGTCGGGTCCGGCCGGGGCACCGAGCGGACGGCCCCGGCGCCGGGAGGAGGCGGTCCCATGCACCTGGTCGAGCTGCTCGCCGCGCGGTCCCGGCCCGCGGCCGCGCTCCTGATGACGCTCACCCGGCGCTGTCCGCTCTCCTGCGCGCACTGCTCCACCGCGTCCACGATGGCCGCCGAACAGCTGGACGCGGCCCCCTTGACCGCCTTCGTCGCGACCTTCCGCCCCGGCGACCGCCCGGACCATCTGCTCCTGACCGGCGGCGAACCGCTGCTCAGGCCCCGCCTGGTCAAGGACATCGCGGACCTGGCACGGGCGGCGGGCACCCGCAGCCAGCTCCTGACCGGCATGTTCTTCGCCCGTGGCGGCCCCGTCCCGGCCGCCGTCGCCGATGCGCTCGCCGCCGTCGACCACGTCGCGGCGAGCCTCGACGTCTTCCACGAGGCACAGGTGCCCCGCGCCCGCGTCTTTTGCGCGCTGCGCGGGCTGCTCGACGCGGGCAAGGACGTGAGCGTGCAGGTGACCGGACTCGGCCCGGACGACCCGTACTTGGCCGACGTCACCGGCGACATCCGCCGCACCTTCGGCGACCGGGTGCCCGTCCTGGTGGCAGAGGTGCGTGCGGCGGGCCGCGCCGCCCAGTGGCTCTCCGCGGTGCGCCACGACGACGCGCCGCGGGGAGCCGCGCCGAGCCCCCGGCGGCCCGCGTCGCCGTGCGCGATGGCGGCCTGGCCCGTCGTCGCCTTCGACGGGACCGTGGTCGCCTGCTGCAATCAGGACGTCGTCGACGGCAGGGCCGGGCACCTCCCCGGCCATCTGCGCATCGGGCACGTCGCCGAGGACGACTGGCCCACCGTCCGCCGCCGCGTCGTCGGCCGCCCGCTGCTCCGCGGCATCCGGGCGTTCGGGCCGCAGTACCTCGCCGACGCGCTCGCCCCGGCCGCCGACTCCGGGGCCGGGTGCGCCGGTTACTGCGACACGTGCGTGTCCGCCCTGGACGCGCCGGGAGCCGCGGCCGCCGCCGACGCCTTCCTGCGACGCCCCGGCACCCGCGTCCTCGAACGGGAGATCACCCGGCTCGTCGAGGAAGGCGGCGCGGACGGATTCCTCGCCCGGCACACGGTCGCCGCCTACCGCGGCCTCGCCGCGCTCGGCGCCCCGGCGGGTGGCCCGTGAGCGGCGCGGGCACGCGGGTCGACGCCGCGCTCGGGCTGCTCCTGCCCGGCCTGCACGCCACCCTCGACCGCGTCTGGGACGTGCCCGAACCCGACCGCATCTACCCGGAGTTCCTCGTCACGACCCACCACATCGTCCGCGCCTCGGTGCCGCTCATGACCGTCGCGCGCACCCGCAGCGCGGAGCTGGCCCGCCGCCACGCCGACCCGGTGGCCGCCGCCCTCGTCCCGTACTGGGAACGGCACATCGCCGAGGAGACGGGCCACGACACCTGGGTGTGCGAGGACCTCGCCGCCCTCGGGCACGACCCGGGCCGGGTGTGGCGGCGGATCCCGTCCGGCGCGGTGGCCAGGCTCTGCGGGGTGCCCTATCTGTGGATCGGGCGGCAGCACCCCGTCTGTCTCCTCGGCTACCAGGCCGTCCTGGAGGGCAGCCCGCCGCGGCCCGACGTCGCCGATGTGCTCGGCGCGCGCACCGGCCATCCGCGCGCCGCCTTCCGCACCCTGGCACGGCACGCCGCAGCGGACGTCGGCCACGGCGCGGAACTTCTCGGCCTGCTCGACGAACTCCCGCTGGGAGAGCGCCTGTCGGCGGCCGTGGTCCGCTCCGCGCTGCACACGGTGCGCGCGGTGGCCGGGGTCTTCGAGGAGCTGGTCGGGCCGTACGAGTCCGGTGACACGCCCGCGCGCCGCAGGAGCTCTGCGGCGCACCTCGGCAGCGAAGGAGTCCGGTGATGCAGCCGTACGGCGAAGGAGCCCCGTGATGGCGCGGCCGCCCGCGATGGCCGCGGCCCTGCGGCACCGTCGCTTCCGCGTGCTCTTCGCCAGCCAGATGGTCTCCAGCGTCGGTGACTGGCTGGACTATCTGGCGCTGATCGTGCTCGTCACCTATGTCTGGGACCAGGGCGCGGGCGCGCTCGCCGCGGTCAGCGTGGCCACCGCCGTGCCGCTGGTGCTGCTCGCCCCGGTCGCCGGGGCGGTCGCCGACCGGACGCGGGACCGCAAGGCCGTCCTCATCGGCTGCGACATCGCGCGCGCCGCCCTCGTGCTCGGCTTCCTCGCCGCGCCCGGACTGACCGTGCTGCTCACGCTCGTCGTGCTCAAGGTCGCCTTCTCCGCGCTGTTCAACCCGGCGTACCAGAGCACGCTGCGGTCCGTCGTGCCGGAGCGGGACATGCTGTCGGCGATGTCCCTGACCGTCTTCGCCAACCAGGCGGCGAAGGTCGCGGGCCCCGCGCTCAGCGGACTCGTCGTCGCGCTGTGGGGCGTGCGCGCCGCGTTCGTGGCCGACGCCGCCACCTTCGTGGTCTCCGCGCTGCTGCTCTGCGCGGTGCGGCTGCCCAAGCGTGCCGCACGCGAGGAGACCGGGGGCGCGGCGGCGGACCGCCAGGGGACGGCGGGCAGGGGCAGGCTGTGGGCCGAGACCGTCGAGGGCGTCGCCTTCATCGTGCGGACGCCCGCGCTGATCGCGGTGATCGGCAGCATGGCGGCCACGCTCTTCCTGGTCCTCGCCTTCGACACGCTGTCCCCGCTGGCCATGCGGGAACTCTCCGTCGGGGAACAG
Organism: Streptomyces sp. NPDC059002; assembly: GCF_042740435.1. Lineage (NCBI taxonomy): Bacteria > Bacillati > Actinomycetota > Actinomycetes > Kitasatosporales > Streptomycetaceae > Streptomyces > Streptomyces sp. NPDC059002. Next base: position 250,202 of record NZ_JBHYJI010000001.1, on the reverse strand, counting down.
GACTTGGGGTACGTCGTGGCGGCGGTCGGGCTCGGCGCCGTGCTCGGCACGCTGGCCATCAGCCAGTGGGGCTCGCGGGTACGGCCCTTCGTCCTGCTGGGCGCCGCCCAGCTCGTGGTGGGCGCGCTCGTCGGCGTCATCGGCATCGGCCTCGCCGTGGGGGCGGGCGGACACGCGCTGCTCTGGACGGGCATCGCGTTCGGCGTGGGCTTCGCGGCGGCCGGGATCATGGTCGTCTTCCCCTATGTGCTGCACCGGGAGACGCCCCAGGAGCTGATCGGCCGTGTGACGTCGACCGCGAACGCCTTCCCCGTGCTGCTGCAGCTCGCGGCGCCGCCCCTGGGCGCCGTGCTCGCGGGATGGTTCAGCGTCGGCTTCGTCTTCCGTACGGCGGGAGCGGTGCTCTGCGTCGTGGGCGTGGTGGTGTGGATCTACGGGAGGGGCGAGAAGGTGTCCGGTGGCGAGAACGGCGGGCACGCCGAGAACGGCGGGCACGCCGAGAAGAGGGACGTCGGCGGGAGCGCCGGGGAGCGGTGGCAGGAGCGGGAAAAGGGCCCCGATGAGCACGGCGGCCAGAACCTGGACCTGCTCCGCGGCGCGGGCTTCCCCGTCGACCATCTGCCCGACGGGCAGCGCAGGGCCCTGTCGGACCTCACCGACGAGGAGGTGGAGACCCTGATCGACGTACAGTCCCGGATCCAGGCGCGCGCCCCCGAGGTCGAGGCGCACAGCGTGGAGCCGATCATCGGCGGCGTCCTGTTCTGAGGGGCGGGGGAAGGAGGTGCCGACAGAGTCCTGAGCGAGTACGAGGGGGTGCCGCATGGCGCGCGACCGAAGCGCCCAGAGCCGCAAGACCGTCACCATCGTCTTCTGCGACATGGTCGGGTCGACCGCGCTCAGCGAACGCCTGGACGCCGAGGCGCTGCGCCACGTGATGCTGCGCTACTACGCCGTACTCAGCGACTGCCTCGAACGGCACGGCGGGACCGTGGAGAAGTACATCGGCGACGCCGTGATGGCCGTCTTCGGCATCCCCGCGGTCCGCGAGGACGACGCGCTGCGCGCCGCCCGTGCCGCGCTCGACATCCTCGCCGCCGTGCGGACGTTCGGCGACGACGCGCTGGACGCCCACGGGGTGCGGGTCGCCGTGCGCATCGGCATCCACACCGGCGAGGTGGTCACGTCGGGCGCCGCCGACGCCGGGCACGCCCTGGTGTCCGGCGAGGTCGTCAATGTGGCGGCGCGCCTGGAACAGCACGCGCCCACCGGGGAGATCCTCGTCGGCGCCGACACCCACCGGCTGATCGCGCCGGCCGCCGAGACCGTCCCGGTGCCGCCCCTGACCGTGAAGGGCAAACGGGACCCGGTGCCCGCCTGGCGGCTCGTCTCGGTCGGCTCGCCCCGGCACGGCGCGTCCCGTGGCCGGGGCGTCGCGCTCGTCGACCGCGCGGACGAACTCGCCCAGCTCCAGCTCGCGTTCGGGCGGGTGCGCAGGGACCGCGGCTGCCATCTGGTCACGCTGTACGGGGATCCCGGCGTCGGCAAGAGCAGACTGGCCAAGGCGTTCGCCGCCGCGGTCGGGCAGTCGGGCGCGGCCGACGCGACCGTGGCCTGCGCCGCCTGCCCGCCGTACGGCAGCGAAGGCTCCCTCGCACCGCTCGCCCAGCTCCTCAAGCGGCTGCTCACCGACGCGCCGCGGGAGCGCCTCGCGGAGCTGCTCGGCACCGCGGGCCCCGACGCGGCGGCCGCGACCGCCCTGGCCCGCCTTGCGGGTTCGGGCCGCTCGGGCACCTCCTTCGAGGAGACCTGCTGGGCGCTCCAGCGGCTGTGCACGGCCCTTGCGGGGGAGCGGCCCCTGGTCCTCGTCATCGACGACCTGCAGTGGGCGCACGAGGACCTGCTCGGCGCGCTCGACCACATCGCCGACTGGGTGCAGGGCGCGCCGCTGCTCGTCCTCTGCCTCGCGCGGCCCGAACTCCTTGAGCAGCACGCCAGTTGGGGCAGCGGAAAGCTCAACGCGACCGCGCTCGTGGTGCCGCCGCTCGGCGGGGACGACTGCCGGGAACTGGTCCAGCGGCTCAGCGGCGGGGCTCCCGCACAACAGCCTGGGACCGAACAGGGCGATGTAGTGGCCCACTTCGCGCCGCCGCTGCCCGAACGCGCCGTGGGCCGCCTCATCAGCCGCTCGGAGGGCAATCCCCTCTTCGTCGAGCAGATCATGGAGATGGTCGCCGAGGGTGCCGACCCCGACGACGTACCCCTGTCGGTGCGCGCCATCGTCGCGGCCCGCCTCGACCGGCTCGCCCCCGACGAACGCGCCGTCCTGGAACGGGCGTCCGTGGTCGGGGCGGAATTCTCCGCGGCCGACCTCGCGGCGCTCGCGGAACCCGACGAGCCGCCCGCCGACCGCCTCGTGCGCGACCTGGCGCGGCGCCGCTTCCTCGAATCCGCCGACCCCGGCACGGCGGGCGAACCCCGCTGGCGCCTGGTCAGCCAGCTCATCCGCGACGAGGTCTACACCGGCATGTCCAAACTGCTGCGGGCCCGCGGACACGAGAGCTACGCCGACCACGTGCGCCACCGGGGCCCCGACGACCACCACACCATCGGCACCCACCTCGAACAGGCGTCCCGGCTGCGCGCCGAACTCGACCCCGGCGACCCCGACGTGGCCCGCACCGCCCGCGCCGCCGCCGACCACCTCGGCAGGGCAGGCACCGACGCACTCGCCCACGGAGACATCAACTGGGCCGTCGGCCTGCTGTGCCGGGCCCTCGCGCTGACCGGCGACCGCTCACGGGACGCCCTCGCGCTGCGCACCGCGCTCGCCGAGGCCCGGCTCGCCGCGGGCGACGCCGAGGAGGCAGTCGCCGAGCTGCGCCGACTGCTCGGCGACGCGCGCGAGGCCGGTGACGCGCGGACCGAGGCCAGGGTCCGGCTCCAACTCGGCTATCTGGAACCGGGACCCGACGGATTCGGCGCCCTCCTGGACGCCGCACGCGCCGCCGTCCCCGTGTTCACCGAGGCCGACGACGCGCTCGGACTCGCCCGCGCCTTCCTCGCCATGGGCCAGGAACGGCAGAGCCGCAGCCGCCACACGGAAGCGGCCGCCCATCTGCAGCGCGCCCTGCACGAGTCGGTGCGGGCCGGAGCCGAACTGGAGCGCGCGGGCATCCTCGGCGCGCTCGCCGTCTCGCTGTGGCTCGGCCCCGAACCGGTCGGCTCCGCGCTGCGCAGCTGCCGCGACTTCCGCGGCGACCACCTGGCGGGCCGCCTGGTGGGCCGCGCCACCGTTGCGTGCCCGATGGCCGTCCTGCTCGCCATGCGCGGCGAGTTCGACGAGGGACGCGGCCTCCTCGACGACGCGCTGCGCACCCTCACCGACCTCGGCCACCACTTCGCGGTGCCCGCCGTCCAGCTCTTCACGGCCACCGTGGAACAGCTCGCGGGACGCTGGGACGACGCCGAGACCCTGCTGCGGGAGGCCGCCGACGCCATGGAACGCCTCGGCGACCGCCAGCTGCACTCCACCGCCGTACGCGACCTGGCCCGCGTCCTGCTCTCCCGCGGCGACCCGCCCGGCACGGTCCGCGTGCTCCTGGACCGGCTCCTTGCCGACGGCGTGGCCGCGATGCCCGCGGCGGCCTGCGAGGTGCACGGCATGCGGGCCCGCATCGCCGCCGTCGAAGGCGATCCCGCGGCCGCCGACGCGCACATCGCCACCGCCCTGCGCGCGGCCGCCGAGACCGACTCACCGGCCTGCCGGGCCACCGCCGAACTCGACCGCGCCCAGGTCGCGGCCGCGCTCGGCCGCACCGCCGAGGCCACCGAGGCGGGCGCGGCGGCGGAGCGGCTCTACGCGGTCAAGGGGCACCTCGTGGGCGTGCAGAGGGCCCGCGCGGTACGAGGCGGTGCGCGATGACCGCCGCACCCGAAGGCCTGACCTGGCACCTCCTCGGCCGCGACCGCGCCGCCATCGAGGTCCGCACCGACTGGGCGGGCGCGGGCGGCGGCGGGCAGGACGGCGCAGGGCAGGACGGCGCCGACTGGGCGTGGGGCGGCGCGACGGGCCGCGGCGTACGGGTCTGCGTCATCGACAGCGGCGTGGACACCGAGCACCCCCTCGTCGGCCCCGTCAACGCCTCCTACCTCGTCAGGGAGGCGGCGGGCGAGGACGAGGACACACCGCGGTGGGAGGTCGTGCGGGTCTCCGGCGGCGACTCGTCGGGGCACGGCACCGCCTGCGCCTCGATCATCCGGGGCCTCGCGCCGCAGTGCGACGTGGACAGCGTCCAGGTCCTCGGCTCCGGCTTCCGCGGCTCGGGCGACGCGCTCATCGCGGGCGTGCGCTGGGCCGTCGAACGGGGCTACGACGTCATCAACATGAGCCTGTCCACCACCCGCAGACAGTTCGCGCCCGTCCTGCACGACCTGGCCGACCAGGCGTACTTCGGACGCACCCTGCTCGTCGCCTCCGCGCACAACATGCCGGTGGAGAGCTTCCCCTGGCGGTTCTCCTCGGTGATCTCGGTCGGCAGCCACGACGAGGACGACCCGGGGCTGCTCCTGTACAACCCGAGCCCGCCGGTGGAGTTCTTCGCACGTGGGGTGCAGGTGCCCGCGGCCTGGCCCGGCGGCGCCACCCGGCGGTGCACGGGCAACAGTTTCGCGACGCCCCACGTGGCGGGCCTGTGCGCGCGGATCGTGGGCAAGCACCGCGGCATGACGGCGTTCCAGGTCAAGCAGGCGCTGTTTCTCGCCTCGGCCAATGTGAGGAGCCACTAGATGAAGGACACCGGGCCGGACACGGCCTACGGCGGGGCCGAGGAGGACGACCACCGACGACTGCTGCGCTCCGTGGTGCGCACCGCCGCGGCGATCTTCGACGCGCAGGCCAGCTCCATCGCGCTGCTCGACCAGGCCAGCGGGGAACTCGTCTTCGAGGCGGTGGCGGGCAAGGGCGAGGACGGTCTGGTGGGCCGCCGCTTCCCCGCGGGGCGCGGCATCGCGGGCTGGGTCCTGCAGTCCCGCCAGCCCGTCGAGGTGCAGGACGTCGACAGCGATGCGCACTTCGCCCGCGACATCGCCGAGTCCACCGACTACGTGCCCAAGGCCCTGATGGCGGCGCCGCTGCTGAGCGGCGACGAACCGCTCGGCGTCCTCGAAGTCCTCGACCGCAGCGCCGAGTTGCGGGCCCCGCTCGCCGCGATGGAGCTGCTCGCGCTCTTCGCCGACCAGGCGTCCGTCGCCCTCGCCCTCGTGCAGCGCAGCAGGCGCGCGCGGCTCACCGGCGAACCGGTGCCGGAGAGCCCCGACGCGGCCGCCGTCCGGGTGCTCGCCGAGCAGATCGGCGCGCTGGACGACGGCAGCCGTGCGGCGGCGCGCCGCATCGTCAGCGACCTGGCGGACGTCCTGCGCAGGCGGGACTGATCGCGCAGTCGGCACCCGCATGCCCGGGCGGCGGGCCCGGCGCGTGCTCCTGGGCCAGGTCGTGCACGAAGGCCCCGAGCCGGAACAGGCAGGTGCCGTCCGCGTCCGCCGGGCGCACGTTGGTGAGCGCGTGCGTGTCGCACAGCCGGTTCAGGGTCTGCGCGGTGTCCATGGGCTCGCCGCCGAGCCGCAGCCAGGCGTCCATGAACGTGAAGTCGGCGCCGAAGTCCAGGAGATGGATCTGCTGCCAGTCCTCCTCGCTGAGCGCGCGGTAGCCGCGCCGCAGGCTCCGGCGCAGATCGACGTCGCCGACCGTGAACCAGTCGAGGCCCGCGGACGACTCCACATGGTCGGCGAACTTGGCGAGCGGCCAGATCCTGCGCGGCGCGAGCCGGGCTCCCGCGATGCGCAGCGCGAGCGGCAGGCCGCCGCAGAACCGCGCGATGCGCCGCGCCGCCTCCGGCTCGGCGTCGATGGCCTCAGGGCCGGTGATGCGCCGCAGCAGTTCGAGTGCGGCCTCGTCGTCGAGCGGCCGCAGTTCGAGGGCCTCCGAACCGTCCAGGCCCGCGAGCCGGGAGCAACTGGTCACGACGGTGCTGGCCAGCGGGGCACTGGGCAGCAGCGGCCGCACCTGGGCCTCCTGGACAGCGTTGTCGAGGACGAGCAGCGCGGGCACGCGCACCGTGAACCGCGCCCGGTAGCGCATGACGAGCCCCGGCAGATCGTCGGGCAGCGTCTCGGGCCGCTCCCCGAGCTGCTGCAGGAGTTCGGCGAGCGCGCTGTCGGGCGGCCTCGGCAGGCCCCGCGCGTCGCTGAGGTCGACGTGGAAGACGCCGCCCGGGTACGCGTCCGCCGCCGCGTGCGCCGCCGCCACGGCGAGCGAGGACTTGCCCACGCCGGGCGGCCCCGTCACCACCGTGACGCGCCACTGCGCGGCGCCGCCCGCATGCACCTCCACCGCGGGGAACAGGGCGTCGATCTCCCCGTCGCGGCCGGTGAAGTCCGCAAGGCCCGGCGGCAGTTGTACGGGGCCGGTGACCGGCCCGGGATCGCGGGGTGCCGCTTCGGCGAGCGGTACGGCGGGTTCCCGCGCGTTCGGCACCGTGCCGCACGGCTGGGCCGCGGGACCGCCCTCCAGGATCTCCTGCTGCAACTGCCGCAGCACGGCGCCCGGTTCGAGGCCGAGCTCCAGGGAGAACTGACGGCGCGTCTCGTCGTAGGCGATCAGCGCGTCGTTCTGCCGGCCGACCCCGCACAGGGCCCGCATGTGCTGGGCCCTGAACTGCTCACGGAAGGGGTGCTCCGCGACCAGCGGCTCCACCTCGTCGAGCACCTCGTGGTGCTGGCCGAGCTGGAGCCGCGCGGTGAACCACGCCTCGAGTCCCGAAAGACGCCGCTCCTCGAGACGCGCCGCCTCCGCGTCCAGCGGCGCCACGCCCTCCAGGCCGACGAAGGGCCTGCCGCGCCACAGCGACATGGCCTCCCGGATCAACCGGTCCACCCGGGCCGCGTCGCTCTGCGCGGCGGCGCGCCGCGCGAGGTCGATGCCCTGCTCGAAGCGGACCATGTCGATCGCCTGCGGGTTGACGGCGAGCCGGTAGCCGGGCCGCTGGTGCAGGACCTGCGCGCCCGCACCGCCCTCCTCGTGCGCCAGGGCGCGGCGCAGATGGTGCACGTACACCTGGAGGTTCTTGCCCGCGCTGCGCGGCGGGTCCTCGCTCCACAGCGCGTCGACGAGGCGGTCCACCGGGACCACCGAGTCCGGCCTGCACAGCAGGACCGCGAGAAGGACCTGCTGTTTGAACGGTCCGAGGGCGAGCTGATCGGACTCCGTGACCGCTGCGAGCGGCCCGAGCACGTTGAACTGCAACACCGTTGAATCCTTCCCCGTGTGTGCCTCGCGTGGTCGCGCCGCAGGGCCCAGGCGGGACATCACCTGGGCCCTCATGGTGATCAGCCGGTGTGCGGCCGATGGTGCAAGCGGTGCTCGATTCCGAGAGGTGTCCGACTACCAGACGAAGGCGCCGCTGAGCGGGCTGTTGCTGTGCGAGACGACGTCTTCGGCGGCGTCGAGGCGGGCCTTGATGGAGTTGAGCAGCGCGACCTCTTCCTGGCTGAGGGAGGAGATGGCGTCGAGCTGCTGCGGGTTGGCGCCCTTGAAGTTGTGACCGGCGGCGGCGAGTTCCTTGAGCGCGTCGTACGACATGGTTTCTCTCCTTGGTTGACTGGTGGTCCGTCGGTCGGCGGACCACCGGTGCGAGGGGGATGGGCGCCCCCTCACGCTTGGGTGGCCGCCAGGGCGGGGGCCCGGCGGGAGGCCAGCACCGCCCGCAGGGCGGCGTCGGCGGCATCGACGGAGTGCAGCGCGCTGAGGCCGACGGCGGTGGCCAGGTCGTGCGTCAGCGGCATTCCGTCGATGGTGCGCAGGAGTTCGTCACGGTGCTTCACATCGAGTGCGGCATGGCGTTCCAGGGTGCGGAATCCGCTGCGCGGATATCCGGTGCGGCGCATCAGTTCGTCGACGAGTCGCGGCGACGGCGGATTTCCTTCGAGTACGGCGACATGCCCGAGCAGACAGACCGGGTGGTAGTGCCGGATCCAGTAGTACTGGGCCCCCACCAGATTGGCCACGGCGGCCGCGGGCAGTCGGCGCAGCGGTTCCCGCGGGTCGAATCCGAGGGCTTCCAGGTCCTGCCTCAGCCATTCGTCGTGGCCCTGTTCCTCGCGAATGTGCCGGGTGAGGTAGGTGACCAGGGCCTCGGCGGCCGGGTCGTCGGCCGCGCGGTTCTCCGCCTCTTCCAGTGCGCATTCCATGAGGGGCACCGTGGAGCGGATCGCGGTGTGCAGCATGCAGAGATATTCGGGATACAGATCGCGGAGCCGCGGTGAATTCCACAGTTCCTGCGACGTCATGGCAAGGCGTGGCAGCAGCAATTCGATTTTCGCAAGGAGCACACGGCTGTGCCGGGTGGTCATGAGGGGGTCTCCTGTCTCGCGGTGCGCGGAATCCGGAGGGAACATCCCGGACGGAGTGTCCCGGGCGGCATTCCGGGCCGCGGAGCTACCGGTTTCAATCGGTGAGGCCGGCCAGGGCGGCCAGGAGCGCGTCGTGCCTGCTCTCACCGGAGCGCCGCTTCGTCATCGTCCAGCACAGGCCGCAGATGGACGAGAACTCACGGTCTGCCAGATCGCGGTATTGCGGGAGTCCCGTGAGAACGCCGGGACCGACGGCGCCGAGTGCGCGGAAGAAGTCGTCGTCGTGGAATTCCCGGACGGCCGCCTCGACTTCCGTTCCGTCGGCGGCGTCGCGGCGCAGGGCGGCCGGGCCCGCGCCCATGATCACGGATTCGTTGCAGCAGGCGGTGACCCGGCCGTCGTAGCGGACGACGGTGGCGTCCACGACGTCGCAGGGGCCGAAGTCGCGCCCGGGGGTGCGCTGTTGCCAGGCGTAGAGCGCGGCGCCCCTGCCGTGCGGCAGCCCGTGGGTGGGGATCAGTTCGGCCTGCCGGGACCAGTGGGGGCCGAGTGCCTCGGTGAGCGAGGCGCGGGTGGCGGCCAGGCTGTCGCCCTCGTCGACGCACTGCACGACGATCGGCACGGAGTGCCGTGCGACGACCCGCGCGGCGTTCACGAACCGTTCGGGGCCCTGGCCGTCGACGTGATGGGCGTCGGTGCTCAGATAGATCGCGGCGGTCAGCGGAAGCAGCCGATCGATCCACTCGGGGGCGCGCGGCGACGCCGCCCAGAAGCCGCTGGTGTAGATGACCACGCGCTTGCCCGCGTCGGCCAGGCGCCGCACGGCGAGCGTGAGGCCCCGCCGTTCGACGAACGGTTCGCCCCCGGAAATGCCCACCATGGTGAGTTCCGGCATCGCCGCGAGCCGGTCGACGAGCGATTCGAGGAGGACGAAGTCGGTGATGCGCGGGCTGTCGGGGCGCGAGTCCACCGAGCAGTGCGCGCAGCCCACGGGACAGCGGTCGGTGAGGAACAGCAGGACGGAGGCGCCGCGCCTGCGGCGGATGGCGCAGATCTCCTGGTGGGTGGAGGCGGTCATGGTGTGCTCCCCGCGGTCCACTGGCTGCCGACCCCCGCGGGTTCGGTCCCGGCGAGGCCGAGGGTGATCAGCTCGGCGTACTCGGTGATCCCGTACTGCTGGGCGAAGGAGACCGCACCGGCCTCGACGAGCAGTTCCTCGGTGCGTTCCTCCACGAGCCGCGTGGTGGGTTCGACGGACAGGCGGCGTACGGTCGCGGGCACGGCCGGGTCCTTGGAGAGCACCCAGCAGGTCTGGCAGTAGCCCGCGGTGCCGCAGCCGTCGCCGGAGCCGTGCCGTTCCATCAGGTACTCGGGCCCCGTGGCGCGGATCGCGCGGACCATCGGGCTGCCGATCGCGCGCTCCCTGATGGTGGACCAGTCGTCCTTGGCGATGTGGCCGAGGTAGAGATGGGCGGGCAGCGGAACCTTGCCGTCCATCACGTCCTGGTTCCCGCACGCGGTGACCTGTCCGTTGAAGCCGATGACCGGCCAGGCGGAGACGGCACAGGGTGCCGGTGCGATCGCGCCCTGCGGCAGCGGGGCTTGTTTCAGCCAGGCGTCCGCGCGGCCGTGCGGGCTGACCGGCGCCACCAGCATGGGGACCCGGTCGTCGAAGACCCTGCGGACCTCGGCGGTGAGATCGGCCAGATAGGGGTCGCCTGGGCCCGTTCCGGTGAGCTGGAGGCTGACGTGCTTGCCCTCGTCCATGAGTTCTTTCAGGACGCGGAAGACGGCCGCCCGCGGGACTTCCTCCTCGTGGAAGACGTCCAGGCTCGCGGAGAAGTGGTCCACCGCGTCGATGGCGCGCTTCACGGCGGGCGGAATGCGCCCGCCGTGCTGGGCGAAGTACAGGCCCGACAGGACATGGCTGCGGGCGCCGACCGCGCGGGAGAGCTCCGCGATGTCCTGGACGAGACGCGGCCTCAGGAGCGCCTCGCCGCCCGACATGAGGACGAATTCGGGCCGGTTCTCCGGGGTGAAGGTCTCGGCGAATCCCCGGAAGAGCTGCTCGGGGTACTCCTCGCTGTCGAGCATGGAACTGGTCGAGCAGTGCTTGCAGTGGAGGGGGCACCTGCGGGTGATCCCGAAGAACACCGCTGCCGCGGGTACCGGGCGATATCGCAAGATCTCCATGAGGTGCACCGGAATCCCCCTCCGTCGACACGTTCCGCAGCTTCCGTGCAGATCTGGTTCGAGTATGAAGTCCCGTACTTATGTTCGTCTTTGAAGTTGGTTGAGAACCGGTTCTACCGGTTCCCAACCACGTTTTCAGACGGACGGAAGTACCCCGTCGGGACGATTGCGCAGTGCGAGGGCCGCAGGCAGAGCGGTTGAAATCAGCGCCAATGCGGCGACTCCCGCGAGGATCAGCGAGTAGCCGACCGGAGGAATGCTGAAATCGGTGGAACCCGTCAACGCGCCGTTCGCCCCCGCGAGCCCCGTGACGGCGATGGCGGTGCCCGTCGCGGCCCCGATCAATACCGCGATGAGCGTCTCCAGATAGAGCATTCCCGTGATGTGCCGCGGCCCCGCCCCGAGAAGGCGCAACAGCGAGACCTCCTTGGCCCGTTCGGCCGTTCCCATGAGCAGGCCGTTGATCATCGAGACCGCGGTGAAGAGCACCAGGACCGAGAGGACGAGATAGGTGCCCGTGGTGTTCTGCGCCAGTGAGGTGCGCAGCCCGTGGGCGTACTCGTCGACGTCCGTCACCTCGACCGTCGGATGGTCCTTGACGAGCGCGGCCGCCGCCGCGCGCAGCCGGTCGCCCTGGCCGGGCGCGGCGCGCACGAGCACCGAGTCGTCGAGGTTCTCGTGCAGATGCGGGCCGAGATAGCGCTCGGAGAGCAGGATGTCGCCGAGGCCGAGCGGCCGGTCGAAGACGGCGCCCACGGTCAGCTTCACCTTGGTGCCGTCACCGAGCCAGGCGTCGAAGCGGTCACCGATGTCGAAGCCGCGCTGCTTGGCGTACGTACGGCTGACCGCCGCGGTGCCGTCGCGCTCCAGGCTCTTCAACGAGCCCTCGCGCAGGCCGAGATCCATCACCTTGCCCGCGGCCGCCGGGTCGAGCGCCTGCGCGCCGAGCACGTCGGGCGTGCCGAGGACGTCCGAGATCACCGTGGTGGAGCGGGTCGCCGCGACGGCCGCCGCCCCGTCGAGGCCGCGCGCCGCCTCGGCGACATCGGCCGGCAGGCCCGGCGAGTCCTGCGGCAGCAGCACGAGGTCGGCCTGCGTGCGCCGGTCGGTCTGCTCGGCGGTGATGCGGTTCATCGACCCGGTGACGAGCAGCACCGTGCAGGCCATCGCCACGGTGAGCATCAGGGCCGACGCCATGGAGGCCACCCGGCGTACCGAGAAACGGGAGTTGGCGTGGGCCAGCCAGCCCGTGACGCCGCCGATCGCCGAGACGAGGGCGCCGAGCGGCGGTTCGAGGATCCGGGCGAGCAGCGGCCCGAGCAGCGCCGCCGCCCCCATCAGGAGCAGCACGATCAGATACTGGAACGCCACCCCGACCTCGCCGCCGATGTGCTGCGTGGCGAAGAACAGCGCGATGCCGCCGCCCAGCGGGAACAGCGCGAGCACCACTCGTGTGACGGTCACGGGGCGGCGCGGCGACACCGCTTCCTGGAGCGCGTCGGCGGGCCTGATGCGGGAGATCCGCCCCGCCGCGGCGAGCGCCGCGAGCAGCGCGAGCAGCAGGGTCGCGCCGCCCGCGAGCAGGAACGGCAGGGGCCCGACGACGAGTTCGTACGCGTCGGGCGCCGTGCCCCGGTCGTGCAGCCGGTCCAGGATCACCGCGGAGAGCGGCACGGAGAGCAGGAAGCCCGGCAGCAGACCGGCGAGGGACGCCAGCAGGGTCTCCGCGGCGACCATCCGCCTGACCTGCCAGGACGTCGCGCCGACCGCCCGCAGCAGGGCGATCTCCTGGGTGCGCTGGAGCACGCCGAGCGCGATGGTGCCGCCGAGCACGAACACCGCGAGGAAGCCGCCGATGCCCGCCATCGGGCCGAACAGCAAGGTGGTGGAGGCGAGTTGCTCGGTGGTGCCGGGCGCCCCTGCCTTGGCGCGCGCGTCGCCGGTCAGGACGTCGAGATGCGGTACGTCCAGGGCCTCGCGCACCCGCTGTTCCACCGCGCCGACCGAACCGCCCTTGGTGAACACACCGGCGAAGGCGGCCTGACCGTCGGCCCCGGAGAGCCGTTCGGCGGTGGCCGACGTGAAGAACAGCGAGGACTGGTCGGGCAGTTCGGCCCTGCCGCCAGGACGGGCGATCCCCGAGACGCGGTACGTCGCCGCGCCGTCGGCGGTGACCACCCGCACCTTCCCGCCGACCTTGTGCCCGCCGCGCTGCGCCGTGCCCGCGTCGAGGACCACCTCGTCGGGCGCGGCCGGTGCCTTGCCCGACGCCAGGGTGAACGGGGTCAGGGCGGCCGCGTCCCACGCATGGCCCTCGGTCACGCCGTCGTCGGGCGCCGCCTGCGCGGTGCCGTCCGCGGCGATGGCCTGCGCGTAGAAGGGCGTGTCCGTCACCACCCGGTCCACACCCGGCACTTGGCGTACCTTCGCCACCTGCGCGGCGGACAGCCGGGGCGGCTGGTCCAGCGGATAGCTCTCGTTGTCGACGTTCTGCCCGGAGCCCGTGCGGATCACGACGTCCGGGTCCAGGCGGACCACCGCCGACGTGGCGCCGAACCGGTCGGCCTGCGGCACCGCCCGCAGCCCCGACTCGACCAGGATCCCGCAGGCGGCGATCAGCATCGCGGCCATCGCGGCGGCACAGAGCGCGCCGACGAAGCCGTACCGGTGCTGCCTGATGCCCGTGACCGCGAGCCTGAGCACCTCAGGACCCCAGCCGCGACATGCGCTCGGAGACCCGCTGGGCGCTGGGCCGTTCCATCGCGTCGACGATCACGCCGTCGGCGAGGAAGAGCACCTGGTCCGCGTACGACGCGGCCTGCGGGTCGTGCGTGACCATCACCAGGGTCTGCCCCGTGGTGTCGACGACCTCGCGCAGCAGCCGCAGCACGTCCTGCCCCGAGCTGAGGTCGAGCGCCCCGGTCGGCTCGTCCGCGAAGATCACCTCGGGCCGTGTGACCAGGGCGCGGGCCACCGCGACGCGCTGCTGCTGGCCGCCGGAGAGCTCGGCGGGCCGGTGCCGGAGCCGTTCGGTGAGCCCGGTCCGCGCGATCACGTCGCGCATCCAGTCGCGGTCCGGGCGCCGCCCCGCGAGCCGGAACGGCAGCAGGATGTTCTCCCGCGCGGTCAGCGAGGGCACCAGGTTGAAGGACTGGAAGACGAAGCCGATCCGCTCCCTGCGCAGGATGGTCAGCTTCCGCTCCCGCATCTTGCTGATGTCCGTCTCACCGAGGAACACCTCGCCGGACGTGGGTTTGTCGAGCCCGGCCGCGCACCGCAGCAGAGTGCTCTTGCCGGAACCGGAGGGGCCCATCACCGAAGTGAAGGACCCGGCCGGCAGCGCCACGGACACCGAACGCAGGGCCTGCACGGCGCCGTTGCCGCTGCCATAGGTCCGCGTCACGTTGTTCAGGCGCAGGGCGGAACGCGTCAGCGGCGCGGACCGGCGTGCCTCCTGATCGGGCAGGGTCATGGGGGTTTCCTCCGGATTGGGTACGGTCACGGGGTTCGGTCACGTAGCAGCCGCGAGGCCGGTATCAGCGCGGCGAGCAGGGTAAGGAGGACGGCACCCGCCCCGGCGCCGACGAGGAACAGGGGCGGCCCCGCGAGGTCCACGCCGCCGCTCAGCGCCACACTCGTCGCGGCCAGCACGACCGCGGCGACACCCCCGCCGAGCAGCAGCCCGCAGGCCGCCACCACCGAGCTCTCCCCGGCGACCAGCGCGAGCACGTCCCGGTGCGTCGCGCCCGCGAGACGGAGCACCGCGAACTCGCCGGTGCGCACCAGCGTCGCCATCACCAGGGTGTTCGCGAGGGCGAGCGCCGTGAACGCGGCGATCAGCGCGCTGAACACATACGCGGGCCACGTCTGAGACGCCGCGTCCTCGGTCCCCGCGGCCCGCACCGCGTCCCGGTCGGCGGCCTCCGCCATCGGCCAGGTCCGGGTGAGACCCGCCAACTCCTTGTCCATCGCGGCCTGTCCGGTGCCGGGGGAGCGCTTGACGTACACCGCGTCGAGCAGCGGGTCGGGTGTGTGGGCGCGCAGCACCCGGCTGGGCAGGATCAGGTCGGCGAAGCCGAGCGAGCGGTCGTAGCGGGCCCCGATCCGCAGCGTCGTGCGTGTGCCGTCGGGCAGCCGCAGGCGGACCCGGTCGCCCACCCGCCAGCCGTACTCCTTGGCCTGCTCCTGGCTCACCGCGACGGCGGTCCCGGCAAGCAGGCCCTTCAGACCGCCCTCGCGCACATGCAGGTCGAGGGCGTCCGGCAGCTTCGGATCGGCCGCGAGCGCACGGGCGTTGACGCTCTCCGCCTCGTCCGTGCGCACCGAGATCCGCACCCAGGCGCTGCTGGTCGCCGACACCGCGGCGACACCGGGCAGCCGGGCGGCGTCCTCGGCCACGGCGGGCGGCAGGCCCGTCGCGTCGCCCGGCACCAGGACGTGGTCGGCGACGAGCCGCTCGGCGGCCCACTCCTTCGACGTGGACTGCTGCGACGTCTGCATGAACAGCGCCGACACCGGAAAGCCGATCATCAGGATCAGCGGTACGGCGGCGGCCGCGACCCGGCGCGGTGCCGTCGCGCTGTTGGCGAGCGCGAGCCGCCCCGTGCGGCGGAACAGCACGCGCAGCAGCGAGCCCGCGAGCGGCACCAGCGGGCGCACCAGGGCGGGCCCGAGGACGGCCGTCGCGATCAGCAGCGTGAGCACGCCCCCGAAGGCGAGCCCCGCCCCCTGCACCCCGCCCATCGCGATGCCGAAGAACAGGAAGCACCCGGTGAACAGGAGGAACGCGAAACCCGTCAGGGTCCGCGACAACGGCAGGCCCCGATCGGCGAGGTCGGCCTCGCGCAGCGCCTCCTCGGGGCGCACCCGGGCCGCACGGCGCGCCGCGGAGACCACCGCGAGCCGGGTGATGAGGACGCCGACCGCCGCGGCACCGGCCAGCGGCAGCCAGTGGACCCGCACCGTCAGTTCCTCCGGCGCGATGCCGAGCCCGACCAGGCCGCGGGCCAGCGGCTTCGCGAGGATTGCGCCCAGCGGCACGGCGACGGCCGCCCCGATCACCGCGACGAACAGCGTCTCCCAGCCCAGCATCCGCTTCACCTGCCGGGGCGTCGCCCCGATCACCCGGAGCAGCGCGATCTCCCGGTGCCGCTGGAGCACGGCGAAGGCGAAGCCGCTCGCCATCACGAACAGCGCCACGAAGACCGCGAGGGACCCCATGCTCACCACGAACACCAGCGTGTCCAGGAACAGCACATCACTGGCGGAGATCTCCGCGCGCGCCGTGTCGGTGAGCACCTCCACGCCGGGCCCGCGGCCCACCGCGTCCCTGACACGCGAAGCCACCGCCTCCAAGTCCTCCCCGGGGGCGGTGGTCACGGCGACGGCATGCACGTCACCGCCCGGCGGCGCGAGGTGCGCGGCCGTGGCGGCGGTGAAGAACAAGGCGACCTGATCCTTCGTCAGACCGGTGTCGCGCGGGGCCGCGATGCCGCTCACGCGGTACGTCCCGTGCCCCTCCACGCCCGTGAACACCTGTACCCGGTCGCCGACATGGATCCGGCCACGCGCGGCGGCCGGGGCGTCGACCACCACGTCCCGCGAGTCCTTCGGGGCCGACCCTTCCCGCAGCTCGTACGGGGTGAGCCGGGCGCTCTGCCACGCGTGCCCGAGTGAACGCTCGCCGAACTCGGGGGTGACCGGACGTCCGTTCTCCGCCACGACCTGCGCGGAGAACGCCAGGTCGGGCACGGCCTCCCGGACACCCGCCACCTTCTCGATACGGTCCACGAGCCCGCCGGAGACCGGCGGCCGTGGCACCAGGGGCGCCTCCACGTCACCGAAGCCGGGGGAGTGGTCCTTGCCGTCCAGGCCCTCGTCCCTGTCGCCCGTCACGACGAGGGACGCGGCGTCGAAGCGGTTCGCCTCGCCCTCGCCGCGCAGCGCCGAGTCCAGGAGCACGCCCGACGCGGTCAGCAGCACCAGGGCCAGCGTCACCGCGGCGAGGGAGCCCGCGAACAGTGCACGTCGCGTGCGCAGGGTCTGGAACGCCAGCCTCAGCACGAAGGCCTCCTCATCACGTGCCAAGGATCACGTGGCGCCCTGTCCAAAACCTGTCCGCGCGATGTCCTGGCAGCGCGGACGGGGGTCGGCCTGTCCTGAGAACCGGTGGCAGGCCGCCCCGCAGCGTGGTCCGATGGCGGTCATGGAGTTCGAATTACTGGGAGAGCTGGTGGTACGGGACGACTCCGGTCGCCTCGTGCCGATCCCCGGTGCGCTCCAACGGGCGCTCCTCGCCTTCCTGTTGCTGCACGCGCCGTCCGCGGTCAGCGGCGGCAGGATCCTCAGCGAGCTGTGGACGGGCGCCCGCGCCAAGGACCCCACGGCCGCCCTGCACACCGCCGTCGCCAAGCTGCGCCGCGCCCTGCACCCGCACGCCCCCGGCCTCATCCGCACCGGACCCGCCGGCTACCGCCTCGACCTTGCGGGGCACTCCTTCGACGTACGCGACTTCGAGGCCGAACTCGCCGCGGCGCGCGGCCGCGGCGCACCCGACCGGCGGGCCGCCGCCCTGCGCGAGCTGCTGCGCAAGAACCCCGGGCCAGCGCTCGGCGGGCTGCCCGCGCTGCCGTTCGTGCAGCAGGAGCGGGACAGGATCGAGGCGCTGCGGCTGACCGCCCTGGAACACCGGGCCGCCGCCGAACTGGACGTGGTCGCACACGGGATCGCGCTCGACGCGGACGCCGGCATCGACGCCGACGCGCCCGCCCTCGTCGAGGAGTTGCGGGCCGCGGTGCACGAGGACCCCGACCGGGAGCGCCTGCGCGCCCTGCTCATCCAGTCCCTGCACGCCTGCGGACGCCAGGCCGAGGCCCTTGAGGTGTACCGCGTCGCGCGCGCCGACCTCCGCGAACGCCTCGGCATCGAGCCGGGCCCCGAACTGCGCGCCGCACAACGGGCGGTGCTCGTCGCGGCGCCCGCGCGCAGCACGGCGGCGCCCACGGCCACGCCCGCCGAGCAGCACGCGCCCCACGACCACCGCGCGCCCCACGACCACCGCGCGGCGCCCGAGTCCGCCGCGGACCCCTACTTCATAGGGCGCGGCGAAGAACTGCGGGAACTGCGCCGCCAGTTGAGGAACCCCGGCCTGGTGACCGTCGTCGGCGCCGCGGGCCTCGGCAAGACCCGGCTCGCCCTCGCCGTCGCGGCCCGCGAGGAACAGCCCGGCGCCGAGGTGTGGCGCGTCGACCTGGTGCCGTGCGCGCCCGGCGGAGTCACGGCCGCCGTCGCCGACGCCATGGACGTCGCCGCGGGCGGGCTCGGACCACGGGCGGCACGCCAGCGGATCCGCGCCGTGGCCGACCGCTGCGCACACCCCCTGATCGTCCTCGACAACTGCGAGCACGTCCTGGGCGACGCCGGTGAGGTGGCCGCCGAACTCCTCGCGGGCTGCCCGGGCCTGCGCATCCTCGCCACCAGCAGGGAGTGCCTCGGCGTCGCGGGCGAAACCCCCTACGCGCTGCGGCCCATGACCGGCGACGACGCCGCGCGGCTCTTCCGCACCCGGCTTCGCCGCCTCTCCCCGGAGGCCGCGGAGGCCGCGCTCGACCACGAGATCGGCGAGGTCTGCGAGGCCGTGGACCGGATGCCGCTGGGCATCGAACTCGTCGCGGCCAAGGCGGCGACCGCCCCCCTCGACGGCATCGTCGGCCAACTCCGCGCCCGGCGCGGCGTGCTGGACACCCGCCTGTGGTCGGCCGACGCCCGGCACGGCACCCTGCGCGCCGCCGTCGACTGGAGCTACCAGCTCCTCGCCCCCGACGAGCAGGCGGTCGTCCGCGCGGTGTCCGTCTTCACCACCGGCTTCACCCCCGAGGCGGCCGAGGCCGTCGCGGGCCCCGCGGCGCCCGCCACCCTCGCCCGCCTCGCCGCCAAGTCCCTGCTGGTCTTCGTCCCCTCCGCGGACCGCCCCACCTACCGGATGCTGGTCTCGGTGCGCCAGTACGCCCGCGCGTCGCTGGCCGAGCACGGCGAGGAACCCACGGTCCTGCGCCGGCACGCGCACTGGGTCGCCACCCTCGCCGAACGCACCGCGCGCCGCATGCGCACCGGCCAATTCCGGGAGGCGTACGCGGAGATGAGCGCGGCCGCGCCGGAAGTGACCGCCTGCCTCGACTGGCTGCAGGGCGGCGACGGCACCGACGAGGCCGACGCGCTCCTCGCGTCCCGCATCGCCACCCGCCTCGCCCTGCACTGGACCGCCGCGGGCCACCAGGCCGAGGGCCGCGAGCGGCTCGCCCGCGCCCTGAAGGTCACCACGGCCGCCGCGCCCTGGTACGCCGAGGCGCTCGCCTGGTGCGGCTGGCTCGGCGTCAACATCCGCGAGGACCGCGGCGACGAGGAACTCCTGCGCCGCGCGCTGCCCGCGGCCGAGGAGGCGGGCGACGACTCCGTCGTCGCCTTCGTCGGAGCGCTCGCCCTGACCGTGCACGTACGCCAGGAACGCCTTGCGGAGGCCCGCGCGGTGGCCGCCCGCACCGAGGGCGCCCTCGACGCCTACCGGCACGGCTGGGAGACCGGCATCTGGCAGCTGTTCCACAGCGAACTGCTCGTCGCCGAGGACCGCGGCCGCCAGGCGCTGACCGCCGCCGTCACCGCCCGCGAACTCCTCTCGGGCACCGACCCGCACTCCGCCGCCACCGCGCTGATCATGACCGGCATGGCACAGGAGCGGGTCGGCGACCGCGCCGCGGCCCTGCGCTCCTGGCAGGGCGCCCACCAGGAACTCCTCCTCATCGGCTCCGAGCACGAGGCCGCCTGGGTCAAGGCACTGCTCGGCTACACGGCCGCGGGGGACGGCGACCCGGCCCGTGCGGAGTCCTTCGCGCGGGGCATGGAGGCATACGCCGAGGAGACCGGCGAGCCGTATCTGCGCGCCAAGACGGCGACCCTCCGCGCCCTCGTCGCGGCCGCCCGCGGCGACACGGACACCGCGGAACGCCTGCACCTGACCGCCGTCTCCGCCTACCAGGAAGGCCACCGCCCCGAGTGCGCCGCCCATGAACTGGCCATGCTGGGCCACCTGGCGGCCCAACGGGGCGACCCGGTCCTGGCCCGCATCCGCTGGGAACACGCGCTGCGGGCGGCGCGGCTGTCCGGGCGCGCCCATGCGGAGATCTTGCCGTTGCGGGGGCTGACGGGGGTGACGGGGGTGACGGGGCTCGTGGGGCCGGGGACTCCGGTGGCGGGGGAGGGCGTACCGCCCGCGGCGATCGATTCATCCGCCCCGTCCGCTGCCGCCGCCCCGTCCGCCCCCGCCGCCCCGTCGGACCCCTCCGACCCCACCGCCACCCACCACCTCCGCGCCCGCCTCGACGAAGTACTGCGCGTCGCCTCCCCGCCGCGCAGCACCGAGTGCCCCTTCCACCTCGCGGTGCCCGCGGCCGACGGATCGTACGCCTTGACGCCCCGGCATTGCAGGAGTGACTGATGCATCAGTCAGAAGCGCAATCCCAGCTCTTCCTGTGAACTGAACACCTCCATGTTGTGCTCATCGCAACGCATGGGTACGGTGGCTCACCATGCAGTCAGACCAGCGGGACGACGTGGCCGAGCGGGTGCGGAAAGTCATCACCGACGAGGGCGTGACCCAGCGCGAATTCGCGCGCCGGATCGTCATGGACCCCTCCAAGCTGTCCCGCTCGCTGGGCGGCACGCGCAGGTTCACCGCGGCCGAGCTGGCCCGCATCGCCGCCACCGGCGGAGTCGACGCGGGCTGGCTCCTCGGCACGGGGCCCGCGGCGGCCCCGGCCCGGCGGGGGCGAGCGGCAGGCGCGACCGTCGAGGGCGGCCGCCCGCTGCAGATCATCCGCGAGACCGTCCGCCTCATCGCCGAGCACGGCTTCCACGCCGTCCGCGTCCAGGACATCGCGGCGGCCTGCGACACCAGCACCGCCGCCATCCACTACCACTTCCCCGGCCGCGACGACCTGCTCGAAGCGGCCGTGCGCTGGTGCATGGACGAGGACACCGCCCGGCGCGCGGCCCGGGTCGCCGACGCCGCGGACGCGGCCGACGAGCTGCGTCAGCTCATCGAGCTGCAGATCCCGCGCACCCCGCAGCAGCGCTGGCAGTGGAGCGTCTGGCTCGACCTGTGGGCGGAGGCCGCCCGCTCCACCGCCGTGGGCCGCCTGCACGCCGACTACTACCGGCAGTGGCGCACCACCGTCGCCGACGTCATCCGGCGCGGTGTCGCCGAGGGCGTCTTCCGCCTCGCCGACCCGGCGGCCGCCGCGCTGCGTCTGACCGCGCTGATCGACGGCCTCGCCACCCAGGTCCTCGCCGCGGCCCCGGACAGCCCGGGCGCGGGCCCCGACGACATGCACGAGGCGCTCATCGCGTACGTCGACGCGACGCTGACCGCGCACTGACTTCTCGTACGACCGCCCCCTGTACGCAACACCCCACCCCCGAGGGAGAGTTCCGCATGCCCGTGAACGACAACGTCATCATCACCGCCGCCCTGACCGGCGCGGGCGACACCGTGCGCAAGAGCCCGCACGTGCCCGTCACGCCCGAGCAGATAGCCACGTCCGCGGTGGAGGCCGCCGACGCGGGCGCCGCCGTCGTGCACATCCACGTCCGCGACCCCGGGACCGGCGACCCCTCCCGCGACCCGCGCCTGTACCGCGAGGTCGTCGAGCGCATCAAGGAGACCGGCACCGACGTCGTCATCAACCTCACGGCGGGCATGGGCGGCGACCTCGTCATCGACCCCGTCCAGCCGCTGAAGGACCTCGGCGAGCTGCCCGGCACCGACCTCGTCGGCGGCCTCGACCGCCTCCCGCACGTCGAGGACCTGCTCCCCGACATCTGCACCCTCGACTGCGGCTCGCTCAACTTCGGCGACAACCTCTACATCTCCACGCCCGACATGCTCCGCCAGGGCGCCAAGCGCATCCAGGAGCTGGGCGTACGGCCCGAGTTGGAGATCTTCGACACCGGCCAGCTGTGGTTCGCCAAGCAGCTGCTCGCCGAGGGACTCCTGGACAACCCCACCGTCTTCCAGCTGTGCATGGGCATCCCGTGGGGCGCGCCCGCCGACCCCGGCGTCCTCCAGTCCATGGTCAACATGCTCCCCGACGGCGCCCAGTGGGCCAGCTTCGCGCTCGGCCGCATGCAGATGCCGTGGGTCGCCCAGTCCATCCTGCTCGGCGGGCAGGTCCGCGTCGGCCTTGAGGACAACCTCTACCTCGGCAAGGGCAACAAGGTGACGAACGCGCAGCTCGTCGAGCGCGCCGTCCAGATCACGGAGAACCTCGGGTCGCGTGTCGCCACGCCGGACGAGGCCCGCCAGAAGCTGGGCCTGCGGCCGCGTTCTTAGCGCTCCGCCCGGACCGGCCCTTTGGCTGCGGGCCTGTTGTGGCTGGTCGCGCCCCGCGGCGGAGCCGCTCATGTCAACAGCCCCACGCCCCTTACGGGGCACCCCCCCCGCAGCATGGAGAGGAACCCCACCATCATGACCACCACCACTCCCGAAGAAGTCCGCCGCGTCGCCTGTATAGGTGCCGGAGTCATCGGCGGCGGCTGGGTCGCGCACTTCCTGGCGCGCGGCTATGACGTCACCGCCTGGGACCCCGCGCCCGGCGCCGAGCAGAAGCTGCGCCGCCTCGTCGAGGCGGCCTGGCCCGCGCTGACCCAGCTCGGCCTGGCCGACGGTGCGTCGCAGGACCGGCTCACGGTCACCGCGACCCTCGAAGAGGCCGTCGCCGACGCCCAGTTCGTGCAGGAGAGCGCCCCGGAGAAGCTGGAGCTCAAGCGCGATCTGCTCGCGCGGCTGGACGCAGCGACGCCCGCCGGGGTCGTCATCGCCTCCTCGACCTCCGGCTACCCGATGACCGACATGCAGACGACGGCGGCCACCCCCGGACGCCTCGTCGTCGGGCACCCGTTCAACCCGCCGTACCTCATCCCCCTCGTCGAGGTCGTCGGCGGCGAGCGCACCGACGCCGAAGCGGTCGCCTGGGCGTCCCGCTTCTACGAGGTCGCGGGCAAGTCCGTGATCACCATGAAGAGCGAGGTCCCCGGCTTCATCGCCAACCGCCTCCAGGAAGCCCTGTGGCGCGAGGCCCTGCACATGGTCGCCAACGGCGAGGCCACCGTCCAGGAGATCGACGACTCCATCACCGAAGGCCCCGGCCTGCGCTGGGCGTTCATGGGCCCCATGCTCACCTTCGCGCTCGCGGGCGGCGAGGGCGGCATGGCCCACATGCTCGACCACTTCGGCCCCTCCTTGAAGTCGCCGTGGACGCGCCTCGAAGCCCCCGAACTCGACAAGAAGCTGTACGACGCGGTGGTCGCGGGCTGCGACGAGGAGGCGAACGGCCGCACCATCGCCGACCTCGTCGCCGAACGCGACCAGGGCGTCATCGACGTCCTGCGCGCGACGGGCCGGCTCCCCGGAGGCACCAAGTGACCGAGCCCCTGCCGCTGCTCCGCCAGCAGGTCCGCCCCGAGTGGATCGACTACAACGGCCATATGAGCGAGGCCTTCTACGTCCTCGTCTTCGGCTACGCCACCGACGCCATGATGATCGAAACGGGCCTGCACGCCGCCTACCGCGCCTCCACCGGCTGCTCCCTCTACACGGTCGAGGCCCACATCCGCTACCTCGACGACGTCCCCGAAGGCACCCACCTGGCCGTCCGCACCCGCCTGCTGGGCACGGACACCAAGAAGGCACGCTTCACGCACGAGATGTACGCCATCGACGCCCCCGGCGCCGACCCCGCCCCGGACGCCACCCCCGTCGCGACCACAGAACTCCTCGCCCTCCACGTCGACCAGAACGCAGGCCGCACCACCCCGTTCCCCACCGAGATCCGCACCCGCCTCACCGCCCTGACAGAGGAACCCCCGCCCTGGGCGGGCCGCTCGATCGCGGAGGTGCCCCGGTCGGCCTAGGGACGCGGGCGGCGCTGTCGGCCCTCGGACACCGGCTGCTCCGGGCTTCCCTGGCTCCGCCTCCCACGCGGGGTCGACCTCACCGGTCAAGCTCCTCATGGGCCGTCTCCGGCAGCCGCAAGTACACCACCGAAGAGGCGACGCACAGTACGGCCACGTACCAAGGGAACAGCTCAGGAGACCCGATCTCCTTGAACATCGTCCCCATGTACGGGGCCGTGCCTCCGAAGAGTGCGACGGTCAGTGAGTAGGGGAAGCCGATCCCGGCCGCTCGGACGCGTGCGGGGAAGACCTCTGCGTTCACGGCCGCGGAGATGGACGTGAATCCGGTGAGGAGCACCATGCCCGCGCACTGGACGAGCAGGAGTGAACCGAAGGAACCCGAGAGGGACTTGAGGAGGGGGACGCTGAGGGTGGCGAAGCCGATGCCGAAGAAGAGGAGGAGGGGTCTGCGTCCGAGGCGGTCGGAGAGGAGGCCGCCGAGGGGCTGGAGGAGGGCGAAGAAGCCCAGGGAGATCGTGCCCGCGAGGAGTGCCTGGCTCTTGCTGATGTCCGTGTTCAGCTCGGCGTAGGTCGGCAGGTACGACGTCCACGTGTAGTACGCGAGGGTGCCGCCCGCGGTGATGCCGCAGATCAGCAGGGACTGGCGGGGGTGGTGGCGCAGGGCGTCGAACAGGCCGGGGCGTTCGGCCTGTTCGGCGGGGGTGTGGTGGGTCTCGTGGGCGCCCTGCCGGATCCAGAAGCCGACGAGACTGAGCGCCGCGCCGACGAGGAACGGCAGGCGCCAGCCCCAGCCGTCCATCTGGCCCTCGGAGAGCGTGGCGACGAGCAGTGCCGCGATGCCGGATGCCGCGAGCTGGCCCGCGCTCGTGGAGACGTACTGGAAGCTGGAGAAGAGCCCGCGCCGCCCGGGGCCCGCCGACTCCACGAGGAACGTCGTCGACGCGGCGAACTCGCCGCCCACGGAGAGCCCTTGGAGCAGCCGGGCGGCGACGAGCACCACCGGCGCGAGCACGCCCGCGGACGCGTAGGTCGGGGTGAGGCCGACGAGCAGGCTGCTGCCGCCCATCAGCAGGATGGTGACGGTCAGCGCGGCCCTGCGGCCCCGCCGGTCGGCGACCGCGCCCATGAGCAGTCCGCCGACGGGCCGCATGAAGAAGCCCACCGCGAACACGGCGAACGTGGAGAGCAGCGGGACCAGGGAGTTGCCGGACCCCTTGGGGAAGACCTCGCCGGCGATGTACGTGGCGAGGAAGGTGTACGCGTACCAGTCGTACCACTCGACGGCATTGCCGACCGAGGCGGCGAGCAACTGCCGTACGGGGCGCCGGTCGTGCGCGGGGGCGGCGTCGGTCGCATCGTCGATCACATCGGCGATCACATCGGCGATCACATCGGGGTCGTGCGGTGTCATGATCACGTCCATCCCCCGCCCGCTCGCCGCGCAAACGGCCACGGATCCCCGTTGCCGCCGCACCCCGTCGCCATGATCAATTCCGGGTGGAAAACCGGGGAGTTGAGGTACCGTGCACGGCATTCACCCGAAAGGAACGCATGACTCTCCCCACTCGGACCCGGACAGTTCAGATACCCACCGCCGACGGCACGGCCGACGCCTTCGTCGCGTGTCCCGCGGAGGGCGGGCCCCACCCCGGGGTCCTGATGTACATGGACATGTTCGGACTGCGGCCCGTGCTCAACGGCATGGCCGAACACCTGGCGTCGCACGGCTACTACGTCGTGCTGCCGAACGTCTTCTACCGGCACGGCCCGGCCCCGGTGGTCGACCTGCCCGACCTGACCGCGCCGGAGAACCGCGGCGCGTTCTTCGAGCAGGTGGGGCCGATGTTCCACACGCTGACCGCGGAGCGCTCGGCCCAGGACGCCGGTGCCTACCTGGACTTCCTCGCGGCGCAGCCCGAGGTGCGCACGGGCCCGGCCGGGGTCACCGGCTACTGCCTGGGCGGCGTCCTCGCCGTCCGCGCCGCGGCGGCCCACCCCGACAAGGTGGCGGCCGCCGCCGGTTTCCACCCCGGGCCCCTCGTCTCCGAAGGCCCGGACAGCCCGCACCTGCTGGCCCCGCGGATCACCGCCGAACTCCACCTGGGAATCCCGTCCCAGGACGACCACATGTCGCCGGAGGCGGTGGAGAAGGTGCGGCAGGCCCTGGACGGGGCCGGAGTCCGGCACACCACCGAGGTGTACCCGGACACCCTGCACGGCTTCACCCAGGCGGACACCACGGAGTTCAGCCCCGCCGGGCTCGAACGCCACTGGGACCGGCTGCTCGCCCTGCTCGGCCGCACCCTCTGAGGCCGGTCAGCCGGTCGTCGGCCGGTACGCGTAGACCGACGTCGTGACCAGGCACGGCACCGGCGGCACCACCTCGACGCGCAGGGTGCGCCGCGCGGTGTCGTAGTCGACGCCCTCCGTCTCGAACGAGCCGGAGCACAGGCTGCGTTGGGGCGACGCGAACAGGCTCGTGACGTGTCCGGTGGCCGGCTTGCCGTCCAGGGCGCGGTCCAGGTCGACCTGGAGGACGGGCCGGTCCTCGGGGAACAGTTCCTTGGACGCGTCGTTGGAGGCGCACACCAGCCGGGTGTCCGAGACGAAGTCGCAGCCCTGGATGTCGCGGACCGGCTTGTCCAGGGAGATCTGCCCGGCCTGGGCGAGCGCGCCCCCGGTGGGCGGCGTCGAGGAGTTGAGGAGCGGGGCGGGGAAGACCTGGAGGCGGTTCTGGTCGCCCCATTCCCCGGACACCAGCCACTGGGCGTCGGGCGAGACGGCGGCGAAGGAGTTGTTGAGCTTCTCGCCCGCGTCCAGCTGGTGTTCGTACAGGTAGCGCTTGCCGTCCGGAGTGGTGACGGCGTACATCTTGGACTTCGCGTCGTCGCCGCCCTGGTAGGCGTCGAAGGTGTGGCCGTTCGCGATGTCCGGGTCGCCTATGTGCCCCCAGCCCTTGACGCGCAGGTCCAGCGGTATCGAGCCGAGCCCCCGGTACAGGAGCCCGCCGTCCGCACGGCTCGCCAGGCCCTGGCTGCCGGTGAGCGAGTTGACGTACGACGTGCCCGACTCCTGCCAGCCGCCGGGCGAGGCGGGCGCGGCGACCGCGGCGCCGCCGGTGGCCGCCGTCAGTACGACGGCTCCGAACAGGACGGTTGATGCCTTCCAAAGGGTCATCGGGCGCTACCTCCGTGGGGGGTTCGATCGCTGCCGCGTCATCGTACGGAACGTGCGCACCGGCGGTGTACGCGACGTGAAGCGCGACGATGTACGTAACGTGAACCCCGGTGACAACGGCCCGACAGAAGGCGGTTCAGACGTGAAGCTGGCAATTCTCGGCGGCGGCGGATTCCGTGTGCCGCTCGTCCACGGGGCCCTCCTCGGCGACCACGCCGAAGGCCGGGTCACCGAGGTCGTCCTGCACGACCTGGACGCGGGGCGGCTCGGCGCCATCGCCCGCGTACTGGCGGAGCAGGCCGCGGGCGTGCCCGACGCGCCGTCCGTCACCGCCACCACCGACCTCGACGAGGCCCTGCGCGGCGCCGACTTCGTGTTCTCCGCCATCCGCGTCGGCGGCCTCGAAGGACGCGCCGCCGACGAGAGCGTCGCGCTCGCCGAGGACGTCCTCGGGCAGGAGACGGTCGGCGCGGGCGGCATCGCGTACGGCCTGCGGACGGTACCGGTGGCCGTGCACATCGCCCGCCGCGTCCGCGAACTCGCCCCCGACGCCTGGGTGATCAACTTCACCAACCCCGCGGGCCTGGTCACCGAGGCCATGTCCCGGCACATCGGCGACCGCGTCATCGGCATCTGCGACTCGCCCGTCGGCCTCGGCCGCAGGGTCGCGCGGGTGCTCGGCGGCGACCCCGACGAGGCGTTCATCGACTACGTGGGCCTCAACCACCTCGGCTGGCTGCGCGGCCTGCGCATCGCGGGCCGCGACGAACTGCCGCGCCTGCTCGCCGATCCCGGCCTCCTCGGCTCCTTCGAGGAGGGCAGGCTCTTCGGCGCGGACTGGCTGCGCTCCCTCGGCGCGATCCCCAACGAATACCTGCACTACTACTACTTCAACCGCGAGGCCGTGCGCGCCTACCAGGAGGCGGAGCAGACCCGCGGCGCCTTCCTGCGCGACCAACAGGCCCGCTTCTACGCCGAGGCGGCACGCGCCGACGTCCCCGCGCTCAAGGCCTGGGACGACACCCGGGCCGAGCGCGAGGCGACGTACATGGCGGAGAACAGGGAGACGTCGGGGGCGGGGGAGCGCGCCGACGAGGACCTGGAATCCGGCGGGTACGAGAAGGTCGCCCTCGCCCTGATGCGGGCCATCGCCCGCGACGAGCGGACGACCCTGATCCTCAACGTCCGCAACGGCGGCACCCTTTCCGCCCTGGACGCGGACGCCGTCATCGAAGTCCCCTGCTCCGTCGACGCCAACGGCGCCCACCCGCTGTCCGTGAGCCCGCTGCCCGGGCACGCCACCGGCCTGGTCTGCGCGGTCAAGGCCGTCGAGCGCGAGGTGCTCGCCGCCGCGGACAGCGGATCGCTCGCCACCGCGGTCAAGGCGTTCGCGCTGCATCCGCTCGTC
This sequence comes from Streptomyces sp. NPDC059002, assembly GCF_042740435.1. Classification (NCBI taxonomy): domain Bacteria; kingdom Bacillati; phylum Actinomycetota; class Actinomycetes; order Kitasatosporales; family Streptomycetaceae; genus Streptomyces; species Streptomyces sp. NPDC059002. The sequence goes on along the minus strand of NZ_JBHYJI010000001.1, from coordinate 222,052 downwards.
GACTCGGTGACGGTGGCCCGGCGTCTCGCGGAGGGCTACCGGGGCGTGCATCCCGGTCTCGCGTACCTGAGATGATCACGACATGAGTCCCGTCGTCTCCATCGGTGCCGCCGCCCGCCGTCCCTGCACGCTCGTCGTGTGCAGGGGCTGTTGCTGCGGCGACGCCCGCAAGAACCCCGGCATCGACCACGTCTGGCAGCTGGAGCGGCTGCGCTCGGCGGCGGCGGCCTCACGCGGCCGCTTCGCGGTCCGCACGACCGACTGCCTCGGCCCGTGCGGCCAGGCCAACATCGTCGTCGTCCAGCCCTCCCACGAGGGCCGCAGACGAGGCGGCCGCCCGGCCTGGGTCGGCTTCGTCACGGACGACGCGTCCCTGGACGGGATACTGGCCTGGGCGGAGGCGGGCGGCCCGGGCATCGCGAAACCGTCGCCGCTGCTGGAGCTTCAGCTGGTGGACCCGCGCAAGGTCTGATCGGGCCCCGTGAGGGGCGCGCGGAACCGCGCGCCCAGCCACAGGTGGCCCGCAGGCGGCGAGCCGGCGGCTCAGCCGGAAACCACCTGGTCCAGGAACCCGTTCAGGTTCTGCAGAGTCCGCTCGTTCTGCTCCTCCAGCGTCAGACTCTCCTCGAAGCGCCGCGCCAGCGCCGTGGTCTTCTTCCCCCGCACATAGAGGGAGCAGGCCAGATCCGCGCAGATGTACAGCCCGACCGAGTTCCCCTGGCGCCCCGCCGCTCCCGCCTTCGGCGCGACGAGCAGCGTGATCCCCGACCCGGACTGCGGCGTCACGCACACCGAGCAGATGCTGGACTTGAGCAGGCTCTTGCGCGCCCCGGAGGACGCCCGCAGGGCGATCCCCACCAGTTCCTCGTCGCGCCACGCGACGACGTAGCCGCGATCGGGCGCCTTGGGGTCGCGCCAGCCGAGAAAGTCCAGGTCGGACCAGGGGGTGTCGGCGAAGCCCGCAGGGAGCGTGAGCCTGCGGGCCTCGCCCTTCGAACAGTTCACAAAGGACGCGCGGATCTCGTTCTCACTGACGGACTTCATGATCGAGAAGTTATCAACGGGCCGCCGCGACCGTCCCCTCATTTATCCCCGGCGCCCGCGTCCCCGGCGCCCGCGTCCCCGGCGCCCGCGTCCCCGGCGCCCGCGCCCGCAGGCGTGCGCGCCGCACGGAACTGCGTCGTCCGCCGCAGCCGGAACCCGAGCGACTCATAGAGGCGGATGGCACGGGTGTTCCGCGCCGAGGTGTGCAGGAACGGGGTCTCGCCGCGCTCCCTGATGCCGTGCGCGACGGCGAGGACGAGCCGGGTCGCAAGCCCGTGCCCGCGGTACGCCGGGTCGGTGCAGACCGCGCTGATCTCGGTCCAGCCCGGCGGATGCAGACGTTCCCCGGCCATCGCGACGAGCGCGCCCGCACGGCGTATGCCCAGGTAGGTGCCGAGCTCGACGGTGTGGGGCAGGAACGGGCCAGGCTTGGTGCGTTCGACCAGGTCGAGCATCTCGGGCACGTCGTCGGGCCCGAGCCGTACGGCCTCCGGGTCCGGCGCCGCGGCGATCCCTTCGTCCACGAGCTGCACGCCGGGCATCGCGAAGGTGAGCTCCCACCCGGCGGGCGGATCCACCGTCGTGCCGGGCAGCGGCACCTCCGCGCCCGCCCCGGCGAGCGCCGCGAGATCCGCCCAGTCCGCGTCCGTCATGTCATCGGGCAGCGCGAGCCACGGCGACACGTCGAGCGGATAGCGCACCACGCGCCCGCGCCACTCGGCGAGGTGCGCGTGCGGCCCGGTGAGGGAGGTGTACGCGGGGTTGTCCAGGGGATGCGGGCCGTCGTCCCGGGCCGGGGCCGCGTGCCCGGGACGGGTCGAAGCCCCCGGCGGCTCCCGCAGCGTCCCCGGTGTCGTGCCCCGGCTCACCCGGACACCTCGATCACGATCTTGCCCCGCGCGTGGCCGCCCTCGACCTCGCGCAGCGCCTCGTCGGCGCGGTCGAGCGGGTACGTCGCCGTCACGTGCGGGCGCAGCACGCCCGCCACGGCGAGGAGCGCCACCTCGTCGAGGACCGCGGCGGTGCGGGCCCGTGCGACCGGGACCCCGCCGAGTTCGGCGACGGTGTCCTTGGCGGCCACGGTGACCAGCTTCGTGCGGTCGTCGAGCAGCTCCGCGACCCCTGCCAGGTCCGGGCCGCCGACCAGGTCGAAGATGCCGTCGACGCGGCCGCCGGGCACCGACTCCCGTATGCGCTCGGGCAGTTGGGGCCCGCGCGCCACATGGGTCGCGCCGAGCGACTCGACGAACTCCTTCTTGCCCGCGCTCGCGGTGCCCACCACGCGCAGCCCGAAGTGCACGGCGATCTGTGTGGCGGCCACCCCGACGCCGCCCCCGGCGCCGGCGACGAGGAGCGTCGACCCGGCGGGCAGGTCCAGCTGCCGCACCCCGTCGTACGCGGTGGCCGCCGCGACGGCGAGGGTGGCCGCGTCCGTGTAGGAGAGGGCGTCCGGCTTGTGCGCGGCGATGTCGGTGGGGATCAGCGTGTACTCGGTGTACCCGCCCGCGACCGGATTGCCGAACACCGGGTCGCCGACCGCGAATCCCTCGACGCCCGGCCCGACCGCCGCCACGACCCCGGCGACCTCGCTGCCCAGGGCCTCGGGTCCGGTGAGCGGCCCCTGTCCGGGCCGCCGCTTGCCCGCGCGCAGCTTCCAGTCGACCGGGTTGACGCCCGCCGCGCGGACCGCGACGAGCAGCTGCCCGGGACCGGGGTCCGGCTTCGGCAGGTCGAGGAAGGTCTCCACCTCGGGACCGCCGTGTTCGGTGAATGCGTAGGCCTTGGGCATCTGGCTCCCTCTCTTCGATCGGTATCCGTAGAGGACGACCGCCAAGATCGACGGACTATTCCCGGGCCGGGCGAACGTTCACGAGGCCGCAACGATCGGGAGCGGATCGGGATCGGGAGCGGGAGCGGAAGCCGACCGCCCGCCGAAGTTTTGCCGGACCGACCTCTTGACCTTCACCGTTCAACCAATCAACACTCAGGCCCCGAAGACCCGCACTGGCGCGGACGACGCATTCAGGTCTTGGCGTCGCCGACCAGTCCGGCATGCCCAAGAGCCGCGTTCCGGAGGTCATTTCGTCATGCCCGCCACCACTCGCCGTGAACTTCTGAAGCAACTCGGCGGCACCGCGGCCGCCTTCGCCTTCGTGGCCGCCGCGGGCCCGCTCGCCGCCGCCGCACCCGCCGCGGCGGCCCCCGCGGGCAGCCCCGCGACGACCGCGGCCAAGGCCACGCCCCGCGTCCGCAGGCTGCTCGCCCGTCTCACCCTCGACGAGAAGATCAGCCTCGTGCACGGCGCCACCGACCCGCGAAGACTGGGCCAGGCCGGCTATCTGCCGGGCGTCGCCCGCCTCGGCATCCCCGAACTGCGCCTGACCGACGGCCCCGCGGGCGTGAACGTCGCACGGTCCGCGACCGGACTCCCGCCCGTCTCCACGCTCGGCGCCGCCTTCAACCCCGAACTCGCCCGCGAGTACGGCGCGGTGATGGGCCGCGAGGGCCGCACCCTCGGCCAGGACGTGCTGCTCGCCCCGCAGATCGAGCTCTCCCGCACCCCGTTCTTCAGCCGCAACAAGGACCAGTCGGGCGAGGACCCGTATCTGAACGCGCTCATCGGCGCCGCCCAGGTCGAGGGCGTCCAGGCCCAGGGCATGCTCGCCCAGGCCAAGCACTTCCTCGCCAACAACCAGCGCCTGCACGAGTTCGACCGCGAGAACCCGGAGAACTCCTACGACTTCGTGGTCGACGAACGCACCCTGCACGAGCTGTACCTGCCCGCCTTCGAAGCCGTCGTCCGCGCGGGCTGCGCCTCGGTGATGTCCGCGTACAACCACCTCAACGGCCCCTGGAACAGCGAGAACCACACCGTCCTCACCGACATCCTGCGCGGCGAGCTCGGCTTCGACGGCTTCGTCACCTCCGACTGGGGCGCCACCCACTCCACGGCCGCGCTCGAAGCGGGCCTCGACATGCAGATGTGGGACGGCTCGCACTTCGGCGCACCCCTCAAGAAGGCCATCAAGGACGGCTCCCTCCCCGAGAGCGCCCTGGACACCGCCGTCTCCCGCATCCTCGGCAGGTACGACGCCTTCGGCATGCTCGACGGCAGCCGCGTGCCCGCCCGCAAGGAGATCGACGTCGAGGCGGGCGCCCGCGTCGCCCGCGAAGTCGCCGTCCAGGGAGCCGTGTTGCTCACCAACGACGGCGGACTCCCGCTCTCCCCGGCCGCACTGCGCGGCCTCGCCCTGATCGGCCCCACCGCGGGCCAGGTCGCCGTCTCGGTCTCCGGCGAGCGCGCGTACGGCTTCGAGGACCGCATGGTCAGCCCCCTCGACGCGCTGCACCGCACGACAGGACGGCAGATCGCGTACGAGGTGGGGGTCGACCTCACCGGTACGGCCGTGCCCGCGTCCGCCTTCCCCGGCGGCCTGACCCGCAAGGGCGGCGGCACGGACGAGAACATCGACTTCACCGGGGACGACGCGCTGCCCGTCGGCACGGCCGTCGAATGGACCGGCACCTTCGTCCCGCCCGCCACGGGGGAGTACGCCCTGAACATCCAGGGCTGGGGGGCGGCCGTCTCCCTGACCCTGGACGGCGAGGAACTGGCGACCGCGTCCGGGGTGCGGGACGCCTTCACGCGCAAGTGGTCCTCGATCGTGCCCACGACGGACGGCCTCGACAACGGCAGGGCGGCACCGAAGAAGCTCACCGCGGGCCGCTCCTACGCCGTCGTCGTCAAGGCCACCGGATGGGACGACACCGTCGTCGAACGCGACCCCGTCCAGGTGCGGTTCGCCTGGGTCACCCCCGGACGCCGCACGGCGCACATCGCGGCGGCCGCGCGGCTCGCCCGGCGCGTCCACACCCCCGTCGTCTTCGCCTACAACGGCGAGGGCGGCGCGCTCGGCGGCAGCGGCGACCTCACCGCGCTCGCGCTCCCGGCCCACCAGGACGAGCTGATCGCGGCGGTCGCGGCCGCCAATCCCCGTACCGTCGTCGTCCTCAACACCGGCGGCCCCGTCACGATGCCGTGGCGGCGCGCCGTCCGTGCCGTCCTGCACGCGGGCTACGTCGGCCAGGAGGGCGGCTGGTCCACCGCCGACCTGCTGCTCGGCCGCGCCAACCCCGGCGGCAAGTCCGTGGTCACCTGGCCCCAGCAGGAGTCCGACCACCCGACGCTCGACCCGGCGCACCCGGAGCGCTACTACGGTGTCGAGGGGACCGTCACGTACAGCGAAGGCATCTTCACCGGCTACCGCGGCTTCGACAAGGCGGGCACCGAGCCGCTCTTCCCCTTCGGACACGGCCTTTCCTACACGGAGTTCGGGTACTCCGGGCTTCGCGTACGGCGGGCGGGCGCCGGGTACGAGGTGTCCTTCACCGTCACCAACCGGGGGCGGCGCACGGGCGCGGAGGTGCCGCAGGTGTACGTCGGGCCGCCCCGGCACGGCGACGTGGAACTGCCCGTGAGGACCCTCGCCGCCTTCGAGCGCGTGGAACTGCGCCCCGGCCGCTCCCGCCGCGTCACGCTGCACGTCGCCGAGCGCCAGCTGTCCTACTGGGACACGGAACGCGGCCGCTGGGTGCGTCCCGAGGGCGCCCGTGCGGTGTACGTCGGATCGTCCTCGCGCGACATCCGGCTCACCGGCACGGGACGCTAGCCTCCGGGATCAGAGCCCCACGGCCCCGTCGATGCGTTCACGGAGCAGATCGGCGTGGCCGTTGTGGCGTGCGTACTCCTGGATCACATGGAGGAGGACCCAGCGCAGCGACACCGTGCCGCGCCACGGGCTCTCGCCCTCGATGTCCAGGTCGGGCGCCTCGGCCACCAGGCGTTCGGCGAACTCGACCTCGGCGCGCCACGCCTCCCAGGCCGCGGCGACGGACTCGGCGTCGGGGGCGGTCACCGCGCCGTCGATGTCGTAGTCGGGGTTGTCCTCGGTCGGGTAGAGGGGCTGCGCGTCCTGGCCCGCCAAGTCCCGCCGGAACCAGCGGCGTTCCACGTCCGTGAGGTGTCTGATCAGGCCGAGCAGGGAGAGGGCGGACGGCGCCGCGGACCGCTCGCCCAACTGCTCCGTGAGGCCCGCGCACTTGATTTCGAGCGTGGCGCGCTGGGCCATCAGCGTATGGACGAGCAGGGCGCGTTCGTCCCCGGTGGTGGGTCCCGTGTAGCGGTTGTCCGCGGCGTCGTCGGTGAAGAACGTGATGCGTCTCTGGGAAGCGGTCATGCCGCCATCATCGCCCGTGACCTCAGGCGCGGTCGCGCAGCCCCCGGTAGAGCGCGCCGACCAGGTGGACGCTGCGCAGGTCCTCGCCGGAGGTGCCGCCGCCCATCCGGTTCATGACGTATGCGTACGCGACGCCGTTCTCCGGGTCGGCGAAGGCGTACGAACCGCCCATGCCGCCGTGCCCGAACGCCCGTGGATTGGGGCCCGCCTGGCCGTACTGGTTCAGCATGTAGCCCAGCGCCCACGGCCACTTCTCGGCGAACGAGGTGACCGCGCGCAGCACCAGGTCGGGCTCGTCGGCCTCGCTCTGGCGCGTGCGCAGCCGTTCCAGCGTGCCCGCGCCGAGCAGCCGTCCGGCCGCCAACTCGCCGTAGACGGTGGCGAGTCCGCGCGCGGTGGCATGGCCGTTGACCGCGGGGATCTCCGCCGTGCGGTAGTCCGGGCCGTTCACGTCGCCGAGCGGCAGATAGCGGATCGCGGCCGTGACCGGTGCCATGGGGTGGTCGTCGAGCCCGCGCACCGGCGGCTCGGGCGCGGCGCCGAACGGGCCGTCCGCCGAAGGGCGTCCGGTCCCCGTGGACGGGGGCGGTACGACGGAGGGGGACGGGTCCAGCGCGGGTGCCAGGTCCGCGCAGCGCCCGTGTTCGCCTGCCGGGGTGCCGACGTGGATGTCGGCGCCGAGCGGCCCCGTCACCTCCGTGCGCAGGAACGTGCCGAGCGAGACGCCCGTGACGCGCCGCACCACCTCGCCGACCAGGAAGCCGAACGTCACCGCGTGGTAGCCCTGCCGGGTGCCGGGATCCCACCACGGCGCCGTCGCCGCGAGCGCGTCGGTCACCTTCTCCCAGTCGTACACCGCGCCGGGCGCAAGCGGCTCGGCGGGCGCGATGAGTCCGGAGCGGTGGCTGAGCAGCCAGCGCACCGGGATGTCGCCCTTGCCCTCGCGCGCGAACTCGGGCCAGTACCGCGCGACGGGCGCGTCGAGGTCCAACTCGCCGCGCTCCACCAGGAGATGGGCGCAGAGCGCCGTCATCCCCTTGGTGACGGAGTAGACGTTCACCAGGGTGTCGCGCCGCCACGGACGGGTGCCCGTGAGGTCCGCGTCGCCGGCCCACAGGTCGACGGCGAACTCTCCGTCGACGACGGCAGCGACGGACGCCCCGAGGTCGCCGCGCTCGGTGAAGTTCCGCTCGAACTCTTCGCGCACTTCGCCGAATTCGGGGGCGCAGGTGCCATGGACGCGCACGGTCATGGTTCTCCTCGGGGGGAGTAAGGAGGTGCCGGGGGCCACCATGCTCGCGCATGGTTGCCCCCGGCACCTAGTTCCGCGTCAAGCCTGCCGACGGTTCACAGCCAGCTGTGGTAGCGCCGGATGTACCACGTCTTCACGCCCTGCGTCAGCACGCAGTACGCGAGGAGCGTCCCGATCAGCCACGGGAAGTAGCTCATCGGCAGCGGTTCGAGCGAGAGGGCCGAGGCCAGCGGGGAGAACGGCAGCCACAGGCCGAGCGCCATGATCGAGCCCGTCATGACGAGCACCGGCAGGGAGGCCCTCGACTGGATGAAGGGGATCTTCTGCGTACGGATCATGTGCACGATCAGCGTCTGCGAGAGCAGGCCCTCGATGAACCAGCCGGAGTGGAACAGGGTCTGCTCGCCGTCGGTGTTGGCCGAGAAGACGTACCACATCAGCAGGAAGGTGGTGATGTCGAAGATCGAGCTGATCGGCCCGATCCGGATCATGAACCGGCCGATGTCCTTCGCGTCCCACTTCCGCGGCTTGCGCAGGTACTCCTTGTCCATCCGGTCCCAGGGGATGGACAGTTGGCTGATGTCGTAGCAGAGGTTCTGCACGAGCAGCTGGATGGCGAGCATCGGCTGGAAGGGCAGGAAGGCCGAGGCCACCAGGACCGAGAAGACGTTGCCGAAGTTCGACGACGCGGTCATCTTGATGTACTTGATGGTGTTGCCGAAGGTCTGACGGCCCATCAACACACCCTGTTCGAGGACCATCAGGTCCTTCTTCAGGAGGATGATGTCCGCGGACTCCTTGGCGATGTCCACGGCCGTGTCCACCGAGATGCCCACATCGGCCTCGCGCAGCGCCGCGGCGTCGTTGATGCCGTCCCCGAGGAAGCCGACGGTGTGCTCATCGGCCTTGAGGGCCCGCACGATCCGTGCCTTCTGGACCGGGTTGACCTTGGCGAACACCGTGGTCGTACGGGCCAGTTCGATGAGTTCCACGTCGTCGACGAGGTCGATGGTGGCACCGGTGATCAGCTCACCGGCGTCCAGGCCGACGTCCGCGCAGACGCGCGCCGCCACCAGTTCGTTGTCGCCGGTGATGACCTTGACGGCCACGCCGTTCTCGGCGAGCGCGCGCAGGGCGTCCGCCGCGTCCTTCTTCGGCGGGTCGAGGAAGGCGAGGAAGCCGACGAGCGTCAGCTCCGCCTCGTCCGCCACCGAGTAGGTGTCGCGCGCCGTGCGCATCGTGCGGGTCGCGACCGCGAGGACCCGCAGCCCCTCGCGGTTGTTCCGCTCGCTGACGAACGCCACGTGCGCCCGCAGCTGGTCGGTGAGTTCGACCTTCCTGCCGCGGTCCATCATGTGCGTGCACAGGCCGAGCACTTCCTCGACCGCGCCCTTGGTGACCATGACGTGCTCGGGGCGGCCCGCGTCGCCGAGCAGGCCGTTGCGGTTCAGGACGACGGACATCCGCCGTCGCGCGAAGTCGAAGGGGATCTCGTCGACCATCGTGTAGCGCGTGTCGACGACAACCTCCTCGGCCTCGTCGACGCGGTCGACGACCGCCTGGTCCATGAGGTTGCGCAGGCCCGTCTGGAAGTGCGAGTTGAGGTAGGCGTACTCCAGGACCTCGGGGTCCTCCTGGCCGTGCACGTCGAGGTAGCGGTCCAGGACGATGCGGTCCTCGGTGAGCGTGCCCGTCTTGTCCGTGCACAGCACGTCCATCGCGCCCAGGTTCTGGATCGCGTTGAGCTGCTTGACGACCACCTTGTGCCGGGACATCGCGACCGCGCCGCGGGCCAGGTTGGCGGAGACCACCATCGGCAGCATCTCGGGCGTGAGGCCCACCGCCACGGAGATCGCGAAGAGCAGCGCCTGGTTCCAGTCGCCCTTGGTGAAGCCGTTGATGGCGAGCACGATCGGGACCATCACCAGCATGAAGCGGATCAGCAGGAAGCTGACGCGCTTGACGCCCAGGTCGAAGCTGGTCTGCGGACGGTCGCCGACCAGGGCGCCCGCCATCGAGCCGAAGTAGGTGCCGGTGCCGGTGGCGACGACCACGCCGGTGGCCGTGCCCGAGGTGACCGACGTGCCCATCAGGCACAGGTTGTCCGCCTCGACGGGGTCGCTCGTCGCCTTCTGGCCGTAGTCGCGCTTGCGGGTGTCCGCCTTCGCGACCGGCAGCGACTCGCCGGACAGGGCGGCCTGGCTGACCATCAGGTCCTTGGCGGTGAGCAGGCGCAGATCGGCGGGGACCATGTCACCGGCCGCGAGCTTCACGATGTCGCCGGGGACCACCTGCTCCATGGCGACTTCTTCGGTGCCGCCCTGCTCGCTCCACCGGCGCTGCACCGCGCAGGTCGTGGTCACGAGGTCCTTGAGCGCCTGGGCCGACCTGCTGGAGCGGAACTCCTGCCAGAACCGCAGCACTCCGCTGATCAGCACCATCGCGGAGAGGATGAGGACACCGGGGTCTGCGGGGTCCTGCCAGAACATCACGGCGGCCAGGACGACGAGCACGCCGATGAAGGGGTTCCAGAAGGACTTGGCGAGCTGCCGCGTCCAGTGCGGCGCACGCTCGTGGGCGACGACGTTGGCGCCGTGCCGCTCGATGCGCTCGAGGACCTGGTCCTGGCGCAGTCCGCGGGTGCTCGCGCCGAGTTCGCGCAGCACGTCGCGGGCGGGGCTCGCGCTGAACGCGGCCAGCTTCGAGCCGACTTCGCGGGTGCGGGCCTCCAGCTCGGCGGCCTTGCGCTCGCGGCGGCCGCCGGAGGTACGGGGGTTGGGGTTCTCGCCTGGCGGTGCCAGGCGTACCTGGGGAATCAGCTTGTTCATGGCAGACCTCCCTCCGTGCGGGGGCATGGCGAAGCAGGCCCGTGCACGAGGACGTGATGGTGTGAATGAGTGCGTGACGCGGTGAAGGTGATGTGAAAGAAACCCCGAGGGCGCCGACGGATCAGTGCTGTCGGCGGGGCAGGGGGCGGCGCCGCGGCGTCAGTGCGGCGCAGAGAGAAGAGCGGCGGCGGAAAGCGGCCTCAAAAGGGGCCGCACAAGCGGCCTCGGAAGAAGGCGGAATGCCGCCTCGAAAGCGGAAAGCCGCCTCAGAAGAGGTCACCGCTGACGCAAGGACTTCCTTCGGGACTCATCCCGAACACCTCCTTGCAGTCGCGGGACGGAGAAGAACGCACCGCTGATCGGTGCACGGCCCAGTCAGACACGGGCATTCCCATATGTCAAATGAGGGGCCTTAAGTCCCGAATGGCCGGGACTTGTGTCCTCCCCATCAGAGGTTGGACTTCTCTTCACACGCCCGTCACGGACCCTTCCGCATCGCTTGCTCCCCTTGGCACACTTCACCCGCTCGCATCCCCCACACATCACGAGGTCGGAATATTCATGCCTGAACTCAATCGGCGCCGCTTCATGCAGCTGGCCGGCGGCACCGCGACGTTCGCCGTGCTCAACCAGAGCATCGCCCGCGCCGCCTCGCTGCCGGCGAAGCGGGCCACCGGCACCATCAAGGATGTCGAGCACGTCGTTGTCCTCATGCAGGAGAACAGGTCCTTCGACCACTACTTCGGCACGATGAAGGGCGTACGCGGCTTCGGCGACCCGCGCCCGGTGACCCTGCCGAGCGGCAAGCCGGTCTGGCACCAGTCGGGCGGCGGCAAGGAGGTCCTGCCCTTCCACCCGGACGCCGAGGACCTCGGCATGCAGTTCATCGCGGGCCTCGACCACGACTGGGCGGGCGGCCACAGCGCCTTCGCGGGCGGCGCGTACGACAACTGGATCGCCGCGAAGTCCGAGCGGACCATGGCGTACCTGAAGCGGGACGACATCCCCTTCCACTACGCGCTCGCCGACGCGTTCACCGTCTGCGACGACTACCACTGCTCGTTCATGGGCGCCACCGACCCCAACCGCTACTACATGCTCACGGGCCACGTCGGCAACGACGGCAAGGGCGGCGGTCCTGTCCTCGGCAACCAGGAGGCGGGGTACGACTGGACGACGTACGCCGAGCGCCTGGAGCAGGCGGGCGTCTCCTGGAAGGTCTACCAGGACATCGGCGACGGCCTCGACGCGGCCGGGCACTGGGGCTGGATCGACGACGCCTACCGCGGCAACTACGGCGACAACTCGCTGCTCTACTTCAACAAGTACCGGGGCGCCAAGCCCGGTGACCCGCTCTACGACAAGGCCCGCACCGGCACCAATGCCAAGGCGGGCGACGGGTACTTCGACCTCCTCAAGGCCGACGTCAAGGCCGACAAGCTCCCGCAGGTCTCCTACATCGCCGCCCCCGAGGCGTTCTGCGAACACCCCAACTGGCCGGTGAACTACGGCGCCTGGTACATCGCGCAGGTCCTGGACGCGCTCACCTCCAACCCCGAGGTGTGGGCCAAGACGGCGCTCTTCATCACCTACGACGAGAACGACGGCTACTTCGACCACGTCGTGCCGCCGTACGTCCCGAAGGACGCGGGCCAGGGCAAGTCCACGGTCGACACGACCCTCGACTACTTCCCGGGCAACATCTCCTACGGCGCCGGGCACTACGGCCTCGGCCAGCGCGTCCCGATGATCGTCGTCTCGCCGTGGAGCACCGGCGGCTTCGTGAACTCCGAGGTCTTCGACCACACGTCGATCATCCGGTTCATGGAGAAGCGTTTCGGCGTCCAGGAGCCCAACATCTCGCCGTGGCGCCGCGCCATCTGCGGCGACCTCACCTCCGCCTTCGACTTCAGCGGCAAGGACACCGACCCGGCGCAGCTCCCGGACACCGCGGCCTACGAGCCGCCGGACCACGAGCGCCACCCCGACTACTTCCCCAAGCCCCCCGCCAGTCCGGCGCTGCCCAAGCAGGAGCCGGGCTCGCGGCCCGCCCGCGCGCTGCCCTACGCCCCGCTGGTGGACGGCGCCGCGGACCCGGCCGCGGGGAAGTTCACGCTCACCTTCGGCGGCGGCGCCGCGGCGGGCGTCTGCTTCCACGTGCGCTCCGCCAACCGCACCGACGGCCCCTGGACGTACACCACGGAGGCGGGCAAGACCGTCGCCGACACCTGGAACTCGGCGTACTCCAAGGACGCCTACGACCTCTCCGTCTTCGGCCCGAACGGCTTCCTGCGCACCTTCAAGGGCCCCGGCAAGAAGGCGGGCCCCGAGGTGATCGCCCGCCACGACAAGGCGTCGGGCAACCTCAAGCTCACCCTGAAGAACGCGGGCGGCGCCGACGTGAACCTCACCGTGACCAACGCCTACGGCGGCGCGGGGGAGACCTTCAAGGTCAAGGCGGGCGCCTCCGTCGAGCACACCGTCGACCTGCGGGCGAGCAAGCGCTGGTACGACGTCACCGTGAAGTCCGACGCGGACGCGGGCTTCCTGCGGCGGCTCGCCGGGCACGTGGAGACCGGTGAGGCGGGCGTGAGCGACCCGGCGATCAGCACGAGCTGACGTACCGTCCGAGAGGGCCTCGGCAGGGGCCCCGGCAAGGAAAAGGAGCGGCCGTCGACCGCTGCCTGCGGATAGCATCCGCAGGCATGACGGACATCGCTCCCCGCCCTTCCGGGGCCCCCGACAAGCCCGTTCTCGACGGGCTCGAAGAGAAATGGTCGCGGCGCTGGGACGAGTCGGGCGTATTCGCCTTCGACCGCTCGAAGACGCGTGACGAGATCTTCTCCATCGACACGCCGCCGCCCACCGTCAGCGGTTCGCTGCACGTCGGCCACGTCTTCTCGTACACGCACACCGACACCGTCGCCCGCTACCAGCGGATGCGCGGCAAGGAAGTCTTCTATCCCATGGGATGGGACGACAACGGCCTGCCGACCGAGCGGCGCGTCCAGAACCACTTCGGTGTCCGCTGCGACCCCGCCCTGCCGTACGACCCGGACTTCACCCCGCCCGAGCAGCCCGGCAAGCAGCAACTGCCCGTCTCCCGGCGGAACTTCACCGAGCTGTGCGAGCGGCTCACCGTCGAGGACGAGAAGGTCTTCGAGGAGCTGTGGCGCAGGCTCGGCCTGTCCGTCGACTGGTCGCACACCTACCAGACCATCGACGCCGCGGCCCGCGCCACCTCGCAGCGCGCGTTCCTCGACAGCCTCGCGCGCGGCGACGCGTACATCGCGCAGGCGCCCACCCTGTGGGACGTCACGTTCCGCACGGCGGTCGCGCAGGCCGAACTGGAGGACAGGGAGCGGCCCGCCGCGTACCACCGGCTCGCCTTCCACGGCCGGGACGGCGCCCCCGTCCTGATCGAGACGACGCGCCCCGAACTCCTGCCCGCCTGCGTCGCCCTGGTCGCGCACCCGGACGACGAGCGCTACCGGCCGCTGTTCGGCACGACGGTCCGCACCCCGCTCTTCGACGTCGAGGTCCCCGTCGTCGCACACCCGCTCGCCACCCCCGACAAGGGCACGGGCATCGCGATGGTCTGCACGTTCGGCGACACCACCGACGTGACGTGGTGGCGCGAACTGAGCCTGGCCACCCGGCCGGTGATCGGCTGGGACGGCCGCTTCCTCGCCGAACCGCCCGCCGGTGTCACCGCTCCCGCCGCCGTCGAGGCGTACGCGCAGCTGGCGGGCGCCACCGCCCACACCGCGCGCGAACGCGTCGTCGGCATGCTGCGCGAGAGCGGCGGCCTCAAGGGCGAGCCGCGCGCCGTCACCCACGCGGTGAAGTTCTTCGAGAAGGGCGACAAGCCCCTGGAGATCGTCACCACCCGCCAGTGGTACGTCCGCAACGGCGGCAGGGGCGGCGCGCTGCGCGACCGACTGCTCGACCGCGGCGCCGAGTTGGCCTGGCATCCGCCGCACATGAAGGTCCGCTACGACAACTGGGTCGGCGGCCTCAACGGCGACTGGCTGGTCAGCCGCCAGCGCTTCTTCGGCGTCCCGATCCCCGTCTGGTACCCGCTGGACGGCACCGGGCAGCCCGACCACGGCCACCCGATCGTCCCCGACGAGGACGCGCTGCCCGTCGACCCGAGCGCGGAGACCCCGCCCGGATACGAGGCGGCCCAGCGCGGCGCGCCGCACGGCTTCATCGGCGACCCGGACGTCATGGACACCTGGGCGACGTCGTCCCTCACCCCGCAGATCGCCGGGAAGTGGCTCGCCGACCCCGACCTGTTCGCGCGCGTCTTCCCCATGGACCTGCGCCCCCAGTCCCACGAGATCATCCGCACCTGGCTGTTCGCCACGGTCCTGCGCGCCCACACCGGGCACGACGCGCTGCCCTGGAAGCACGCGGCGATCTCCGGCTGGATCCTGGACCCCGACCGCAAGAAGATGGCGAAGTCCAAGGGCAACGTGGTCACCCCGGGCCACCTCCTGGACCAGCACGGCTCGGACGCGGTCCGCTACTGGGCGGCGAGCGGCCGCCCGGGCACGGACACGGCGTTCGAGGTCGGCCAGATGAAGATCGGCCGCCGCCTCGCCATGAAGCTCCTCAACGTCGGCAGGTTCGTCCTGAGCCTCGGCGACGTCCGCTCCGGCGCCGCCGTCACCGAGCCGCTCGACCGGGCCCTGCTCGCCGCACTCGCCACGACCGTCGACGAGGCCACGACGGCCTTCGACGCCTTCGACTACGCCCGCGCCCTCGACCGTACGGAGAGCCTCTTCTGGCACTTCTGCGACGACTACGTCGAACTGGTCAAGGCCCGTGCGTACGGCGACCACGGCGACGCGGCCGCGACGGAATCCGCCCGGGCGGCCCTGCGGACGGCGCTCGACGTCCTGCTGCGCCTCTTCGCGCCGGTCCTGCCGTTCGTCACGGAGGAGGTCTGGTCGTGGTGGCGCGAGGGCTCGGTGCACCGCGCCCGCTGGCCGGAATCCGCCGGGCTGCGGCGGCTCGACGGCGACCCGGCCGTCCTCGCCACGGCGTCGGAGGCCATCGCGGCCGTCCGCAAGGCCAAGTCGCAGGCGCAGCTCTCGATGCGGGCGGAGGTCGTGAAGGCGACGGTGACGGCACCCCGTGCGACGCTCGACCGGTTCGCGGCGGCGGGGGACGACGTGCGGGCGGCGGGCAGGATCCAGGCGGTCGAGCTGTGCGAGGGGGAGGGCGACCTGCGGGTGGAGGTGGCGTTCTGAGCCCGCCGGATGAGTCGGACATCACACCCCCGCAAAGGACTGGCGGACGGTGCATACCCGGGGGGTAGGGTCTCCCGGGTGACAACGCATTCGAACACTCCTGCAGGCTGGTACCCGGACCCGCACGGCGCGCCCCAACTGCTGCGCTGGTGGGACGGCTCCCAGTGGACGGAGCACACCAGCCCGGCCCAGCAGGGCGGCCAGCAGCAGGCCCAGGCCCAGCAGGTCCAGCCTCAGCAGGCCCAGGCCGGGCAGGTCCCTCAGCAGGCGCAGCCCGCGCAGCCGGTGCAGGCCCAGCCCGTCCAGCAGCAGGGCCAGTTCGGCCAGCCGCAGGCGCAGGCGCCCCAGGGGCAGTTCGGTCAGCCGCAGGCGCAGCCCGCGCCGTCGGCCGACCCGGCCAAGGTGCAGCGCCAGGTCCAGCAGCAGGCGGGCGTGGCGCCGGCCGCGCAGGGCGGCGGCACGCTGTTCACGGAGCCGGTCCTGGTCGTGAACCAGAAGGCCAAGCTCATCGAGCTCACCAACGAGTACAGCGTCATGGACCAGTCGGGCAACGCGCTCGGCTCGGTCGTCCAGGTCGGCCAGAGCACGCTGAAGAAGGTCGCGCGCTTCGTCTCCAGCGTCGACCAGTTCATGACGCACAAGCTGGAGATCCGTGACGCGTACGGCCAGCCGCAGCTGCTGCTGACGCGCCCCCGCAAGTTCATGAAGTCGCGGGTGATCGTGGAGCGCGCGGACGGCCAGCCGATCGGCGAGATCGTCCAGCAGAACATGATCGGCAAGATCAACTTCGCGATGATGGTGAACGGCCAGCAGGTCGGCGCGATCAAGGCGGAGAACTGGCGCGCCTGGAACTTCTCGATCGTCGACCACGCGGACAACGAGGTCGCCCGGATCACGAAGACCTGGGAAGGTCTCGCGAAGACCATGTTCACCACCGCGGACAACTACGTCCTGCAGATCCACTACCAGCTGCCCGAGCCGCTCCTGAGCCTCGTCGTGGCGACGGCGCTCACCGTCGACACGGCGCTGAAGCAGGACTCCCGCGGCCTCGGGTAGCCGCGTCTCTTCCCGTACGACAACGGCGCCGGTCGCCCCCTTCGTCAGGGGCGGACGGCGCCGTTTCGTGGTGCTGGCTCATGCGCTCTGCGGGCCCGATGCGGCTGGTCGCGCAGTTTCCCGCGCCCCTTCAGGGCGCCGCTGCTCAGGGCCGGGACAGGCGCAGCGCCGTCGGTTCGGCCGGCTGGCCCGGGATCGAGGAGAGGTACTCCGGCGCGGGCTCGCCCGTGGGAGCCCTGGGCGAGCGCGTGAGCACGACCACGCCGTACGCCGCGACGCCCGCGCCCGCCACCGCGAGGAGGATGCCGCCGACGCCGCCCTGGAGGCGCTCGCCGAGCAGGCTCACGCCGATCACCGAGGCGGCGAGCGGGTTGGACAGCGTCACCACGGCGAGCGGTGCGCCGAGGCCGCCGCGGTAGGCGGTCTGCGAGAGCAGCAGCCCTCCGGCGGCGAACGCCGCCACGAGGAGCGCCACGACGATGACCTGGGGGCTGAGCAGCGGCCCCGAGCGGTCCGTCACCGCGACCGTCAGGGTCTGGGTGAGCGCGGACGCGACGCCCGACGCGAAGCCGGAGGCGGTCGCGTGCCGCAGTCCGGGCCGGGTGCCGGGCCGGGAGAGCACCCCGATGACCGCCATGGTCGCGGCGGCGACGGCCAGCGCCTCGGGCGCGGTCAGGCTGTCGTCGGGCGCGGGGCCCGACGCGGTGAGGAGCAGCGCGCCGAGACCGATGAGCGTGAGCCCGGTGCCGCGCCACTCCAGGCGGGTCACGCGGCGTCCGGCGAGGCGCGCGCCGAGGGGCACGGCGGCGACCAGTGTGAGCGCTCCCAGTGGCTGGACCAGCGTGAGCGGCCCGTATTTGAGGGCCGCCACGTGCAGCAGTGCCGCGGACGCGTTGAGCCCGACCGAGGACCACCACGCGCCGCTGCCGAGCATCCGGAGCATCCCGCTCTCGCCCTCCGAGACGCGCGAGGCGAGCCGTTCCTGGGCGACCGCGGCGGCCGCGTAGGCCGCCGCGGAGACGAGGGAGAGCGCGACGGCGAGCAGGGTGGCGTTCACCGGCCCGCCCCCGTGGTGATCAGTTCGGGCGCGGGCGCGGAGCGGCGCACGACCAGGGAGCTGCCGGGGCGCGGAAGGCGGATCACCGCGAGCGCGATGCCGAGCAGCGCGGTCGCCACGATCGCGTCGAGCCAGTAGTGGTTGGCGGTGCCGACGACCACGAGCAGGGTGAGCAGCGGGTGCAGGAGCCACAGCCAGCGCCACCGCGACGAGGTGGCGACGATCATGCCGACGGCGAGCATGAGCGCCCACCCGAAGTGCAGCGACGGCATGGCCGCGAACTGGTTGGCCATGGTGTCGGTCGCGGGCTCCGACGCGTACACCGAGGGGCCGTAGACCTGTGCCGTGTCGACGAGGTGCGCGGCGTCCAGCATCCGCGGCGGTGCGAGCGGGAAGCCGAGGTGCAGTACGAGTGCGGCGGCGGTCAGCGCGGCGAGCACCCGCCGGGCCCAGACGTAGTGCCGGGGGCGGCGCAGATACAGCCACACCAGGAACAGCAGGGTCGCGGGGAAGTGCACGGTCGCGTAGTAGGTGTTCGCGATGTGGATGAGCGTCTCGCCGTGCAGCAGCGCGTCCTGCACGACGCCCTCGCCGGGCAGCCGCAGGGCCCGCTCGGCGTCCCACACGCGGTGCGCGTTGTGGAAGGCCTCGCCGGTGTGGCCGTTGGCGAGCTGCCTGCCGAACTTGTAGACGAGAAAGAGTCCTACGACGAGAAGGAGCTCGCGGACGAGGGGCGGTCGGGCAGATGTGTCCGGCTTCCGGACGGCGGTCGCGCCCGGCTCCCGGACCGTTATGTCCGGCTCCCGTTCGGCAGGCTCGGTTCGGGAATCCATCCCCCGGCCCCTTTGCGTGATGACTGGTGGTGCGGTGCCGAGTGAGGGATCTCCCCACTCATCGATACGCCAGTGTACCGATACGGAGCCGTACCGGTACACTGGCGTATCGATGAGGCCGATAGCGGCCGTCGCACCGAGGAGAAGATCCATGACGTCGACGTCGAACCGCTCGAAGATCACGCCGGAGCGTGAGCAGGAGTTCTACGACGCCGTCCTCGACCAGCTCCGCGAGTGCGGCTACGAGGCACTGACGATGGAGGGCGTCGCCACCCGCACGCGCTGCAGCAAGTCCACGCTCTACCGGCAGTGGAAGACGAAGCCGCAGTTCGTCGCCGCGGCGCTGCGCGCCAACCGCTGCGTGCGGTTCGCGGGGATCGACACCGGCAGCCTCGCCGAGGACCTGCGCGAGGCGGCGCGGGCCGTGGGTGAGCGCTCAGGTCGGGACACGATGCTGGTCCAGGCGCTCAGCCACGCGGTCCTGCAGGACGCGGAGCTGCAGCGGGCGCTGCGCGAGACGCTGATCGAGCCGGAGCTCCAGGCGATGGACGCGATCATCCGGCGCGGTGTCGAGCGCGGGGAGATCCCCGAGGGGCATCCCGCGGTGGAGTTCGTCACGCTGCAGCTGTTCGGGGTGCTGCGGGTGCGCCCCATCCTCGAGGGTGAGTACGCGGACGAGGAGTATCTGCTCCGCTTCGTCGAGGCCTGTGTGCTGCCGGGCCTCGGCCTGACATGACGCCGGTACAGGGCGTCACCTGACCGTGGGCCCGGGATCGCCGGATGACGGAACCCGGGCCTGCCCGCGCCGCACCGTGGGGACGGGGGCGGCGCGCACCCCCAGGCCGGACGGGGTTCCTCCAGAGCGGTGAGGAACCCCGCCCGGCCGACCGGGACACGGAGTCCCGCGCCTACACGTCCTGCCCGGCGCCTGCGCCGCCGCCACCGGCGGGTCCCTGCTTGATGCCCTTGGTGATGGTGTCCATGGTCGACAGCGACGGGGCGTCGTCGTTGACGTCGATGCCCATGCGGACGATGACGAGCTTCGACTTGTCGGCGGGCGAGGGGAAGGCGAGCGACTGGACGTATCCGTCGTCGCTCTTCTTCGTCACGGCCTTCCAGCGGACGAGGTAGCCCTTCTGGCCCGCGACGGTGACCTCCTTGGAGGCGAGCACCTGGTGCGAGGTGATCTTCCCGTAGGTCTTGCCGCCGTACCCCTCCTTGGCGTTCTTGGCGATGTCCGCCTTCGCCGCCGCCTCGGGCGTCTTGGCGTCCAGCTTGAGGCTCTCGGCGGACAGGGAGTACGCGCTGCCGCGGGTGCACTCCTCCGACGGGTTGCCGGGGCAGGGGATCGGGTCGGTCTGTACCGCGGCACCCCGCTCCGTGGTCCCGCCCTTCCAGCTGTCCGGTATGGGGATCTTGATGCCGTTCACCGGGTCGGTGGCGAAGCCCGCCTCGCCCTTCGGGCCCTCCGGCAGGGGTGCCTGCGGCGACTCGGGGGAGCCGGGTGTGCCGGGGTTCTGCGGGGCGCCGGTCGACGGCGCGTTCCCCGCGGTGTCGTCGCCGCCGTCCCCGTCGTCGTCCGAGGTCAGCGCGTACACGCCGCCCGCGATGCCCGCGAGCACGACGGCCGCGACGCCCGCGGCGATCGCGATGCGCAGCTTGCGCCGCGGGGGAGCCTGTCCGGGGTGGGCCGGGTGGTCCGGCTGGGCCGGGTATGCCGCGCCGCCCGCGGCCCGCACCTGATCCGTCCACACGCTCCCGTCCCACCAGCGCTCGGTGGGAGGTCCGCCGGCCGTCTGGCCGGGGTCGGGATACCAGCCTGGGGGAGTCATCTGGGTCATGGGCGCCAGCGTATGAGCCCCGCGTGAAAGCAGGATGAGAGGGGGCCCGAATCGGCCTTTCCGGTCGCAGGACGGGCCTCGGCGGGCCCTTCGCCGCGGCCTCCGCGCTCTCCTGGACCCCGCGTCAAGAGCGCTGCCCCGGACGTCACTTCAGTGTCCCTCGCCGTTGAGCACGAGCCGCGAGGGCGCGGCGCCCGAGGCCACCGCGGGCGGCCATGCGACGCGGCGGCCCGGCGTGATCGACCCGAGCACGCTCGCGTGCCGTGCCCCCGTGCTCGCCGGGACGGTGCCGGGCAGCCCGTGCAGGGTCAGGAACCCGAGGACCGCGAACGCGTACGCCTCCTTGGCCGCGGACGGCAGCCCCAGCTCGTCGGAGGTCCGCACCGGGATCCGGCCCAACTCCGCGCGCAGGGCGGCCATCAGTGCCGGATTGCGGGTGCCGCCGCCGGAGGCGATGACCTCGGAGGCGGCCACCGAGCGGACCGCGTCGGCGACCGTGCGGGCGGTGAGCCGGGTGAGGGTGGCGACGACGTCCTCGACGGGCAGCGCCTCGCGGCCCTTCAACGCCGAGCGCAGATAGGGCAGATGGAAGAGTTCCTTGCCGGTCGTCTTCGGCGCGGGCAGCGCGTAATAAGGCTCGGCGATGAGCTGGCCGAAGAGGTCCTCGTCGACCGTGCCCCGTGCGGCCAGTTCGCCGTCCACGTCGTAGCCGAGACGGCCACCGGTCGCGTCGTGCACCGCGGCGTCGATGAGCGCGTTGGCCGGTCCGGTGTCGAACGCGGTGCCGTCGGGCGCGGTGATGTTGGCGATGCCGCCGAGGTTCAGCGCGGCGGGGGCGCCGGGGCGGCCGCGCAGCCACATCTGGTCCACCATGCTGACCAGGGGCGCGCCCTGACCGCCCGCCGCGATGTCACGGGGGCGGAAGTCGGCGACCACGGGCAGTCCCGTCGCCTCGGCGATCCACGCGGGCTGCCCGATCTGCAGGGTGCCGTGCACCTGCGCGTCCACCACCCAGTGGTAGACGGTCTGGCCGTGCGACGCGACCAGTTCGGCCTGTCCGTCGCAGAGTTCGCGGTCGGCCTCGACCGCAGCCGCCGCGAAGGCGCGCCCGATGAGGGTGTCCAGACGGCATACCTCGGCGAGCGTGGTTCCCGCGGGCGGCAGCGCGGCGGCGAGCCCGGCGCGCAGCCCCTCGTCGTACCCCCGGCTGATCAGCCCGAGGGGAGTGAGCGTCAGCCTGTCCCCGTCGAGCGTCAGATCGGCGGCTGCCGCGTCGATCGCGTCGTACGAGGTCCCTGACATGAGCCCGATCACGCGCACGTGGGGCCTCCTTCTGTCGGCTCACCGGTGTGCTTGATCATCGCACCTCGTGGGCGCCGGTCGGCGCGTCTTCCCCGAAACAGGCACGGGGTGCAGCCGTCCACGGCCCCCTGCGGAACCCGCCGCGCGGCCGCGTCAGACCTCCCCGCGCGCGGCGAGCACCCGGCCGCGCCAGACCCCGGGATCCCCCCAGGCGCCGCGCAGCGCACGGGCCTTGGTGAGCCACAGGGAGAGGTCGAACTCCGCCGTGTACCCGATCGCCCCGTGCAGCTGGAGCGCGGCGCGCGCCGCCGCGTACACCGCGTCGCCCGCCGTCACCTTCGCGGCGGCGACATCGCCCGGCGCCATGGTCAGCGCGGCGCCGAACACCACGGGCCTGGCGAACTCCAGGCGCACCAGGACATCGGCGAGCCGGTGCTTGACGGCCTGGAACGTCCCGATCGGCACCCCGAACTGGCTGCGCTGCTTGGCGTACGCGACGGTCCTGTCCAGCAGCGCGAGGCCCACGCCGAGACTCTGGGCGGCGATGGCGAGCGCGGCCCAGTCGGTCGCGTGCCGCGCGGCGGCGGCCACGGCGGGGCCCGCGGCGAGCGGCTCACCGCCGGGCAGCGGCGCGGCGAGACGCCGGGCGGGGTCGAGGGACCGGCGCACGCGCGCGTGCCCGGGCGCAAGGCGCAGTCCGTCGTCCGAGACGGCGAGGACCAGGTCCGCCGCGTCCGCGTCGAGGGCGTAGGGACCCCCCTCGGGCAGTGTCAGCGTCGCGCTCCGTCCGCCCGACGCCAGCGTGGGCAGGAACCGCTTGGCGGGCGCGGTGTCGCCCAGTGCGGCGAGCCGGGTCAGGAGGGCCGCGGCCGCCACCGTCTCGACCACGGGACCCGGCACGGCGTGCCGCCCCAACTCCACGAAGGCGACGGCTGTTTCGACGGGCAGCGGCCCCACGCCCTCGTACTCCTGCGGCGCCGCGAGCGCGAAGACCCCCGCGTCCGCGAGCCGCCCCCACACGGCACGCCCCGGGGCGTGCTCGCCCGATCCCCAGGCCCGCGCGGCCGCCACGGTGTCCGCGGCCGTGAGCATCGCGTCCAGCGAACGCGCGAACTCCCGCTGCTCGTCGTCCAGGAGGAACCTCATCAGCGGCGTCCCTTCGGCAGTCCGAGCAGCCGCTCGGCGATGATGTCGCGCTGGATCTCGTTGGTGCCCGCGTAGATGGGGCCTGCGAGCGAGAAGACGTACCCCTCCATCCAGTCGGTGAGGTCCGTCGCGTCCTGGTCCGCCGCGGTCGCTGCGTCGGTCAACTCGCCGTCCGCGCCGAGCAGATCGAGCGCCGTCTCGTGCAGCGCGATGTCGTACTCCGACCAGAAGACCTTGTTGAGGCTGGACTCGGCGCCGATCGTCTCCCCGGCCGCGAACCGCGAGGCATGGGCCCAGGTGAACAACTCGTAGGCGCGCGCCCCGATCACGGCGTCGGCGACGCGGTCGCGCAGGGCCGTGTCGGCCGGGTCCCCGTGCGCCCGCCAGCGCCGCTCCAGGCGGTCCGCCGACGCGAGGAACCGGCCGGGGGAGCGCAGCATCAGACCGCGTTCGTTGCCCGTGGTCGACATCGCGATCCGCCAGCCCTGGCCGGGTTCGCCGATCACGTCCCGGTCCGGCACGAAGACGTCGTCGAGGAAGAGTTCGGCGAAGGCGGGCTTGCCGTCGATGCGGCCCACGGGACGCACCGTCACCCCGGCCGCGTCCAGCGGGAACATCAGATAGGTCAGGCCCCGGTGCGGCTTGTCCCGGTGGTTCTCGTACGGCTCGCTGCGGAACAGGCCGAACGCGCGGTCGGCGAACGCGGCCCGCGACGACCAGGTCTTCTGCCCGCTGAGCAGCCAACCGCCGTCCGTACGGCGGGCGGTGGAGCGCAGCGACGCCAGGTCGGATCCCGACTCGGGCTCCGACCAGGCCTGCGCCCAGATGACCTCGCCGGTCGCCATGGCGGGCAGGATGCGGGCGCGCTGCTCCTCGGTGCCGTGGTCGAAGAGGGTCGGCGCGAGGAGGTTGATGCCGTTCTGCGAGACCCGGCCCGGCGCGCCCGCCGCGTAGTACTCCTCCTCGAACACCAGCCACTTGACGATGTCGACGCCCTGTCCGCCGTACTCCTCGGGCCAGGACACCACCGACCAGCGGTCGGCCGCGAGTTCGTGCTCCCACGCGCGGTGGGCCGCGAAGCCCTCCGCGGTCTCCAGAGAAGGCAGCAGCCGGGGCGGCACGTGCGCGGCGAGCCAGTCGCGCGCCCGCAGCCTGAACTCCCCCTCGTCGGCGGCGAAGTCGAGGTCCATCGTCGGTCACCTCTCGTCGGCTCTTCCCTAACAAGTGTTTGGTAGATTACCCTGTGGGGAGTCGACGAGTCGAGGGCCGGAGAACCGGAACCGATCGAGAGCCGGGGGGCCGCGCATGGACGCACCCGCTTATCTGCAAGGACACGACCTGCTCGCGGGCCGCACCGCCGTGATCACGGCGGCCGCGGGAGCGGGCATCGGCGGCGCCACCGCCCGCCGCTTCCTCGAGGAGGGCGCGCGGATCGTCATCGGCGACGCCCACCCGCGCCGCACCAAGGAGTCGGTGGCCGCGCTCGCCGAGGAGTTCGGCCAGGACCGGGTCGACGGAATCCCGTGCGACGTCACCGAAGAGCCGCAGATCCAGGCGCTGTTCGACCTGGCGGAGCGGCGTCACGGCGGCCTCGACATCGTCGTGAACAACGCGGGGCTCGGAGGCACCGCCGAGCTCGCTGACATGACCGACGAGCAGTGGGACAAGGTCATGGACGTCACGCTGAACGGCACCTTCCGCGCCACCCGCACCGCGCTGCGCCGCATGCGCGCGGCCGGGCACGGCGGCGTGATCGTGAACAACGCCTCGGTGCTCGGCTGGCGCGCCCAGGCGGGCCAGGCGCACTACGCGGCGGCGAAGGCCGGCGTCATGGCCCTCACCCGCTGCGCCGCCGTGGAGGCCGCCCCGCACGGCATCCGGGTCAACGCGGTGTCACCGAGCCTCGCCATGCACCCCCATCTCGCCAAGGTCACCTCGCCCGAGCTGCTCGAAGAGCTCACCGCGCGCGAGGCGTTCGGGCGCCACGCCGAGCCGTGGGAGATAGCCAACGTCATCGTCTTCCTGGCCAGCGGGTACTCCTCGTACATGACGGGCGAGACGGTGGCGGTGAGCAGCCAGCACGCGTAAGAGGCGTGCCCCGTAGGGGCGCGGGGCTGTGACATGTGCGGCTCTGCCGCGCGGGCGCGCCAAGCCACGACGCACCCGCAGGCGTACGACGGCGAATCCAGCGCAGCGCTTAGGCGGAGAATGACCGTGTGTCGAAACCGAAACAGAGCCCCAGTGACCAGCAGCGCACCAGCAAGAAGAAGCCCCCGGTGACCCCCTCGCCCGAGCGCCGCCGCGAACTCCTCGGCATCGCCGCCGACGTCTTCGCCGAGCAGGGGTACAACGCGACGACGGTCCGCAAGATCGCCGACGCCGCGGGCATGCTCGCGGGCAGCCTCTACTACCACTTCGACTCCAAGGAGTCGATGCTCGAAGAGATCCTCCGCACCTTCCTCACCGAGCTCTGGGACGGGTACGACGGCGTGCTCCGGGCCCAGCTCGACCCCCGCGCCACACTCGAAGCACTCGTCACCGAGTCCTTCCGGGAGATCGACCGGCACCGCGCCGCCGTCGCGATCTACCAGAAGGAGTCCAAGCACCTGGTCGCCCACCGGCGCTTCCAGTACCTCGCCGACTCGCAGCAGCGCTTCGAGAAGGCCTGGCTGACCACGCTGGAGCGGGGCGTCGCGGAAGGCGTCTTCCGTGACGACCTGGACATCCGGCTCGCCTACCGCT
The DNA here is from genome assembly GCF_042740435.1 of Streptomyces sp. NPDC059002. NCBI lineage: Bacteria > Bacillati > Actinomycetota > Actinomycetes > Kitasatosporales > Streptomycetaceae > Streptomyces > Streptomyces sp. NPDC059002. The sequence goes on along the minus strand of NZ_JBHYJI010000001.1, from coordinate 196,456 downwards.
TCGTGCGCGACACCGTCTGGGTCGCCGCGTCCTGGTACCGCCCCGGCGGAGGCCACAGCCCCGAGGAGATCGCCCGCCAGTATCTGTCGATGGTCCTGGACGGCATCTCCGTACGCACGTAGCAGGCGCGCCGTCGCACGGCGCGCCACGACCGAGGAGTACGCAGTCATGGCCGAGGCCTACATCGTCGAAGCGGTCCGCACCCCCGTCGGCAGGCGCAAGGGAGGACTCTCCCAGGTCCACCCCGCCGACCTGGGAGCCCATGTCCTCACGGCACTTGTCGAGCGCACCGGCGTCGACCCCGCCGCCGTCGAGGACGTCGTCTTCGGCTGCCTCGACACCGTCGGACCGCAGGCCGGGGACATCGCCCGCACCAGCTGGCTGGCGGCCGGGCTGCCCGAAGAGGTGCCCGGCGTGACGATCGACCGGCAGTGCGGATCGTCCCAGCAGGCCGTGCACTTCGCGGCGCAGGGCGTGCTGTCCGGCACCCAGGACCTCGTCGTCGCGGGCGGCACCCAGAACATGTCGATGATCCCCATCGCCTTCGCGTCCCGGCAGGCCGCCGAGCCCCTCGGCCTCACCGAAGGCCCCTACGCGGGCAGTGAGGGCTGGCGCGCACGCTATGGGGACCGGCCGGTGAACCAGTTCCACGGCGCCCAGCTCATCGCCGAGAAGTGGGGCATATCCCGCCAGGACATGGAGGAGTTCGCGCTCCGCTCGCACCGGCGGGCGATCCGCGCCATCGACGAGGGCCGCTTCGACCGCGAGATCGTCGCCCACGCGGACGTCACCACCGACGAAGGCCCCCGCCGCGACACCACCCTGGAGAAGATGGCGGGCCTCAAGCCGGTCCTGGAGGGCGGCACGATCACCGCCGCCTGCTCCTCGCAGGTCTCCGACGGCGCGGCGGCGCTGCTCATCGCGAGCGAACGGGCCGTACGGGAACAGGGGTTGACGCCCCGCGCCCGGATCCACCACCTCTCCGTGCGCGGCGAGGACCCCATCCGGATGCTCTCCGCCCCGATCCCCGCGACGGCGTACGCCCTCAAGAAGACCGGCATGACCCTCGACGACATCGACCTCGTCGAGATCAACGAGGCGTTCGCGCCCGTCGTCCTCGCCTGGCTCAAGGAGACCGGCGCCGACCCGGACAAGGTGAACGTCAACGGCGGTGCCATCGCGCTGGGCCATCCCCTCGGCGCGACCGGCGTCAAACTGATGACGACACTCCTGCACGAACTGGAGCGCACCGGCGGCCGGTTCGGCCTCCAGACCATGTGCGAGGGCGGCGGCCAGGCGAATGTGACGATCATCGAGCGTCTCTGATCCGTGCTCCGCAGTCCGCGGAACGCGCTCTCCCTCACCCCTTGCGGGAGTACCTGCGCGGACCGTGCTCCACGGCGGCCCCGACCCGGCTAGTCTCGACTTCTGTACGTCGATTGAGCGACCCCGGGAGGTAGCGCGATGACGCAGGGACGGCCCGGAGGAGCCGCCTGGGCCCCGCTGTGGGAACGCGACGACGAACTCGCCGCGGCGGCCCAGGCCGTCGAGGAACTCTGCGCGGATGTCACGACCTCGGGTGGCCTGCTCACCTTCAGCGGAGAGGCGGGCATCGGCAAGACGGCCCTCCTCACCGAAGTGCGCCGCATCGCGGAGGGCCGTGCCACGGTGTGGTCGGCGCGCGGCGGCGAGACGGTCACGTCCGTGCCCTTCAATGTCGTACGCCAGTTGCTGCAGCCCGCACTCGTCTCCCTCACTCCCGAGGAGGCCCGCGAGTATCTCGGCGACTGGTACGAGATCGCGGGACCGGCCCTCGGCATAGCCGAGCCCGGCGGGCGCCAGGCCGACCCGCAAGGCGTCTGCGACGGACTCGTCGAAGCGGTCAAGCGGCTCGCGGGGCTGCACTGGCCGCTGGTCCTCGTCATCGACGACGCGCACTGGGCCGACCAGGAGACCCTGCACTGGCTCGCCGCGTTCGCCCAGTGCCTGGAGGAACTGCCCGTACTCGTCGTGGTCGCCCACCGGCCCGGCGAAGCCACCGGCGAGAGCGCCCGCCACCTCGCCGCGGTCGCCGCCGCCGCACGGTCGTTCAGCACGCTGCGCGCGCTCACCCCGGACGCCGCCGCGGGACTCACCCGCGCCACGCTCGGCGAGCACGCCGACGCCCCGTTCTGCCGCGAGGTCTGGGCGGTCACCGGCGGCAACCCGTACGAATCCGTCGAACTCCTCGCCAAGGTGCAGGACAGCGAACTGGAACCGGTGGAGAGCTCCGCCGATGAACTGCGCGCCCTCAACCGCACGGCCCGCGGCCGCGGCCTCGTCGCCCGCCTCGAAGGACTCGGCACCGACGTCACACGGTTCGCCTGGGCCGCCGCCATCCTCGGCACCGAGATCTCCCTCGACCTGGCCGCCAAGCTCGCCGGAGTGGCGGACAGGGCCGACGCCGAGCGCTGCGCGGAACGGCTCTGCACCGCGCGCATCCTGCTCAGCGGCGCCGACGGCCTGGAGTTCGTCCACCCGCTCATCGCCAGCACGGTCTACCGCTCCATCCCCGCGGCCACCCGCACCGCGATGCACGGCCAGGCCGCCTCGGTCGTCACCCACTCGGGACGCGGCGCGGCGGCCGCGTCCCGGCACCTCCTCGAAGTCCACCCGGACGACGACGCCGAACTGGTCGACCAGCTGCGCCAGGCCGCCGCGGAACACCTCGCCGTCGGCGCGCCCGACGCCGCCCGCCGCTGTCTGGAGCGCGCCCTGCGCGAGCCGCCCCTGCCGCACATCCACGCGCGCGTGCTCTACGAACTGGGCTGCGCCACCCTGCTCACCTCGCCCGCCACCACCATCTCCCACCTGCGCGAAGCGCTCTCCATGCGCGGCCTGGACCAGGAGCTGCGGGTCGACGCGGTCTGCCGCCTCTCGCAGGCCCTCGTCCACAACGACCAACTCGAAGAAGGCCTGCGGGCCATCGCCGAGGAAGCGGCACGGCTGCAGCCCGGGCCCGCGCGCCTGCGCCTGCAGGCCGTGCACTACATGTGGGAGGGCATCCACGCGGGCGAGGAGGACTCGCCGGGACGTTCGCGGCGGCTCGCCGCGCTCGCCGGACCCCTCTCCGGCCGGGACAACTCCGAGCGCGCCCTGCTCATCCTGCGCGCCTTCGACGCCATGACCCGCGGCGAGAACGCCGAACTCGTCGTCGAGCTGTGCGACCGCGCCCTCGTCAACGGCCGGCTCGCACCGGGACTCGGCTGGACCGACACCGAGTGGAGCTTCGAACTCCGTCTGATGCTGGGCAGTTCGTACGCCTTTTCCGACCGGCTCGACCGTGCGGAGAGCCTGTTCACCGAGGCGGTGCGGGCCTACGAGACCGCGGGCTGGAGCGGCGGGCACCTCGCCCTTTCGCACGCCTTCCTCGGCTACGTCTACCGCAGGCGCGGACGGCTGCACGACGCCGAGCGCTCACTGCGGGAGAGCCTGCGGCTCGCCGACCGCGTCGGCCAGGGCCTGCCCATGCACTGGGAAGCGGCCAGCATGCTCATCGACACACTGCTCGCCCGCGGCCACATCGACGAGGCGGGCGCCATCGCCGACCAGTACGGCTTCGCGCCGCCGTCCGCCTCCACGATCTATGTGCCCGACGCGCCCTCCGTCCGCGGCCGGCTGCTGCTCGCCCTCGGCCGCACCGAAGAAGGCCTGAACGAACTGGAGGCCACGGCAAAGGCGTTGACCGCGCGCGGCCAGTACAACACCGTCCTCGCACCCTGGGCCTACGACCTCGCGCGCGCCCTGGTCCACGAAGACCCCAAGCGCGCCGGGCACCTCGTCGCGGACGCCCGCATGCAGGCCGAACGCTTCGGCACGGACACGGCGATCGGCGAAGCCCTGAGGTGTGCGGCGGCGCTGGAGACAGGGGCGCGGTCCGTCGAGCTCTACCGGCAGGCGGCGGCCTATCTGGAGGCCTCGCCCTGTGCGTACGAGCATGCGGTCGCCCGCGTCGAGTACGGAATCGCCGCGGATTCCGCGGCGGAACTGGAGCGAGGGCTGACGCTGGCGCGGACATGCGGGGCGGACGGACTTGCCGACCGGGCACGGGGTCATTTGGGTCTGGTCAGGCGGTAGTGCGTGGTGGTCGGCTCCGGGGTGCCGACTCGGGGCTCTGCCCCGGGCCCCGGTCCTCAATCGCCGGACGGGCTTGATCTTCTGCGCCCGGGCTTGAAGGTGGGGTTTTCAGGCGGTCCATGACCTCCTCCGCCTCCCGCATCACTCTCTCCACCAGCTCCGCGCACGACGGAAGATCGTCGATCACGCCCGCCACCTGGCCGGAGGTCATCACGCCCAGGTCCGGACGGCCGTCCACCATCGCCGACTTGAGCATCATGGGGGTGTTCGCCGCGAGGAGCAGCTGGCTCCAGGTCAGGTCCTTGCCGTGCTTCATCGCGAGGCCGTCGCGAACCATCCGGGTCCAGCTCAGGCCGGAGACCTTCCGGAACGCGGCCGCGTGCCGCAGGGCGCGGGCGAGGGAGGTGAGACGGCCGGACCTCTCCAGGGCGGCCACCAGCTCCGTGCGGAGCATCCGGTGGGGGAGGCCGTCCACGCGCGTGGTGACCGTGATGTCCTTGACGGAGGCGGCCAGATAGCGGGCCTTGACCGGGTCGGGGACCGTCGAGTCGGAGGTCAGCAGGAAGCGGGTGCCCATGGCGACGCCCGCGGCTCCGTAGGCGAGCGCGGCGACCAGTCCGCGGCCGTCGTGGAAGCCGCCCGCGGCGATCACGGGGATGTCCACGGCGTCGACGACCTGGGGGAGCAGGACGGTCGTGGCGACCTCGCCGGTGTGGCCGCCGCCCTCGCCGCCCTGGACGACGACCGCGTCCGCGCCCCACGCGGCGACCTTCTCGGCATGCCGCCGCGCGCCGATGGACGGGATCACGACCACGCCCGCGTCCTTGAGCTCGGCGATCAGCTCCCGGGAGGGGGCGAGCGCGAAGGAGGCCACCCGGACGCCTTCGTCGATGATGACCGCGACCCGGTCGCGCGCGTCGCCCGCGTCGGCGCGGAGATTGACGCCGAAGGGCGCGTCCGTACGGGACTTGACCTCGCGGACGGCCGAGCGGAGCTGCTCGACCGTCATGGTCGCGGAGGCGAGGATGCCGAGCGCCCCCGCCTCGGCCGTCGCGGAGACCAGGCGCGGGCCCGCCACCCAGCCCATGCCCGTCTGCACGAGGGGGTGCCGGACGCCGACGAGCCTGGTCAGCGCCGTCTCCAGGACGGGCGGTGGCGTCACGCGCGCACCTCGCGGTCACGCAGGCCGCGCGGGTCCACCACGTCGCGGATCAGCCGCAGTTCCTCCGGGGTCGGCTCGCGGGTGTACGGCACGTCGTCCGGCACGGACAGCGCGAACCCGGTGGCCTCGCGCACCTGGTCGAGCGTGACGCCCGGGTGCAGGGACACCAGGCGCATGGACCGGTCGGGCGTCGCGAAGTCGAGGACGCCGAGGTCGGAGACGACGCGGCGCAGATCGTGGAAGCGGGTCGCGGCGGGGCCCGCGGCGGCCGCGCTGTCGTGGCCGACGCCGCTGATCATGTCGACCTTCTCGACGAAGACCCGCGTCGAATGCCGCGGGATCCAGTAACTCACCGGATTGTTGAGGGTGTTGACCGGGGCGCCGCGCACTCCGAGCAGCTGCCGCGTGGGGCGCTCCCAGTCGCCGATGCAGGAGATGTTCTGATTCCCGAAGCGGTCGATCTGGCTGGCGCCCATCATCACGTGCCGCCTGCCGCCCATCACCATCGTGAGGTGCCTGCGGTACGGCAGCCAGCCCTCCGTGACGCTCGACGCGGCCCCCACGGCAGGGACGTCGCCGATCAGCATCGCCTCCCCGTCGGTGAGCAGCAGCTCGGGGGAGAAGGTGAGCCTGGCGAGGCGGGCCGCGACCGTGGGCACCGTGCCCATGGGGGACGCGAGGATCTCGCCCGCGTCGCGCCAGGCCTCGGCGCAGGCGATCACGCAGTACTCGGCGCGGGTGGCGGTCCGTGCGGTGGTCGACGTCATCGCTGCTCCTTGTGCCAGGTCTGGACGGCCAGGTGGTACGCGCGCTCGTCGCCGGAGAGGAAGCGGGCACGGAAGGCGTCCCAGGCCGCGGGGTCCGCCGCCGCGGTGGCGTACGCCTTCTGGAAGGGCTCGTCGCGGCCGTAGTCGGGCACGCAGGAGGTGAAGTGCGCGCCCTTGGGGGTCTCGGTCACGCCGGTCACGGAGTGCCGGGAGATCAGCATGGTCTGCGGTGCCGCGTGCTCGGTGAGCGCGGTGGCCTCCACGATGCGCTCGCAGGAGACGTACGCGGTGTCGGCGGCCTCGCAGAAGAGATCGTCGAAGTACGGGTCGGGGCCCAGATACTGGGCGTTGCCCGAGCGGTCCGCGCGGTTCATGTGCACCAGGGCCGCGTCCATCCGCAGGGCGGGCACGGCGACGAGGTCCTCGCCGTCCTCGTACGGCGAAGTGACCGTGCGCAGCTGGGGGTTGACCCGCAGGACGTCGGAGCCGAGGCCCGCGCGGATCGGCAGGAACGGCAGGCGCTGGGCGCCCGCGGTGAGGCCCTGCATGAACATCGCCTCGTCCAGCTCGACCAGTTCGAAGGCGCCGCGCTCGCGTGCCGCGCGGAAGTGCGGCTCCAGGGGGATCGAGTCGAGCGTGGTGAAGGCGGTGATCAGCTTGCGGATCCGGCCGGCGTCGGCGAGCAGGCCGACGTCCGGGCCGCCGTACGAGACGACGGTCAGGTCCGTGACGTCGGACCGCAGCAGCGCGCGCACCAGGGCCATCGGTTTGCGCCGCGATCCCCAGCCGCCGATGCCGAGCGTCATGCCGCTGCTCAGGCGCCCCACGATCTCGTCGGGCGTCATCCTCTTGTCGGTCATGCCCTGCCCTCCCCTTGCGTGCCGTGCGTGCCGTGCGTGCCGAAGTCGTCGCGGATGCGGTCGGCGAGACCGCTGAGGTTCGCCTCGAAGGTGAAGCCCTGCTCGAAGCGGTAGCTGCGATGCACGTCGACGGGGTCGATGCCGTTGATCGCGGCCTTCGCGAAGCGCAGCAGCGTGCCGTCCTTGCGGGCGATCTCCCGCGCCAACTCCAGGGCCGCCTCGTACAGTTCGGCGCGCGGCACGACCCGCCACACGGAGCCGTGCGCGTGCAGCTCGGCGGCCGTCGCGGTGCGCGAGGTGTAGTACAGGGCGCGCATCAGGTGCTGCGGCACGAGGCGGGCCAGATGGGTGGCGGCGCCGAGCGCGCCGCGGTCCAGCTCGGGCAGGCCGAAGGTGGCGTCCTCGCTCGCCACGATCGCGTCCGCGTTGCCCACGAGGCCGATCCCGCCGCCCAGGCAGAATCCGCCGACCGCTGCGACGACCGGCACCTCGCATGCGTACACCGCCGAAAACGCCGCGTAGCAACCGCGGTTGGCGCCGATCAGCGCGGTGTGGCCGGTGTCGCGCTGCATCTCCTTGATGTCCACGCCCGCGTTGAAACCGCGGCCCTCGGCGGTCAGCACGACGCAGTGCGTCCCGGGGTCGCGTCCCGCGGCGCGCACGGCGTCCGCCAGGTCGTACCAGCCCTGTACGGGAAGGGCGTTGACGGGTGGGTAGTCGACGGTGACGACGGCCACGCCCTTGTCCGGGACGGAGGTGGAGACAGGCATCAGAGGATCCGCTACCTTTCAATCACACGCCTTCAACCAAACATTTGTTAGTTGGAAAGGTAGCAGCGATGACTGACACACGACAGGTGGTCGTCGTGACCGGCGGCACCCGGGGCGTCGGTGCCGGAATCGCCCGCAGCTTCCTCGCCGCGGGTGCCCGGGTCGTCGTCTGCGCCCGCAGGCCACCGGACAAGCCCGTCGAAGCGGCGGGCGAGAGCGCCGAGTTCAGGCCGCTCGACCTGCGCGACGCGGCGGCCGCCCACGCCTTCTTCGCCGCCGTGGCCGCCGACCACGGCCGCGTGGACGCGCTCGTGAACAATGCGGGCGGCACGCCCTTCGGACTGCTCGCCGACGCCGCGCCGGCCCGCCAGGCCAAGATCGTCGAACTGAACCTGCTGGCCCCGCTCTACGCCTCGCTCGCCGCCTACGAGGTGATGCGCCGTCAGGAGGCGGGCGGCAGCATCACGATGATCGGCAGCGTCAGCGGGACCAGGCCGTCGCCCGGCAGCGGGGCCTATGGCGCGGCGAAGGCAGGTCTGGAGAACCTGGCGGGGACCATGGCCGTCGAATGGGCCCCCGCCGTGCGCGTGAACACCGTCGTCCTCGGCCTCGCCCGTACCGAGAGCGCCGCACTGCACTACGGCGACGAGGAAGGCATCGCGCAGGTCGCCCGCACCGTCCCGCTGGGCCGCCTCGCCGACCCCTCCGACGTCGGCGACGCCTGCGTCTTCCTCGCCTCCGACCGCGCCCGGTACATCAGCGGCGCCGCCCTGAAGCTGCACGGCGGCGGTGAACGCCCCGCGTTCCTGGCCGCGGCGTCCGTCAACCACTGAACGCATCCGAGGAGTTCTGCCATGACGTCGACGTCACCTGCCAAGTCCGGGCTCTGCGAGGGCCGCGTCGTGATCGTCACCGGCGCGGGCCGCGGCCTGGGCCGGGCCCACGCGCGCGCGTACGCCGCCGAAGGCGCCAAGGTCGTCGTCAACGACCTCGGCGTGGGGCCCGACGGCTCGGGCGGATCCGGCGGGCCCGCGCACGACGTCGTCGAGGAGATCCGCGCCGCGGGCGGCGATGCCGTCGCGCACGGCGGCGACATCGCGACGTCCGAGGGCGCGGCCTCCCTCGTACGGACCGCCCTCGACACGTACGGCCGCCTCGACACCCTCGTCAACAACGCGGGCTTCCTGCGCGACCGGATGCTGCTCAACCTCGACGAGGACGCGTGGGACGCGGTCATGCGCGTCCACCTCAAGGGGCACTTCCTGCCGCTGAAGCACGCGGGCGCGCACTGGCGTGCCGAGGCCAAGGCCGGTCGCGTCCCGCACGCGTGCGTGGTCAACACCAGCTCAGGGGCGGGCCTGTTGGGCAGCGTCGGGCAGGGCAACTACAGCGCCGCCAAGGCGGGCATCCTCGGCCTCACCATGGTCGCCTCCGCCGAACTGGCCTCCTACGGAGTACGGGTGAACGCCATCGCGCCCGCCGCGCGCACCCGTATGACCGAGCAGACCTTCGCCGACACCATGGCCGCCCCCGAGGACGGCGCCTTCGACGCGATGGCTCCGGAGAACGTCTCACCGCTCGTCGTCTGGCTCGGCTCCACGGCGTCCGCCGGGGTCACCGGCCGGGTCTTCGAGGCCGAGGCGGGCCGCATCACCGTCATGGAAGGCTGGCGCCCGGGCCCCACCGCCGACAGAGGCGCCCGCTGGACCCCCGCCGACGCGGGCGAGGCGACCCTGAAACTACTCGCCGCCGCGGAGCCGCCGGGGGCGGTGTACGGAGCCCGCTGACCCCACCGCCCCGCACCACAGCCGCGCCCCGCAGCGGGTCGTACCCGCCTGCTCCCCGCGCGGCTGCCGCACGCCCGGCCCTCCCCACCGGGTGGGCTGCGCCTGCACGGTGCTCACCGCGGGTCCTGGCCCCTGGTCCCGTCGCGGTTTGTGGATGTCGGGTCCTTGCGGGCGGGCTGTATCCGCCGGGTGTTCGCCGTGGGTTCTGCCCCCGCTCCTTTGGGGTTTCTGCGTGTTGGGCCCCTGGGTGGGCCGGGTCCGCCCCCGGTGTTCACTGTGAGGCCTGCCTCTTGGTCCCGTTGCGGTTTCTGCGCGTCCGGCCCTTACGGGTTCGCCGCGTCCGCCCCGGCGCTCACCGCGGACCCTGCTTCCCCTGGTCCCGTTGCGGTTTGCTGAGTGTCGGGTCCTTGCGGGCGGGCCGCATCCGCCGGGTGTTCACCGTGGGTTCTGCCCCCGCTTCTTTGCGGTTTCTGCGCGTCCGGCCCCAACGGGTGGGCCGCGTCCGCCCGGTGTTCGCCGCGGGTCCTGGCCCCCCGCTCCTTTGCGGTTTCTGCGTGTTGGGCCCCCGGGTGGGCCGGGTCCGCCCCCGGTGTTCACTGTGAGGCCTGGCCCCTGGTCCCGTCGCGGCTTTCGAGCGTCGGGCGCTCCCCGGTGGGTCGCGTACGCCCGGTGCTCACCGTGGGTCCTGCCCCCACGGGTGGACCCCGCCGCCCGGAGCCCACCGCGGATCCCGCCGCCCGGCTCCGCCCCCGTCAGTGCACGTGCGGGCCGCCCGTCATCCGGGGTGTGCCGCGCGGGACGATGACGAAGACGGCCGACGCGCTGGCCGCTGCGGCGACCGCGCATACGGTGAAGGCGTTGCCGAAGGAGGCGGTTGACCCGTGGGCGATTCCGGGCGCCGCGACCGTGGAGACGACCGCTACGCCGACGGAACCTCCCACTTCGTGGAAGGTGTTGACCAGGCCTGAGGCGATTCCCGCTTCCTCATGGGTGATGAATCCCAGGGCGGTCGTGGTGGCTGCGACGAAGACCGAGCCGAGGCCGAGTGCGGCGAAGGAGAGGCCGGGGGCGACCGACACCCACGCGTCGCCGTCCGCGCCGACCGTGGTGAGCGCCCCCGTGCCGAGCGCGGCGAGCGCGAGTCCGACGGCGGCGGTCGGGCGCGCCCCGGCCCGGCCCACGAAGTGCCCGCCCAGGTGCGCGCCGAGCCCCGTGGCGACGGCCACCGGCAGGAACAGCACCCCGGTGCGCAGCGCGCTGAAGCCGCGTACCTCCTGGAGATACACCGACCCGAGGAAGAACAGCGAGATCAGCAGCGCGGTGGCGACCAGCATCAGATACGCGCCCGCCACGACCGGGCGGCGGCGCAGGATCCGCAGGTCGATCAGCGGACTGCGGTGCGCGCGCTCGACCGCCACGAACGCCCCGTACACGACCACTGCCGCCGCGACCGGAAGGAGTGTCCGCGCGTCGGACCAGCCGCTGTCACCCGCGGCGACCAGACCGTAGATGAGCGCGCCCGTGCCCGCCGTGACGAGCAGCGCGCCGGGGACGTCCAGGCGTGCGGGGCGCGGTGTGCGGGCGGCGACGAGTGCGGGCAGGGCCAGGAGCAGGGCCGCTCCGATCGGCACGTTGACGTAGAAGATCCACTCCCAGCCGGGGCCGTCGGTCAGCAGACCGCCGAGCAGCACGCCGATCGCGGAGCCCGCGCCGCCGATCGCCGCCCACACGCCGAGCGCGCGGTGGCGCGCCGGTCCTTCGAAGGTCGTCGTGAGGATCGCGAGCGCGGCGGGCGAGAGGAGCGCGGCGCCGACGCCCTGTGCGGTGCGGCCCGCGATGAGCGCGGCGGCGTTCGGCGCGAGTCCGGTGAGCAGGGAGGCGGCCGTGAAGAGCGCGAGTCCGGTGAGCAGGGTGCGGCGCGCCCCGAACACGTCGGCGAGGCGGCCGCCGAGCAGCATCAGGCCGCCGAAGCAGAGCGCGTACGCCGTGACCACCCAGGTGAGCGCGGTGCGGCCGAGGCCGAGGTCGGCGGCCATGCTCGGCAGCGCCACGTTCACGACGGTGACGTCGAGCACGAGCATGAACTGGGCGAGGCAGAGCAGCACGAGGAGCGTCCAAGTGTGCCTGCCCGGCGGGGTGTTGGGCGTGCGTGGCGCGTCTTCCGCCGGGTGTGGGTGTGAGTGTGGGTGTGGTTGTGGGTGCGGGTTCGACATGGCGTGTCCCCCAGGGATGCCGATGGTCCGGGGCGACTGGTGGGCCGGCCCGGCTGATGCCCATGAACTGTACGGTGCAGTTCATGTGAACTCAACTGTTCAGTTCAGGTCGCTGCTAAGGTGCGGTCCATGAGTGCGAAGACAGGCAACGGCGGTGCGGGGGACGGCAGGGCCCAGCCCACGGGCGCCCGTGCCGAGCGCAAGCGGGAAGCCATCGTCGAGGCCGCGAGGACCCTCTTCCTGCGCGACGGCTTCGGCATCGGGATGGACGCCATCGCCGCCGAGGCCGGCGTCTCCAAGGTGACGGTCTACAACCACTTCGGCAGCAAGGAAGCGCTGTTCACCGCGGTGATCGCGGGCGCGCTCGACGAACCGCTCGCCGCCTCGTCGTCGGTGGCCGCGCTCGACGGTCTCATCGAGGCGGACGACCTGCGCACGGCCTTCCTGGACGCCGCGCGCGCCTGGGTCGACGCGGTCCGCACCGACCAGGACATGAACGCCCTGCGCCAGCTCGTGGCCCGCGAGATCCACCGCTTCCCCTCGCTCGGCAAGGCGTGGGAGCAGCATGGTCCCGAGAGCCATCACCCCGCGGTCGCCGGGGCGTTGCGCGAACTCGCCGAGCGGGGGCGCCTGTCCGTCCCGGACGTCGAGGCGGCGGTCATCCAGCTCTACTCGCTGCTTGTCTTCCCGCACCTGGTCTTCGGCTCGTACGGGACGGACATCAGCGACGACCTGACGGAGCGTCTGATCGTCGCCGGTGTCGACATGTTCCTCGGGTGCTACGCCGTCTGACTCCCGTCGGAGCCGTCCTCGTCAAGGACGCGGCGCGCCACCGCGAACGCCGCGTTGGCCGCGGGTACCCCGCAGTACACGCCCGTCTGCAGCAGCACCGCGCCGATCTCCTCGGGGGTGAGGCCGTTGCGGCGGGCCGCGCGGATGTGCAGGGCCAGCTCGTCCAGATGGCCGTGGGCGACCAGGGCGGTCATCGTGATCATGCTGCGTTCGCGGCGGGTGAGCGTGGGGTCGGTCCAGATCTCGCCCCACGCGTAGCGGGAGATGAAGTCCTGGAAGTGTGCGGTCAGGGGTGTGGTGTTCGCCTGCGCGCGCTCCACGTGGGCATCGCCGAGTACCGCGCGCCGCACGGCCGTTCCGCGCGCCGCGGGACCCGCGAGGTGCCCGCGCAGCGCCGCGATCACGGCGTCGGGACGCTCCGCCGGGGCCAGGTGCGAGGCGCCCGCGATCTCGACGAGGTCGGCCCCCGGCACCCCGTCGGCGATCTCCCGCGCGTGGGCGGGCGGCGTCGCCGGGTCCTCGCGTCCGGCGATCACCAGCGTGGGCGCGGTGATCGAGGGCAGCTCCGCGCGCAGGTCGAACGCGGCCAGGGCGTCGCAGCACGCGGCGTACGCGGCCGGATCGGCCGAACGGTGGTCCGCGACGAGGACGGGCACCGTGAACCCGGGCGTGAACCACCGCGCGGGCGCGGAATCCGCGAGCGACGCCAGGCCCTCGCGGCGCACCAGCGCGGCCCGCTCGCGCCACGGCCGCTCGCCGCCGAAGTGCGCCGACGAACAGACGACGGCGAGGCTCGCCACGCGCTTCGGGTGCCGGGCCGCGAGATGCAGCCCGACGGCGCCGCCGAGCGAGACCCCCGCGTACGCGAAGCGGTCGATGCCCAGCGCATCCGCGAGCGCGAGGACGAGCCCGGCGAGTTCGGCGACGGTCGCCCCGGGGCCGATCAGATCCGCCGGTGCACCGCCGTGCCCCGGCAGGTCCCACCGCACCACCCTGTAGGACGAGGCGAGTTCGGTCGCGACGGCGTCCCACAGGGCGGTGGAGGTGCCGAGGGAGGGGCCGAGAATCAGCGCCGGCGCGCTGCCGGGACCCTCAACGGAGTGGTGCGGCAGGCCGCGGGTCGGTTCATTGTTCAACGTCGCTCCAGGGCGCGGTCGGTGAGGTGTGTGGCGGATCCGGTGTAGTGGGTGGGGTTGGTGAGGTTGCTGAGGTTGGGGGCGGGTTCGAGGTTTTTGTGGGCGGGCTTGTCCGGCAGGGTTTCGGCGGGGGAGCGGCCTTCGTTGTTCAACGTCGCTCCAGGGCGCGGTCGGTGAGGTGTGTGGCGGATCCGGTGTAGT